>NZ_LGRP01000012.1:0-113052 GCF_001636635.1 Paenibacillus sp. O199
GGCTCAGTCAATCCATTTATTTAGACAGAATTCGTCAAAATATGCGAAATATGCTACGGCTCCCCTACTTCAGACACAATTTTTAAAAAAATTTAAAATTGCATCTTTTCCAAACTTTTACATTGTGATAATATACGTTGCAAGCAGTGGATTGACAAAAAAATCCTAATGAGGAACGAATGTTCCTTAGTGATCTTTTTTCATTCCTGTTAATTGACCTGGGGTTAATTATGCGTACAGGATGATACAAGAGGCTGTTTTTGCTCTGTTGCATGTACCTTGAGAGGAGTGATGCCGTTCAATACGTAGTTCAGGCTCTATTATGTGAACCCGGAACGAACACCCCGGCTCCGTAAGAACATCTTCTGCTTCGCAAGTGGACAAGACCCCTGGCTTCTGAAAGAGGAACCACAATGAACGATTAAGCCTCATGGCTGAACCGGATAAACGGTACTCCTTTGACACGCCCAACCACAGGCATACAGGATCTGCCGACTTTGTTCCTTATCGTTTCTTGTCATATTCCACGTTTCAGATTCAGCCCCACACTCCGCGCTGCCCAAGTTGCAGACGGAACTCCAACCGAGATTGGCATAATTATGTGTTTTCCAAAAAAATCATATTGAGAATGGGAGAGTTTACTATGAAATTTGCTAAAGTTATGCCAACAATTCTTGGAGGAGCTCTTTTGCTCGCTTCCGTATCTTCTGCTGCTGCAGCTCCATTGTCTGATCAGTCCATTCCATTGCAGGCCCCTTATGCCTCTGAGGAGGGTATCCCGTTGAACAGCGGTTCTGACGAAACAATCTTTAATTTCCTTGGACAACAGGAACAATTCCTGAATTCCGACGTGAAATCCCAACTCAAAATTATTAAAAGAACTACGGACACCTCTGGTGTAAGACACTTCCGCCTGAAGCAGTACATTAAGGGAATTCCAGTCTACGGTGCCGAGCAAACGATCCACCTAGACAAAACAGGCCAGGTTTCATCCGCACTTGGAGATCTCCCACCGATTGAAGAACAAGCCATCCCTAATGACGGTGTCGCTGAAATCAGTGCAGAAGATGCGATCAAGATTGCATCGGAAGAAGCCACTTCCCGCGTTGGAGAGCTTGGCGAACCACAGAAAACCCCTGAAGCGGAACTAAACATTTACCACAACGAGGAAGATGACCAAACCTACCTTGTTTACATTACGGAAGTCAATGTGCTGGATCCCGCCCCATTACGTACCAAATATTTCGTGAATGCCGTTGACGGCAGTATCGTATCTCAATATGACCTCATCAACTTCGCAACAGGAACAGGTACAGGTGTACTTGGTGATACCAAAACCCTTACAACCACCCAATCCGGCAGTACCTTCCAACTGAAAGATACCACTCGCGGCAATGGGATTGAAACTTACACTGCAAACAATGGTTCCTCCATTCCAGGTACACTCCTGACAGATTCCGATAACGTATGGACTGATCGTGCTGGCGTAGATGCCCACGCCCATGCTGCTGCCACGTATGATTTCTACAAAAACAAATTCAACCGCAACGGTATTAATGGCAACGGTTTGCTCATTAAATCCACTGTGCATTATGGCTCCAACTACAATAATGCATTCTGGAACGGAGTACAGATTGTATTTGGTGACGGTGATGGAACGACTTTCCGTTCACTATCTGGTGATCTGGATGTAGTAGGCCACGAATTGACTCACGGTGTCATTGAGTATACAGCCAATCTGGAGTACCGCAATGAGCCAGGTGCATTAAATGAAGCCTTCGCTGATATTTTCGGAAATACGATCCAAAGCAAAAACTGGTTGCTTGGCGACGATGTCTACACCCCTAACATTGCAGGTGATGCACTACGCTCCCTATCCAACCCTACATTGTATGGACAACCTGACAAATACGCTGACCGTTATACTGGAACAGCGGACAACGGAGGCGTTCATACCAACAGCGGTATCATTAACAAAGCGTACTATCTTGCAGCTCAAGGCGGTACACATAATGGTGTCACTGTAACAGGGATCGGGCGTGATAAAGCCATTCAAATCTTCTACAGCACACTCGTGAACTATCTGACACCTACATCCAAATTTGCTGCTGCCAAAACAGCGACAATCCAAGCCGCTAAAGATCTGTACGGTGCGACTTCGGCTGAAGCTACTGCAATTACCAAAGCTTATCAAGCTGTAGGACTGTAAGAATCATTCGTTGTTGAACTCATATTAAATCGTTCAGGCACCCCTCATCGTCCGAACGGAGCAAGCTTATATATGAAAAAAAGCGGTGTCCCGGACATATCCGGGAACCGCTTTTGTCTATTTAAACATGTGAAATCATTCGTCTACAGATGTCTTGAATGAGGACACATGATCTCGCATTCTTACACGGAAGGCCCAGCGGCAATCCATGACAATAATCCATAGGTGTGTGTGGAGCCCGTAGTTCGTGACACTTCCAGTACGGCTTCATCCTCACTCTGGGAGAGGAGCGACACCTGGAATCCCCGATCATTACACATGGCTACAATCACATAATGCTCCGATATAAACGACTCCTCAAAGGCTACCGTTACTTCCACGCACTGTTCATCCTCAGGCAATATAAAGGCCTCCATACCGAACTGCTGCACCACAGGCTGACGGCTGACACTTCGTACGGGCTGGAATGACAGGTGTTCAGGACCCACAGCTCCATGCTGCAACTGGCTGCTTCCAACAGCTCCATCACTCAAATGCTCCTGCTTAACTGCTTGCTCCCTCAGCTTGAACTCCTTAATTCCATCGATCTCATGTGAAAATTCAGGCTGTGGTAGCGGTAGCTGTGGCTGGACCGTGCCAGCTGTCGTCAATGAATCTCCAAGCTGGTTAGCTTGCGATGGATGCTCTTGTTGTTGCCCCAGCTCCTGACCCGACGTCTGGATAAACTGCGTTTCCTTCAGATCGACACTTGAGGGTTCCACGACAATTGCCGGCTGTGATGGCGGTACTGCCTCACTTCCTGCTTGAAGCAATCCCTCTTGTCTTTTGATAGCTGCCAGTTGTTCCAGCGTTTCTCCACTGAACTGACGAATCGCATTCCATATCTCTTCGCTCAAATGCGCCGGACCTACAATCCCCGCATTCAAATGATTAGAGGTAATACTCTGCTCACTCAGTTTGCTGCCGTTCACGCTGCCATCGGCCAATTTGGCACTTGTGACGGACCCATTCTGTAGATGGATCCCGCTTACTGCTTCCTCTTCCAGATGGGTTGTGCGAATACTGCGTTCCTGAATATGATCAGCAAGAATCGTTCCATCCTGAATATGCCGAGATTGCACACTTTTGTCTGCTATGTGGATAGCCGATACCGCACCTTCAAGCAATTTATTACCGTTTACACTGCCGTCAGCCATTTTGGCACTTGTTATGGAACCATTGTGCAGATGAATCGAACTGACCGATTCCGCTTTGAGGTGGGAGATTCCAATGCTTCGCTCTTGAATATGGTCAGCATGGATGGCTCTCTCTTGGATATGACTGGATTGCACACTTCCATTGGCAATATGGACATCCGACACCGCATCTTCAAGCAGTTTGCTGCTGCTCACACTGCCATCGGCCAGTTTGGCACTCGTTACGGACCCATTTTGCAGATGAACCGCACTTATTACTTCCTCCTCCAGATGGGACGTACCAATGCTATGCTCCTGAATATGATCAGCAAGGATCGCTCCTGCCTGGATATGGCGAGTTTGCACACTTTCCGACGCGATATGGCTCCCCAATACAGCATCTTCGAGCAATTTGCTGCCGCTAATGCTACCGTCAGCTAATTTAGCACTCGTTACGGACCCATTTTGCAGATGAACCGCACTTACTGCTTCCTCTTCCAGATGGGTTGTGCCTATGCTTCGCTCCTGAATATGATCAGCTTGAATGGCTCCTGCCTGAATATGCTCGGATTGCACACTTTCCGATGCGATATGAATCCCGGATACCGTACCTTCGAGTAACTTGCTGCCGGTTATACTGCTATCCGCCAGTTTGGCACTCGTTACAGATCCATTTTGCAAATGAATGGCACTTACCGATTCCTCTTCCAAATGTGCTGTGCCGATGCTTCGCTCTTGAATATGATTAGCAAGGATTGTTCCCTCTTGAATATGACGGGATTGCACACTATCGTCTGCAATGTGGATATCCGATACTGCTCCTTCAAGCAACTTGCTGCCGGTTACACTGCCGTCGGCCAACTTGGTACTTGTTACAGATCCATTTTGCAGATGAATGGCACTTACTGCTTCCTGTTCCAAGTGAAGCATGCCAATGCTGTGCTCCTGAATATGGTCAGCAAGGATTACTCCTGCCTGGATATGGCGGGATTGCACACTTTCAGAGGCGATATGGATTCCCGACACCGCATCTTCGATCAACTTGCTGCCGGTTACACTGCCGTCGGCCAGTTTGGCACTGATGACAGACCCATTTTGCAGGTGAATCGCACTTACTGCTTCCTCCTCCAGATGGGTTGTGCCGATGCTCCGCTCCTGAATATGGTCAGCATGAATGGCGTCTGCCTGAATATGCTCGGATTGCACGCTTTCGGACGCAATATGAATCCCCGATACGGTTCCTTCAAGCAATTTGCTGCCGTTTATACTGCCATCCGCCAGTTTGGCACTTGTTACAGATCCATTTTGCAAATGAACCGCACTTACAGACTCCTCATCCAGATGAACTGAGCCAATACTGCACTCTTGAATATGATCAGCAAGGATTGCTCCTTCTTGGATATGACGGGTCTGCACACTTTCATTAGCAATGTGAGTAGCCGATACGGTTCCTGCGGCTAATTTACTGCCATCCACACTACCAGTTGCTAGTTTGGAGCGTGTTACAGATTCATCCTGCAATATAATCGTACTTACCGCTTCTTCTTCCAGATGAGACGTTCCGATGCTGCGTTCATGGATATGATGAGGAAGAATCTCACCATCTTGAATATGACGGGAATGCACAGCTCCTTGCTGCAGATGAACAGCACTTGTCGACTCTGCCTGAAGATGCAAACCACTAATTAAACCTGGCTGAAGATGAGCCGCTGTAATGGATAAAGGTGCCAGATGGTCTGTTTCAACAGATCCAGGTGCCAAGTGATGCGATGTGACCACCTGTTCAGCAATATGCTCCTCATGAATGATGTCTGCCTTCAGATGCTGTGAGCTAACTACTTGAGTTCCCAAATGGTCAGATTTCACGCTGCCTTCAGCCAGATGGACGGATTGTACAACGGATGGCTGCAAGTGCTCGCTACCTACAGCAGCCTGTTGTAGTTCTGTCCCCGATACCGAGTCTGCTGTCAAATGGTCCGCACTTATGGAGTCATGCCGAAGTTTGTTGCCGGTAATACTGCCATCAGCGAATAATTCCGGCGAGCGTATTTCTTCCGACAAATGTTCCAAGGAAACGGCATGCTGCTTCAGGTGATATCCGCGAATGGTTCCTGATGGAATATGTTTGGCGTTAATGCTCTCTGCCATAATCTTGGAAGAAGTCACGCTGCCGTCTGCCAGTTTAGCTGACGTGACAGCAAAATCCGCCAGTTTATCTGTGGCAACACTCTCTGGTGAAAGCTTGGGGGAGGTAACCGCATGATCTGTTAGATGAGGCGGAAAAATGGACCCGCCAGCCAGCTGGGCTGAAGTTACACTATCAATAGCCAATTTATCTGTTGTGACCGCGGCCCGTGCAATCGCATCCGTTTCAACACTGCCTGGCTGAAGATGAGGCACACCTACGGCATGTTCTGTCAGATGTTCCGATTTCACTGCATAAGGTCTCAGAGCCTCGGAACCCACGCTGCCTGGAGCCAGATGTGTACCTGTGACTCCACCACTCGCAAGATGCGAGGATATAACACTTCCCGGGGCAAGCGCTCTGCTACTCACCGATGCCGTTCCAAGCTTTTCTGTTGTCACACTTCCATCCGCGAGTTTAACGTCTGTAACGGCAGCATCCTGCAATTCATACGTACCCACGGCCGACTCTGCAAGATGCCGCTCACACACCACGTCGTCTGCGAGAGCATCTCCGGACACACTTGCGGTAGATAGATGAGTTGCCTCGATGCTCCCACTTGCAATGTGAATGGAGTGAATTGCAGAATTGTCCACATGTACCGGTGTAATTCCCCGATTCGCAATGTGTTCCGCACGAATGGACCCTTTGGCAAGATGTTTACCTTGTACGGCTTCATCCGCAATTTTGGAAGAAATGACGCTCTGATCAGAGATCTTGGATGCCGTAATGGACTGCTCCAGCAATTTTGCTGTTCCCACAGACTGGTCTGCCAGTTTGCTGCTGGTTACTGCACCTTCCGTCAAATGCTCACTGCCCACTTCTCCATTGCCAATCTGCTCCTTGCCAACAGAATGAGCGCGAATCTGGCTTGATCCGATTGAACCGTCCAAGAGATGTCTTCCACTTAGTGAACCCTCAGCTAAATGTCTTGTTTGTATGGACCCATCCTCTATCTGGTCACTTCCAATACTGCCATTTAATAGTTGTGAACGACCGACAGACCCTTCTGCCAGATGTGTCTGTTTAACAGCACATGCCTGAATATGGTGAGACTCGATGGATAGTTCTTCGATTTTGCTGCCTGTGACAGCAGCTTCCCGAATTTTGGATGTAGTCACTGCATCGTCAGCCAGTTTGGAGGTATTCACAGCTCCCCCCGTGAGATGTCTTGTATCCACCCCGCTAATCGCAATCTTGTCTCCAGTTACGGCATGATTCTTGATTAATTCTTCCGTTACCAGCATGCGGCTGAGATGTCTTGTGCCGATGGAACCGTCGGCAATTTTGGCCGAATCGATGACCTGGTTGCCAAGCTTCTGAGAAGTAATGCTGCCATCTCTGATTTTCTCACCTGCAATAGAAGCATTTCGTATTTTATGACCAGACACAGAGCCGTCAATCAGGTGCTCCTCAGATACAGACGCTTCCGCAAGTTTCGCTGAAACAATGGCCCCGTCTGCTATGTGTATGCTGGTCACCGCATAATCCTGCAATGCTTCACTGCCGACCGCATCCGGTTTCAGCTTGGAGGCATCCACAGAGAAAGGAGCCAGTTTGCTCTCCGTAACAGCAAATTCACTCAAGTCGTCCGTGTAGATATAGTGTCCGGTATGACCAGGCATCTGGTTCTGGTTCAGGATCTGCAACCGGTCCCTGCTTGCTGTTTCTTGCTTGTTGATACCCAGCTCTTCTTCCAAAACAAGCGGAGCCACGCTGCTGACCTGAATCTGCTTTTCCAGGATATCTTGCGTCTCGACGACTTTCTCGCTATCAGACTCTACGGGTTCCGGTTTGATGGCTTTGGTTACGATCTCCAGGTCTTCCAGCTCGTTCGTTGAAGCAGGTAGCTCCATTGATTCGGATAGGAATTCTTCTGATGCCTGAATGGCCTTCGAATTCCGTTTATTTGTATTCAAGCGTTCTTCCCTATTCGAAGTGAAACCTGAGTCCATTGTGTCTGACCGTCGATTGGTCAGATCCAGTTCCTTAAATTTAGGACTCACATGCCGCAGTTTTGGCGTAGGAACCTTCTTATTGCCTTTTTTACTCATACAGCTAGCTCCTTCCTCTAACGTTCGTCTCCGGCATCTTATGCGTCAGTATGGGCATCTGCCACTGTAATTCATGACTTTGGTGGGTTACATTTTCATCGCTGCACAAGCTTCAAGGTATGAATGATCGAGCTGTCCCTATTGAAATAGGCTGTACCCGTTCACTTATGTAAGGCGGCTGTCCACGCCCCTACCCCAGAGATGTCATACGATATCATGTAAGCCATTTGCATAAATCCATATGATGCAAAGGGCTGGAAAGAGCACTCTTTGATGCATATCGAAGCATCATGATTCCGGTCTGCGTTATCGTGATGTCCAACCATGCGGTGACAGGCCGGCATTCCATGGATGGACGATCCATGGTCGCGATAACATTGAAGGAGGAACGGTCATGCTACAAGAAACGATCGGTATTCTGTTCGATTCACGCATGTACCGGGGGATACCGGCTGGAAGGACGGGTCAGGAATCACTCGCGAATGTTGAACAGGCAGCGGCCTGTTATGGATTAACCCCTTGTTTTTTGCGGCTGGAAGACGTGGATTCGGACAACAAAACCTGTATGGCTTATGTAAAAAAAGAGGGTATATACGTTCGTCAAAGGATGCCATTGCCCTCCGTTATTCATAACCGGGCTCTCCAGCTTCGCCGTTCGGAGCAGCATCAGGTGACCAAACTGCTGTTGCAGGGCATACAGGTTTACAATGTCCGCAATCGATACCGCAAAGACCACATTCACGAGATGCTTTATCAGGACCCCGGTCTCAGGCAACATCTCCCCCGTGCGGTCAAAGCTACACCTGATTCTTTGGCATATATGATGGAACATTACGATGATCTGGTAATCAAGCCATGCAGCGGAAGCATCGGTCACGGCATTATGCGGATATTCCAAAAGGACGGTCAATGGAAACTGACATGTGAGACAAGGACTTCACGCAAGGGATGGGCCACCTTTCGACTGAATAAGGGACAACTGCCATCAGCCACCCTGCGCCGTATTTTCCGGCATGCCTATCTCATTGAAGAACGCATACCTCTGGTTCGTTTTGAGGGAAGACCTGTAGATCTGCGGGTATCCGTGCAACGAGGAAGTGACGGATTGTGGGCGATCACAGGCATATTCGCCAAGGTGGCTCCGGCGCATACGTTTGTCACGAATATCGCCCAAGGCAGCAAAGTCATGACGCTGGCTGAAGCTCTTGACTTGCAGGCAACCGACTGGCATGCACTTGAACTGGAGAACAGAATCCGGTCTGTCGGGCTCCGAATCGCACGGACGCTGGCTTCGAGCCTGCCTCATCTTGCGGACCTCGGACTTGATCTGGGGATCACAGAGAAGGGCCAGATTTATTTTATCGAATGCAACGGAAGGGATCAGCGCTACGGTTTCCGCAAGGCCGGAATGACGGAGACTTGGAAAGCCAGCTACCGGCAGCCGATGGCTTATGGACGTCTGCTGCTGGAGCAGAATTCGCGCATACCAAGGCAACCCCAGACGTATGATCGCGGCCTATATTGATTTCGTGGGCATTCTGTGTCAATATTATGCAGAACGGCCGGCCCTGCCGGCCTTGAAGTTCGCACTAACCCTAAGGGGGATATTCATGGCAAAAACGCTGTTGCGGTTAATGACCGAGCTTTCTTCTCGCAAATGGATCTCCCGGACTGTGGGAGCCTTCTCCAAGAGCCGGGGAAGCAAGGCATTTATCCCTTATTTTGTCCGGACCTACGACATCCCTGTTCAGGAAGCTGAGAAAGACTGGAAGGAATATCGTTCATTGAATGATTTCTTTACCCGTAAACTTAAACCGGGCATGCGCCCGCTTGAACTTTCAGAACATGCACTGATCAGTCCGGTCGATGCCAAAATCACGGCAGCCGGTCCTGTATCTGCTGGAACGCTCCTGAATGTTAAGGGACAAAATTATACACTTGCTGAATTATTAAACCACTCACCACATCTGGAGAAGTACAAGCACGGTTATGCCTTTGTCCTGTATCTCAGCCCACGCGACTATCACCGCATTCATGCTCCTGTTAGCGGTCGCCGCATTGAGAGTGAACATATTAAGGGCAAGGTTTATCCCGTAAATGATTTTGGTCTGACCCATATGAAATCGGTGCTGAGTCGGAACGAACGGCTCATTACGTATATTGCTCATGATTATGGAGAAGTTGCTGTCGTGAAAGTAGGCGCAATGAATGTGAGCAGCATACAGTACGCTGGTGCGGATGTAAGTTCATGGGCACAAGGCGATGATCTCGCATATTTTGAATTCGGTTCCACCGTCGTACTGTTAACACAGAGCGGTACATTCGAACCGGACCCAGGCTTGCAGCCTGGCGACTCCGTCAAAATGGGAGAATTGCTCGGTCGGTTAAAACCAATCCATTGAGCAATACGCAGATGATTCCTGAATAACAGGAGTCATCTTTTTTAATTTCTGATCTCAAGAAACAGATTACACAGAACTTTGGCCTATATAAAAAAATAAATATAAAAAGGTACTCACAGCCGGAACACCTTTTAGGGTAAAGTGTCCAGGCTATGAGTACCTTTTGCCGATCAGAGAATCCGATTATCCGCTTCAGAGCTATGTAGAAGTCAGGATGATTACCGTTCCCATTCCATGTATACATGCAATACGAAGCTAAGCTTCGTCATATTGGTTTTCTGACCATTCCTTAAAACCATACGTCCTGCATTTCCTCTGCCGGTTTGGAGCGGCGCAGGCGGTTCCGGAAAATATTAAAGCCCCTGATAGAGCATCCCCGGTTGCGGACCCGACGTTTTCCGTTCATCACAAGTTCCCCCTTTCGATCGTCTGGAATGCTACATACTTACCCCTGCTTCCCGGAATTGAAACGTTACCATATTCTACCGGACAGAGAGGCCCTAACGAATCTCGGACGGACTTTTGCCGGTATACTGCTTGAACTGACGACTGAAGAAAAAGATATCGCGGTACCCCAGGGCATCTGCCACTTCGGTCACATTCATGCCGGTATGCACCAACAGATGCTCAGCCCGCTCAATGCGCATGCGAATGATATAGGATTGCACGGACGAACCAATCAATTCCTTGAACTTGATCGAGAAGTATCGCGGCGATAATCCAGCCCTTGCAGCGAGGTCTTCCACGCGATGTGTTATCCCCGGATGTTGGCGTACATAGTTAGCTACCTCCTGTATGACATCGGACAACTGGTTGCTCACCTTTTTCTCCACAGGAGCTTCTGTATCTGCACGCAGCAAATGAATCATCAGCTGTTTCAGAATCAGTCGGCTCTCCTCATCCCGCCCATATACATCGGATAGGAACAGTCTTACATAACGAGCCAGCAAGTGCTCGAATTCCACCGTTTCCAGTACCTCACGATAGGACTGGGGAACATCATTAACGGGTATATCTACATCAAAATGAATATACGTTAGTACCAACGGTTTTTGCTTATTATGTGTTGCAGTAGGATGATCGCCTGGCCTGAACAGAAAACAACTACCCTTGCCAACTTCATACGACCGGTCATTCAGCACAACGGTCCCTTCACCACTCCATACATAAAATAAGTCATAGTTTTGCATCGGTTTTTCCCGCTTCTGCCACTTCCATCCCGGTTCGCAGACAATTTTGGCGACGGCGGGCAAAATAACAAAAGATGACGGCGATGCCTGCAGCATGTCGCCACTCCCCCTTGAAAGTTAATCTCTTTTGCATACTGCATCAAAAATGATGCGATATGTGTTTATATATTTCTGCTCCTGCTGGAGCGAAACGTCTTATTCCATTATACAGCGGAATTCACCGAAACGAAAATGTGCACTTCTCCCATGCTAACCGCATTCGCCTTATCCCCTCTTCAATCTCCTCTTTCTCCAGATGTGCAAAGCCAAAACACACAGCCGGCGGACCTGGAGTCAGCCAATAACGAACCGCATCACGGAATACGACACCTTCTTCCTGAGCCAGTGCCTTGAACCGCTCGTAACTGTCAATATCCCCTTTCCACGTAGCATAAATATGCAATCCAGCATCCCCAGGCTGCATGATGAAAGGTTGCGGTAATTCCTGCTTCATCTCACTGACAAAAAAAGCATGCCGTTCCCCATAGAGACGGGTTAACCGTCTTAGATGGCGCAAATACCCTCCTCGGGCCATAAACTTCGCAAGTGCACGCTGCTCCAGAAGGGCAGGAGGTACAGGTTCGTACAGTGCTTTTGCAGCGATCAGTGGCTGCACCAGACTGGGTGGCAGAACCGCGTAACCAAGCCGGAAGGATGCAACCATCGTTTGTGAGAACGATCCGACATAAATGACCCGTTGTTCACGATCGAGTACTTTGAGCGGTTCAATCGGCCTACCTCCCCAGCGAAATTCACTATCATAATCATCTTCAATAATGACGGCATTTCGCTCCGAGGCCCATTCAAGTATGGCTCTCCGTCTGTCCAGACCAAGGACAGCCCCTGTAGGAAACTGGCGGGTAGGTGTCACAAATAACGTCTGTGCTTCCCAGGACTGCGGAATAATCCCCCCGGTATCTACTTCCGCTGGAATAATCTTTCCTCCGCAGGACTTAACGGCATGAGCAATTCCCTGATATCCCGGGTTTTCCAATACAACAGCGGCCCCCTCAGGGATAAGCAGCTGTGCTATCAAAGTGATGCCCTGCATGGAACCACTAAACAGTACGATCTGTGATGCCTCAGCCTGAATGCCCCGTGTCCACCTCAGATGTGATGCGATGGCCTCACGCAGTTCAAGGTCTCCAGCAGCACCACTTCGTTCATGCGATCCGCTCCGATGAACGGCGGCCAGCGCACTTTTCCATTCCGCTTGTGGGAAATGCTCGGCAGGCATACGCTGTACATGGAAGTTGATGACCCGTTGCTCCCGGTCAATGGCTGACGGTTTTTCCTTTTCATTCTGAATATTCAGCGTACTCAACCGCTCTCCCCATGGAGAAAGTTGAATCATTGCCTCCTGCTCTGCATGGTCCTGTGCTGTTATGGTGTCCGAAACAAAAGTCCCTCTTCCCCTATGCGCTCGCACGTAACCATCAGCCAGCAGCATGTCATATACCTGTGCCACGGAGCCGCGTGACATTTCATATTGACGTGCCAACTCTCGAGTGGAAGGCAGTCTTGTGCCTCCAACCAGCGTCCCTGCATGAATGGCGTCACGCAAAGCATGGTACAATGCCTCGTATTTGTAACGGTGTTGAACCACGTATGAATCCATAGGCAGCCACAATTCCATCGTGCACCTCTTTTTCCAAATAAATTGGTCTATTAAAGTGAATGTAAATTGGATCTTTTTATATGTCAATGCAAGTTCTATTGTTATGGCTAAGGTACAGCGATTTAATCCACATGCTATTCAAGGGGGAACACCGATGAGAAGAAAAGAATTCAATGTAGATAAAGAACAGGAGATGATAACATTTCTGGACCAATGCTCCTTTGGTTTTCTGGGAACGGTTAGTCCGGACGGGCAGCCACGGGTAACACCGCTAAACTTCGTATATATGGACGGTTGTTTTTATTTCCATGGCAGTCTTGCCGGAGAGAAAATGAAACAGATCAAGCAGGATTCCTCCGTCAGTTTTACCGTGGCAGAAGAGTTTTCCCTGATTCCATCTTATTTCAGTGATCCCGAATTAGCTTGTCCGGCAACTTCTTTTTTCAAAAGTGTAATGGCATTCGGACAGGCAGAGCCGGTTCAGGATCTGGACGTTAAGGGCCAGGTTCTTCAACGCTTTATGGAGAAACTCCAGCCGCAGGGCGGATATGTTCCCATTGATGCAGCTGATCCCCGCTACAAGGGTAATCTCAAAGCCGTTGCTGTGGTTCGCATTGTTCCTGAACGGATCAGTGCCAAGTTCAAATTTGGACAGAACCTCTCTGCTGAACGCTTTGACCATATTAGCGGCGAACTGGAACAGCGTAACGAAGGACGAGATGCAGAAACTGCCGAAATGATGCGGAAATATTGTCCTTTCCATCAGAAATAACATTCATTTTCCATAGTATAATCAATCGGGAGAAGTAACATTAACCTCACTCAAAAACACCCGCAACAACGCGGTGAAGTGATAAAACTGTCATTATGCGTAATTTCCGTGACGGGGGCAAGGCAAGGTGTTATAATGTTAGGCAGTTGAATCCCAAAGACTTGGAAGGATGAAAAGAATGAATCCACTGGCTGAACAGTTGAACGAAAGTATTCAGGCAGGCAGCAGTCACGTCTACTCCATGCTGTCGCAGCTCGGCAAAGAAATCTATTTTCCAAAAGAAGGTATCTTGAGTCAGTCTGCTGAAGCAGCAAGTCTGGCCAAAACCTACAATGCTACGATTGGTATTGCTCTGGAGGGCGGTGTGCCGATGCACCTAGCTGTTATTCAGGATAAGCTGTCCGCATACCAACCGAAAGATTTGTACCCTTATGCTCCGCCTGCAGGGAAGCCTGAGTTGCGGACCGTATGGAGAGACAAGATGCTGAAGGAAACACCTTCCCTTGAAGGTAAAACATTTGGTAACCCCATTGTGACTAACGCATTAACTCATGGACTGAGTATCGTAGCCGACCTGTTCGCCGAAGAAGGGGACGCTGTTATATATCCGGATAAAAACTGGGAAAATTATGAGCTGACCTTCGGAATTCGTCGTCATGGCGAGTTAGTTCATTATCCCCTGTTCGATGATCAATTGAACTTCAACAGTGCTGGCCTGCTCGAAGCGTTGCTTGCGCAGAAGGACAAAGGCAAAGCCATCGTGCTGCTGAACTTCCCGAACAACCCGACAGGTTATACGCCTGGAGCCGAAGAAGCAGATGCAATCGTGGATACGATCCATCAAGCGGCTGAGGCTGGTGTGAACGTCGTTGCTGTGACAGATGATGCCTACTTTGGTCTCTTCTTCGAAGATTCCATTCACGAATCCCTGTTTGGCAAACTGGCGAACCTCCACCCACGTGTGTTAACTGTTAAAGTTGACGGTGCCACGAAGGAAGAATTCGTATGGGGCTTCCGCGTTGGATTCATCACGTACGCCCATGAAGATGCTGCAGTTCTCCATGCTCTGGAGCAAAAAACACTCGGTATTATCCGGGCAACCATCTCCAGTGGTCCGCATCCTTCCCAAACTTTTGTATTGGATGCGCTGAAAGCACCTGAGTTCGAAGCACAGAAGCTGGAGAAGTTTGAAATCATGAAAGGCCGCGCCAACAAAGTAAAATCCATCCTCGATAGCGGTAAATACGGTGAGGTATGGGATTACTATCCGTTCAACTCCGGTTACTTCATGTGCCTGAAGCTGAAGGATGTCGGCGCAGAGCAGCTCCGGACCCATTTGCTACAGAAATACGGCGTCGGTACGATTGCGCTGGGTGAGGCGGATCTGCGAATCGCCTTCTCCTGTATTGAAGAATCCGGACTGGAAGATCTGTTCGACACGATCTATCGTGGAGTTTTGGATCTACAGACAACTTAATTTATATGCAGTAATGCTAATCCAAATAAATAAGTCAGGGGGCGGACTTGCATCCGTTGCCTGACTCAAATACGAACCCCTTTGTATCCTGATGAATGTCTCTCGATATAAAGGGGTATTTTGTGTTCCGCTTTGAAAACGTGTGGCTATCTTGACGGGCAAAGGCCCAAAACGATGAATTTTCAGGCTCTACCGGGCAACGGCCCAATCAGCCTATCCCCAAAGCACATAATATACGATGTACGCAAGGGCGTGCCCAACACCACTTGAAAGGGGAATGACCATGTCTGGAGTAGTTGAAGAAACAAGAGGCGGTTATGGATGCGGCGGTTACGGTTACGGAGGAGGATTTACAAATACAGGTGCCATTCTCGTTCTGTTCATCTTGCTCGTCATTATCACAAAATCGTTCCTCTGTTAGTTCATACGTCCTCACCAGGAGTCGGAACAAGGTAAGCTGACTGTAGCACAAAGAAGGGTACTCCGGGATACAGCTCGGAATACCCTTCTTTTGTTATGTTACGCAAGCGTCCCTAGTCGGCGTTGCCATTGAACGTTAACTAGTCAGACGCTCGATCGTTCATTCATCCTCTTCTTCTTTCAACCACTTGTTGCCCTGAGAACGTCGCATCAAGTAGATGACCAGCACACCAAGAACCAGTGCTGCTCCGATCATGCTCAGTCCATTCCATCCCGCAACCAGCATCGGCAGCCACATGAGCAAGGCAGTCAGTGCATGCAGATTCGAGATGAACCCCAGCACCTGGGAACGACGACTTTCTCCCGAGATGGGATAAATCATAATCCAGAACGATTCACCATGACTGCGACGCAGTGCACCCAGTTGCACACCCACAAGCAGCAGGAAGAACAGGTATACACAAATCCCGAAATAACTGCCTGCCGTCCACCAGGACAGCAGCATGCCCAGTACAACCAAGCGCACAACGATAGAGAACACTTCAGTTCGGATGAACGTTTTGGTGATCAGATAGCGATAGGCTTTCCCTGCGTTCCACGGGAGGCCACTCCCCCATTTGCTGAGCCAGCGGCGAGAACTTACTTTTTGGCCTGATGAAGGCACATCTACGAACCATCCCAGCGTGCGCATCACTCGTCCAGCCTGGCCCTGCTCCACCTGAATGAGACGGTCCCATGAAACCCGATGTTTCAGAGGGATACGCAGAGCAACGATATAAACGACGGCCAGCAGCAGCAGGAACCAGATACTGCGCTGTGGAGGCTGCCACAACCAGGCGGCAATCGCCAGTATAGCCAAAGCCCATCGGAGCAAACGATATCCTCTAGCGGCACCGATTTGCACCATGCGTAGTTCTTGCCAAGCCCCATAGCTCGATAACCCTTTCCACAACAGAAGAAGCAGGATAAACCAGCCAAATGGCCTTGCATCCTGATCTGCTCGAACATAGAGCGGCCACAACGTTACAAATACGAGCAGCATACCCAAGGTTTTATAGATAATGCCACGAGCAAAGCTGTTTTTCAGATATTCGTGCATCCGATATTCCTGCGGACGTAAAAATACGATGTCTGCCGGATGTAGATATGTACGATAGCTGCTAAACAGCACCAGTGGCGCCAACAACAGCAACGTAATCCAGCGAATCGGAAATCCCGCCGGAATGTGCTGTACAAACGATGTATACCAGGCGGAGAACGCAATGACGAGAAATAAGAACACCATGGCTACGCCGCTCTGAATGACATAACCCAGATAAGGAAGAATTCCATTCCAGAATCCCGTGCGTCTTTGCTTCCATAACTGCTTGAGATCCATGCTTAATCCCTGCCTTGTACAAGGGAATAGAACATATGCTCCAACGTGGCATCCGATTCCCCGAATTGAGTACGCAGCTCATTCAGCGTCCCTTGAGCAATGACCTGTCCTCGATGCAGGACAATAAAACGGTCACAGTAATTTTCAATGGTGGACAGAATGTGTGAACTCAACAAAATGGATGATCCCGAAGCCTTCATTTCAAGCATAAAATCAAGCAAAGAGCGGATTCCGAGGGGGTCAAGTCCCAGGAAAGGCTCATCAATGATATAGAGTGGCGGACCCGCCACAAAAGCACACATGATCATGACCTTTTGCCGCATACCTTTGGACAGGTGGGTCGACAGACTGGTACTTTTCTCATTCATGCGGAACAAGTCGAGCAGTTTCTCCGTACGCTTTTTGAAATCAGCCTCAGAAACGCCATATGCTCTGGCCGTAAACTCCAGATGCTCCATGACTGTCATCTCGTCGTACAGCTCAGGAGATTCCGGTACAAAGGCCATGGCGGATTGATATACCTGTGGATCTTCGTCCCGCTTCTTGCCCATGACCCGCACTTCTCCCTGTTGAGGAGTCATCAATCCTAAAATATGCTTCATCGTAGTACTTTTGCCAGCACCGTTTAATCCGATCAGTCCGACCATTTCTCCGCGTCCAACTTCAAGATCGATGCCGTGGAGGACGGGCCGTTTGGCACTATATCCTCCGCTTAGCCCGTTGATTTTCAATACGGGTGGTTGAACGTTTTCCATCTATCCCTGCACCTCTTTCGTCAGGTTTTATTCTTCAGAGCGTGGCTCTTTACCTTTACTCCATTTAGGAGCGCCCTTGTTCTTACGATCCTGGTCCCGTTCTGTTCTGCCTGTATTGCCAGCTGGCTTGCCGCCCGCCGGACGTTGATTCGAAGCAGCAGTTCTGGCGCCGCCATTGCGGCTGGCCTGACCAGGTTTACGATCCCGGGACTGCCCTGGTTTTCTGGAGAAAGAATGTCCTTCAGGCCGCGTATCCGGACGCGGATCAGCCTCCAGCACTTTACCCCCGAACAATACACGTTCCGGCAATTCGATTCCAAGTTCCCGCGCAAACTTGCGCATAATGAAAATTTGCGTTTCGTCCACGATCGACAACACGATACCACTGCGACCCATACGACCTGTTCTTCCTGCACGGTGAACATAGTGTTCCGAATCAAATGCAGGATCATAGTTAATGACCATCGGCAAACCTTCAATATCCAGTCCTCTGGCTGCAACCTCGCTCGCGATCAGCAGTTGCAGTTTCCCGTTACGGAAAGCGGATAACACGTTGCTGCGGGTCACTTTGTCAGCATCTCCATACAGCGCAGCTGCCGAGAAGCCCAGATGATTCATTTTCGCTTCAACCTCGCCAATATCCTCGGTAGCATTCACAAAGACGATGGCACGATCCGGGTTATACTGTCTAACCAGACGGCGCAGCATATCAATTTTGTTGCGGTTTTCTTCTACAAAATAAAAATGCTCAAGTCCCGCCGCAGTTGCCCGGTCCGGTTCAATTCCGATCTGTACCGGCTCTTTCATCTCCCGCTTCGCAAGTCCAGCAGTGTGCTCATCAATCGTTGCTGACAAGAAAATAAGCTGACGGTCGCGCAGGGCACTGCGCAATACGAAGTCCACGTCACTTACCCCGCCGAGCTGGAATACCTGGTCTGCCTCGTCAATAACAATCGTGGAGACATTGTGCATTTTCAGCTTTTTCAGCGTGATCAGTTCCTTCAGACGTCCTGGCGTTCCTACAACCAGTTCCGGGTGTTCACGCAGCTTCTCGATCTGACGTTTTACTGCAGCGCCGCCAATTAGCCCCAGAACGCCAATTTTGCGTTCTTCCCCATAGCGCTGTGCTTCGCGGACAATCTGCATCGCCAGCTCTTGTGTAGGAGCAATGATGAGCTTCTGTGTCCCTTTTATATCACTTTTGATGGATTGCAACAGTGGCAGCAAATAGGCGAGTGTCTTGCCTGTTCCCGTCTGCGATTTCGAAACCACATCGCGACCTTCCAAAATAACCGGGATTGTCTGTGCCTGTACCGGTGAAGGTTCGTTGATGCCATGTCTGGCGAGTACAGCCTCAAGATCCTGTTCTACGCCAATTGAAGCAAATGTTTGATTCGTCATGTATGTCCATCCTTTAAATTTATTCGTTTTGATGCTCTAGCCCTGCTTGTACTAATAAAACCGAAGCCTGTCATCACATTACCTTTCATTATATGCGAAAAAAGCCTGCGGACCAAATCTTATTCATGAAACATGTCTTTGCACACAAAAAAAAGAAAAGCCCCTCGGCGGAGCCCTTCTTTTATCCGATATATGATGCCCATTGTTGCATCTTACTTCTGATTCATTACTCCGTGCGACAGCCTGTCAGCGAGACGCGGAAATAGCTGATACAGCCACACTCCAGCCGAAGCCAGTCTGGGCAGATTCACTTCTTCCTTGCGCTTCTTCATCGCCCGGATCATATGCCCCGCAACCTCTTCCGGCTTCAGCATCATCCAGCGTACATTATTAACATAGTTACCGGAGGGGTCTGCCCGTTGGAAGAACGGTGTATCGATGGGTCCGGGATTAATGGTCGTTACCGTGACTCCGGTCTTGCGAAGTTCCTGGCGCAGGGCATTGCTGAAGCCAAGTACGGCATGTTTGGTTGCCGTATATGAAGCGGATTTTGCAGTTCCGATCTTGCCAGCCATGGAAGCTACATTCACGATTTGTCCTCTGCCTCGTTGTAACATCTGCGGCAGCACTGCCTTGGTGCAGCGAACAATGCCCATGTAATTAACGTCCATCATCTCATCGAATTCCTGCACAGACATATCCGTCATCGCTGCAAATTTTCCGTAACCAGCGTTATTCAGCAAAATATCGATTCGTCCGTATTTCTGCAACATCGCATCCACGGCTGTCTGAACTTGCTCAGTATTCGTTACATCTAACGTGAGTAGTTCATGTTGCCCTTTCAGCGAAGCACCAATCTCTTCCAGCTTGTCCCGCGAGCGGGCAGCCAGAATCGGGATGGCTCCTTCTTCTATCAGCATCTGTGCACAGAGCGCACCAATTCCGCTCGACGCACCTGTGATAAAAACAACCTGATCTTTCAACATACCCGATGTCCTCCCGTATTGAACACATATTGCCCCAAGAGGCGTATGGTTCTATTCTACGAGATCATCACTTGAATATCCATCTCACCGATTCCGTCCATCAGCAAAGGAATGCTCAATGCCTTCGTTGCACTAAAAGAACTCACGTATTCAGAATTCATCACTTGTGGAGGTGTAATATCAACAACGACACCCTGATTGGACAGGATGGTACTTGCATTGCCGCTAATCATATTGCCAAGTTCAGAAATAGCACTTTTACTCATTTCGTCCATTTCTGTAATGACAAAGCCGCCCATCATGGCAGAAACGATTTTCAATGCTACCGACTCTTGTATTCCAAACACGATGTTTCCGCTCAGTTGTCCAGTCATTCCGATCACGATCCAGACATGGTCTGCAATGTACTCCACATTTTTCACGCCAAGACTCCCGGTGGAAGGCGAAACCTGGATGAGCTGTTCGAATACGTTCCGTGCGGATTCCAGGAAAGGATTAATCACTTCCGCTTTCACTGTCTAATGTCCCCCTTACACTGGGTTATTGGTCACACACCAAAAGTCCCATATTCAATAAATTTATTATACTTTATCACGTACAAGAATTCACCAAGAATTCGGTAAGGCATGTGTACTATAATTTATCGTCATCCGCGGGGCAAATGTTTATAGCTGATTCTAGCGAAAAAACGAGGCTTTTCGCATCTGTTGCAAGAACAATTGCCATAGAGAGGCATGGCAAAAGGCATTTAGGACTTTTTTACTGTTTCTTAAAATGTTAAAAATTTAATTTCTTGAAATAAAATTAATTTCTCGTTCTAATGGACCTCCCCAAATCCATGATGTTCCCTTCATTGCCCTGCTGTCCTGAATCACCTATAATTTAAGGAACGGAACAATGACCAGTTACGGGATTCCACCTATGGATAGACAGAAGACATTTTACGTGCAAGGAGGCCATACATGAATATCAGTCAACTGGAGACGCTGATTACCATCTCGAAAACGATGAGTTTCCGCAAAGCCGGAGAACTTCTAAATCTGACTCAACCCGCCGTCTCGGCCCAGATCAAGAGCTTGGAGGATGAATTCAGAACCGTTCTTGTCGATCGGAACCAACCGGTCACCCTCACCGATCGCGGACAGGTATTTCTTCAACATGCCGAACGTATGCTGGACATCGTGGGGGAGCTGAAACAGAAGCTGATGGATCTCGATGAGACCCCTCAGGGACATATCAGACTCGGTACAACCACATCCATTGCCATTCAGATTTTGCCACGGGTCTTATCCTACTTTCAGGATCAATTTCCACTCATCAAGACCAGTATCCAATCCCTGCCTTCCTCACAGATCTATACCCAGGTCGAGAATGGTATGGTCGATATCGGTATCGGTTATCTTACAGAGCGTAATCCTAACCTGAATACGTCTGTGCTGTATTATGATACTTTCGAGCTTGTGGTATCTCCTTTCCATCCACTGGCGAAGCAAAAGCATGCCGCGGTGGATGTCCTGCGCAGCACACCTCTGATCTTGCTATCTCCGGATACAGTGGGGCGCCGCTTTACGGAAGGTATTTTCAAAAAACATAATATTGAGCCCAATATCGTTATGGAGTTGTCGAGCAGCGAGGAAGTAAAACGGATGGTTGAGATTAATCTCGGGGCAGCCGTTATATCCAAACAATCCGTTGCCCACGAGTTGCGGCAAGGCACACTGCGCATGATTCCACTGAGTGAACTGGAAGTCAGTCACCCTGTCGGAGTCATTTACAAATCAAGTCGTTATGTGAATTCGGCCATGCAGCAATTCCTGAGCGATCTCAAAGGCATGCCGGAGACCCAGTTCATCAGTTCAGAATGATAAATGAGCCATGAGAAAGGAAGGATTTCCATATGAAATTTGATCTTCACACCCATCATTTTCGTTGTGGTCATGCAGACGGCAATATTCGCGACTATATTGAGGCAGGTATCCAGTCTGGACTTCAGGTTATCGGTATCTCGGATCATACACCTTACTTCGGCAGTGACGAGGAGCAGGCATTTCCCCGGATCGCGATGGGCAAGTCGGAATTGCGTCATTACGTGGAAGAAGTACTGGCTCTGAAGGAAGAATACGCGGGCAAAATTGATGTACTGCTTGGCATTGAATCCGACTATTTCCCTGTCCATGCCGATTTGTATCGCAATACACTGGGGCAATATCCTTTTGATTATATTATTGGTTCAGTTCATCATACGGAAGATGTCAGCATATTCAACAAAACCCGCTGGAACGGATTAAGCGATGCACGTAAGGTT
Source organism: Paenibacillus sp. O199 (assembly GCF_001636635.1). Classification (NCBI taxonomy): domain Bacteria; kingdom Bacillati; phylum Bacillota; class Bacilli; order Caryophanales; family Paenibacillaceae; genus Paenibacillus; species Paenibacillus sp. O199. The sequence continues at coordinate 22,367 of NZ_LGRP01000012.1, forward strand.
GAAGTGAAAGAGAGTTACTATGCATTGATTCGGCAATCAGCCCGAAGCGGTATGTTCCAGATTCTCGGACATATTGATGCCATGAAAGGAAATTATCCACCTTTCTCGGATATTATCGCGGATCAAGCCATCGATGAAACGTTGCAGGTCATTGCAGAATCGAACGTGGCTATTGAAATTAATACGTCGGGTAAAACCAAGCTCAGTGGGGGCTGGTACCCGTCCGATGCCATTCTGGAGCGTGCGCATCATTACGGAGTTAAAGTGACCTTCGGATCGGATGCCCACAAACCGCAGCGTGTTGCTGATGAACTGGATGACGTTCGTACACGTCTGCAAGAGATTGGATTCACCGAATGGGTATACTTCAAGCAGAAACAAATGCAAGTTGTACCGTTTTAAACATAGAGCACCACAATAGCCCTCACGGCGGCATAAAAAAAACGCTGTGGGGGTTTTTCTTTGTATCCTAATATAAAAAAAGATGTTATATACGTTCAACTAAATATTTACACGATAACAGAAAGTAGTTCTGTCATCGGAGTGTTGGCGTAGAAATTCCATAGTTAAACTTATACAGACAAAAAAAATGAACCCGCTAAGCGCGGGTCCCAACAGCATTATCTATTATCAAAAAGGGGGTCATGAGATAAGTTTACCCGCTGTCTGTTAGAGTTCAATTGCAGCTATATTTCATTTGTGTAACAAATAATTGAAGTTCGTTTCAAACCTCAGCTGTTTCATTTAATTCAGCATTTTGCATAATTCGACCCAACTCGCTTCCGAGTAAAAAAATAGACGAATAGAAACATTTCGATCTATATTTTTCTGATTGAAATACGCTCTTTGGATTTATGCAATATACTCTATTCTATGTTACTCGTGCTTGTCGGATACCAACGTTTGCAGGCGATTTTCCCAATGAGAACGGACATGCTGTTCACGATAGAGACTATACACCTTAACATCCAGCAGGGTTTCCGGCGTCTCACCATCCTCATGATTCAAAACAAACGAGGGCAGGGTCCGTTCATAAATCATACCGCTTTTACAGAGAACCCGTTCGGATGATACATTTGCCTCGTAACAGCGGGCTTCTACTTTACACAAATTAAGCTCGGCAAAACCGAATTCCAGCAAACGCTGCACTGCCTCAGTCGCGACTCCCTTACCCCAGCAGGACCTGTTCAGAATATATCCGATCTGTGCGGTACCATTCTGGTCGTTCCAATGCTGGAATGAAGTGATGCCGATGATCTGTTCGCTGCCTTTCCAGCAGATGCCGTAATGCAATGAATCCAGCTTGGCACTGCTGCTGCGGATCTGATTCAATAATCGCCGAGCCCGGATTGGCGTGGGCTGACTCCCCCTGTTTACATAACGGATCACCTGCGGGTCGGAAAACAGCTCCGACAACGTGCTGTAATCACTCTGACGTAATGATCGAAGAACAAGGCGCTCTGTCCATAAAGCAGGCAATCCTTGGCCCAGCATTTTTCGGGTCAGCATGACAATCGCTCCTTTTGCCTAACGGGTTCTAGTCCGGTAAGACAAGCATGCTCTGAGGATGATCCGGCGCAAATAAAATACATGGATAAACAATAACATCACTATACTCCACAATACCCGCTCAGTAGCCCGAACATTAGTATGCCAATTCATTACAGCGGTTTATTCCTGACATAACTAATCCGTTTGCAGCCCGCGATAAACGCCTGTACGAAGCTCTCGGATATAAAAATCAAGCGAAGGCACCTGAGCCTGCTGAGCAATCTCTACTTCCTGCTCAATATCATAAGGCACCCTTACAAATTGAAGGTTGAACGGGGTGTTCCGATCGTTGCTGTTCTCTCCTTCAAGAATACAGTAAGAAGCCTGGGTAAAATCAAGCGGGTTACCCACGCTGCCTGCATTGAACAACATTTTTCCATTCATAAATTGCAAGTATGCATTATGCACATCCCCATATCCCACGACATCCGCCATACCAAGCTCAGGTTCATCTGCCGGAGGATCGAACATGGCCAACCTCTTCTCAATCTCATCCCACGGCTGTACACGGTGATATACACTTTGGGGAGATGCGTGCACCAGACGGATCGTACGACCACTCAGCTCTAATTGGTGGCTAAACGGCAAGCTCTCCAGATATGCCAATCGCTCCTTACCCAGCCGCTTCGCTTGCCAAGTAAAATTCTCATTGTCCTGATTAACCGCAACCAACTCATCCCAGTTGCCACGGATAACTTGCTCACATGTCTCTCTCACCAGATCAACAACCTGTACTGGATCAGGCCCCTTGCCAACGAGGTCGCCAAGACAAAAGATTCGCTTCAATCCGCGACTCCGAATATCTTTTAATACCGCTTCCCAAGCAGTCATGTTGCCATGAATATCGGATACAATCGCAATTCGTTCCATCTGGCTAACCTCCCTTTATGCTCTATATTCTTTATGTTGTTAACCCTTTAGTTCAAAAACCGTCAATTCCGGCCTGCACAAAAAGCGAATCGGCAGTTGGGTCATGCCAAAGCCTCGGTTCACATAGACTGGCATATGCTTATCCCCAGCGTAATATAACCCTTGAATATACTTGAGTGACCCTCTCGGTGTAGTCAGTGCCCCAATCCAGGGAAAACGCACCTGCCCGCCATGACTGTGTCCAGAGAGCTGTAGTCCGAAACCGTAAGGTGCTGCAATGTCTGCATAATCGGGCTCATGCATAAGCAGCAGTTTCCAGACCTCTCTACTCAACCCCTTGATTGCTACAACAGGATCAGGTCTGCCCGTAAGCGCGTCATCCAGACCTACTATCGCAATACGTGAATCCCCTCGTTCAATCAGAACATGGCTGTTTCGAAGCAACGTGAACCCGGCCTCTTTAAACATCAGCTCCACTTCATGCTGCTGCTGGCCTCGATAATCATGGTTCCCCAATACGGCATATTTGCCATACTTCGCTTGCATTGATGCCAGTGCAGGAATACATTCACGCATCGGTTCTGCTTCCCGTTCAACCATATCTCCGGTAAAACAAATCAGATCAGGCTGCTGTTCCCGTATCGTTTCAGCCAGCTTCTCCATTTGTTTCAGCCCCGTATGGAATCCAAGATGAGCATCACTGAACTGAATCACACGCAATCCCTCGAATGCTTTTGGAATCTTGGGCAGTTTCAATTCAACGTGCTTGATCTCCAGATGACGAGGCTCCCATAACCAGGCATATCCTCCTGTGAGTATACTGGCACTCGCCGTCATTAAGATCATGCGCAGCAAAAAACTGCGCCGGGAGGGATCATGATCCTTTTCCTCTCCGGGAAAAATGGAGTCCTGCGAATCAGATCCATTCTGTGAGCGCCGGGGCGGCGAGATCTTGCTGCCCTCACGCGGTGTTTCTCCCATGCGTCCCCCTCCTTCTTCCGCTACAAATCCATCCCCTTAGTATACCATATTCTGCATGACTAGCCCGGTTCCTTTGCGAGTACAGAAAAAGAAGCCGGGATCTTAGGCTATATGTGCCAAGGATCACGACTTCTTCTAATGGTGCAGATCCGAAGTTCTGCATTAAATATGACTAGATTACACACCCAACCAGCGTTTGAACATGTGTTTGGTTGTTTGTTTGTTCATTTCGGCAATGGAGGTAGTCAACGGAATACCTTTTGGACAAGAGCGTACGCAGTTCTGCGAGTTACCACAGCCCTCAATACCTCCGTCTTCCATAAGTGCTTCCAAGCGGTCTTCAGCGTTCATCTCCCCTGTTGGGTGAGCATTGAACAGACGTACTTGAGAAAGAGCTGCCGGACCGATAAAGTCTGTTTTCTCATTGACGTTCGGGCACGCTTCGAGGCATACACCACATGTCATACATTTGGACAGCTCGTAAGCCCACTGACGTTTCTTCTCTGGCATCCGCGGACCTGGACCAAGGTCATAGGTACCATCAATCGGAATCCACGCTTTAACCCGTTTTAGAGCGTTAAACATCCGAGTACGGTCGATGACGAGGTCACGAACCACCGGGAAGGTTTTCATCGGTTCAATGCGAACCGGTTGTTCGAGCTTGTCGATCAGGGCTGCACACGCTTGACGCGGCTTGCCGTTGATGACCATGGAGCATGCTCCACAGACTTCTTCGAGACAGTTCGATTCCCAGCAGACCGGGGCAATGGACTTGCCTTCTGTATTAACCGGGTTCCGCTGGATCTCCATCAGGGCGCTAATAACGTTCATGCCGGGACGGTACGGAAGCTCAAACTCTTCGTTGTACGAAGATGACTCCGGGTTGTCCTGACGGGTGATGATAAACTTGACGGTTTTTTTTGCTGTAGCTGTGTCCGTCATATCGTTGTCCCCTCCTTTGAGTGACGATGATTGGTGTTGCTGATGCGCAAAGTTACTCTTTTGGTGCAAGGGTGGCGCTCCGGCAGCGGAATGCCCTTCTGATCGCTGTTATCCCAGGGTTAAAATCCGGTGATAAAGGCGAGCGCTTCGCTTCTTCTGGGCATTTCCGCTTCCTCCGCTACGTCGTGCTTATAGAGTCGCTTTACTGAAAGTAGCAATAATTCATTCTGGTGGCAGTAACATTGAGAAGCTCCGTGTACGCTTTGCCTCTATGTGTCTAGTGCTTTTCCGTTAAGATGCTAAGTCTTTAACTTTATGAATAGACCGAAATTTCGCTTTACTTAATCCTTCGAGTAGTCCCGGATCCGTGGTGGGATCAGGGAAACGTCTACAGGCTCGTACGAAATTTTTGGACCTTCCTTCGACCAGCTTGCGATCGTTGTTTTCAGGAATTCCTCGTCATTACGTTCGGTGAAGTCTGGTTTGTAATGCGCTCCACGGCTTTCGTTACGCAGCAGTGCGCCCAACGTCATCGCTTCTGCCAGTTCAATCATGTTCCACAGCTGACGGGTAAATGCTGCACCCGGGTTGTTCCAACCGGAAGTGTCGTACATGTTGATTTTGCCGTAACGCTCTTTCAATTCCTTGATTTTGCCGATGGTTGCTTCCAGCTTATCGTTGTAACGTACCACCGTCATATTCGCCGTCATCCACTCGCCAAGCTCTTTGTGAATGACATAGGCATTTTCATTGCCCTGCATGTTTAGGATGCCTTCGTATTTATCGGTTTGGCGCTTAGTATAACCTTCGAATACGGAAGAACTGATATCTGCGGACGATTTTTTGAGTCCTTTGATATATTCAACCGCTTTCGGTCCAGCTACCATACCACCGTAGATTGCTGATACCAGGGAATTTGCACCCAGACGGTTCGCACCATGATATTGGTATTCACATTCACCAGCTGCGAACAGTCCTGGAATGTTGGTCATTTGGTTATAATCTACCCACATGCCGCCCATGGAATAATGGACTGCCGGGAAAATTTTCATTGGGATTTTACGTGGGTCATCCCCCATGAACTTCTCGTAGATCTCAATGATTCCGCCGAGCTTCACATCCAGCTCCTTCGGATCTTTGTGTGACAAGTCGAGATATACCATGTTCTCGCCGTTCACGCCTAGGCCCATATCCACGCAGACGCTGAAAATTTCACGCGTCGCGATATCACGCGGAACAAGGTTACCGTATGACGGATATTTTTCTTCGAGGAAGTACCAAGGCTTACCGTCCTTGTACGTCCAGATCCGTCCACCTTCACCACGAGCCGATTCGGACATCAGACGCAGCTTGTCATCGCCTGGAATGGCTGTCGGGTGAATCTGAATGAACTCACCGTTCGCGTAATTTACACCTTGCTGATACACCGCACTTGCGGCAGTACCTGTATTGATAACCGAGTTGGTTGTTTTACCGAAAATAATGCCAGGGCCGCCGCTCGCCAGAATAACTGCTTCAGCCGGGAACGTCTGTACCTTCATCGTTTTCAGATCCTGTGCTACAATGCCGCGGCAGATGCCTTCGTCATCAATAACCGCCTGCAGGAACTCCCAGTTCTCATACTTGGTCACGAGACCGGCCGCTTCCCAGCGACGCACCTGCTCATCCAATGCGTAGAGCAATTGTTGTCCTGTCGTTGCACCGGCAAACGCTGTACGGTGATGCTTCGTTCCGCCGAAACGACGGAAATCAAGCAAACCTTCCGGTGTCCGGTTGAACATTACGCCCATCCGGTCCATCAGGTGAATGATGCCTGGTGCCGCTTCACACATCGCTTTGACTGGAGGCTGATTCGCCAAAAAGTCACCGCCGTATACTGTATCGTCAAAGTGTACCCATGGGGAGTCGCCCTCACCCTTGGTATTTACCGCACCGTTGATACCGCCTTGGGCACATACGGAGTGGGATCTTTTGACGGGAACCAGTGAAAATAAATGAACATGGACTCCGGCTTCAGCCGATTTGATCGCCGCCATCAATCCCGCGAGACCTCCGCCCACAATAATTACATTAGATGATGCCATTGCTGTTCACTCCCTTATAAGTCAGCATTTAAAGTCCAAATGCTTAAATCAGAACTGTCTTAACTGCGTCAATCATCGAAGTGGCTACCTGGAAATCCATGCTCCGGAAAGCAAGCAACGATACAATAAACATGATGGCTACGATAGCAAACAAGCTCATGCAGATGTAGGAAGATACACGCTGCGCACGCGGACCGACGGTAATTCCCCAGCTAACCAGGAACGACCACAAACCGTTGGCAAAGTGATAGGATGCCGCAACCACACTGATCAGATATAAAATAAACGTTACCGGGTTCATCACGATGCCATGTATGACACCGCCAAGCTCTTCGTGTGTGACATTCCCCAGCGCAACCTGGAAACGAGTCTCCCAAATATGCCAGATGACGAACACAAACGTAATGACACCGCTGACGCGCTGCAACGTATAGCGCCAGTTGCGCTCATTGCCAAAACGTCCCACGTTAGGCTTGGCCTGATAGGCAATGTACAAACCATATACACCGTGATAGAACAGCGGCAACCAGATGAGAAGCGTTTCAAGTACAATTACGAGCGGCAGGCCATTCAGAAATGCAACTGCATCGTTAAAGCCTTCTTTGCCGCCTTCAACTGCCGAGAAGTTCGTCACCATATGCTCAATGAAAAACAGACTGAGCGGAATGACGCCAAGCAAGGAGTGCAGCTTTCTGGAGTAAAACCCTTTCATAAAATGTCGATCCCCTTTCGCTAAATACAACGTTTTCATAAATAAAATTCGCTTATCATGACACAAACCTTTCCCAAGGAAAGGTTCGACAAATTGTTCCGTTTTCTTCAGGTGTGAACAACTTGTGTCACGATTCATGTTACTCCTTTTTTTCTTATAAGGGAATTGCAATATAATTATTAAATGTTATAACCTATAGGTATAAGTTATAAACATCGGTCGTGCAGGCCATACAACATGGAGAAATATTTGACAAGGAGATGCCTCACGCAAAGTACGTTCATACGTTCATTAGAAAAGAGGTTAGTGCTCATGTTCGAGGAATTAAACGCTTTTGCGGCGGTTGTAGAGCAGTCCAGTCTGAACCGTGCATCGAAATTGCTGAATCTGTCACAACCCGCGCTGTCTCGCAAAATCTCCAAATTGGAGGATGAGCTCGGCGTAGCGCTCTTTCATCGCCGTGGTAAACGACTTGAATTAACCAGCGTAGGCCAGTTCGCCTATACTTTCGCGGTAGAGCAGAAACAGCAGCAACAAAAATTTCTGACCATGCTGGCCCAGTACAAGGACGAAGAACAAAGCTCCATTACGCTTGGAGCCAGTCTGACAACGCTTCAAACCACATTGCCACCGCTGGTAAATGCCTTTATGGAGAAACATCCGAATGCGGAAATCAAGCTGGTGACGGGGAAAACACATGAAATTGTCTCTTTTGTGCGGGATAAAAAAGCTGATGTAGGTATCGTTGCCTCTTCTATAAGTGAAGCCGGGCTAAACTGTGTGCCACTTTTTGATGATCATCTGGAGCTGGTTGTGCCTTTAACGCATCCCCTATCGGGTAAAGAAGCCGGAATGGAACATTTGCAAGATCTGCCGATGATTACGTTCTCCAAAGGAACCTGGTATCGAAAATTAACCGACGACCTGTTTCAGCGCTGCGCCGTGATGCCTGATATTCGCATGGAGATTGATTCCTTTGAAGCGATTGTCCGTCTTCTGCCTACCTGCAAAGCAGCAGCCCTGTTGCCCAAGTCGTATCTCCGCCCTCAATTGCTTGCGGACAATGATCTTGTCTCGGTATATCTGCCGCAACTGCAACAGACCCGGCGCACAACCTGCATGATCTATGGGGAAAAGGAAGACCTCAGCCAAACCTCCAGACAGTGGGTCAGGGAAACGGCTGCTCTCTTTACAGCAAAGGCGCCGCTGCCCTCACGGAGGACTACGACGCCTTAGCATTCATATTAATCAGCCGAGCTCAACGCTCTGCTTTCATTTAATAGACTCAGCTCTAGCTCTCTTGGCTGATCACTTCTTCCTCAAAACGGTCAATGTCATCATTCATGCCGATAATCACCATGATATCACCCATCTGAAGCGAGTCCAGTGCAGTCGGGGCAATGATAACCCCGGCTTCCTTTTGCAGAGCTACAATGCTGCAACCAAAGCGTACTCGAGCATTCAGAGTGGACAGCGTTTTATTATGCAGACAGGCAGGAACTTTCATCTCCACAATACTGTAATCATCGGACAATTCGATATAATCCAGCAGATTCGGGGTGACGAGCTGATGGGCAACCCGAATTCCCATATCACGCTCAGGATAAACGACACGATCGATCCCCAGCTTGTCCAGTGCCCGTCCATGAAGGACTGAAATGGCTTTGGCCACAACTGTTTTCACACCGAGTTCCTTCAGTAAAATAGCAGTGAGAATACTGGTCTGGATATCAGCCCCAATGGCAACAACACAGCAGTCAAAATTACGGATGCCCAGGGAGCGCAGCACTTCCTCATCAGTTGAATCCGCGACGACGGCATGGGTGACCAATTCACTCATGTCTTCGACGACTTCTTCATTTTTATCGATACCCAGCACTTCATAACCAAGCTCCATTAATTCCTGTGCCAGACTGGAGCCAAAGCGCCCTAGCCCAATTACCGCAAACTGCTGTGTTTTCATTGTTCTTCACGAACCCCTTATCCAATAATCATTTTGCCTTCCGGATACCTGTACAATTCTTTACCCTTTTTCTGTCCGAGTGCATACGCGAGCGTAATTGGTCCAAGACGTCCCGCAAACATGGTGAAACAGATCAAAAGCTTGCCGATCGTGGTCAGCTTCAGTGTAAGCCCCATAGATAAACCAACGGTACCGAAGGCGGATGTCGTCTCAAATAATATCATCAAAAAACTGCTGTCTTCCGTCGTACTAAGCACCATCGTAACGGCAATAATGAGCAACAGGGCAAGCAGTGTAATCGTCAGTGCTTTGAAAATGCGTTCTTGTAGGAGCCGATATCTGAAAAAGACGATATCTTCCCGTCCCCGCATCATGGCATAGACAGCTCCGGCCATAATCATGAATGTGGTTGTTTTAATGCCGCCTCCAGTAGAACCGGGGGAAGCACCAATAAACATTAATATAATGATGAAAAATTGCGTTGCCTGTCTCAGGCCAGCAATGTCTACCGTATTCGCCCCTGCTGTTCTTGGGGAAACCGACTGGAAGAACGAACCGAGAATTTTACCACCCCAGTTCAAACCACCCAGTGTCCGGGGATTGCTGAATTCAAAAACAAAAATAACCAGTGCGCCAAATACGATTAACAAACCTGTCGTCAGCAATACCACTTTGGAATGCAGCGAAAGCTTCTTCGTCCTCCGATACTCCACCAGATCAGATAGAACGACAAAACCGATACCGCCTGCAATAATCAGGAACATGGCTGTAAAATTCACGAGCGGATCATACACATACCCGGTTAAACTTCGGAATTCACCGAACATATCAAACCCAGCATTGTTAAACATGGAGATGGCATGCCAATATCCATAATAGATGGCCTGCCCCATTGGCATATCAAACGACCACCGAATGGCGAACAACGTGCCACATATGCCTTCCAATATGAGCGAGTAGATCACAACTTTGCGAATAAGGCGGACAATCCCCTCCATCGTACTCTGGTTCATCGCTTCCTGCAAAATCAACCGCTCACGCAGAGAGATCCGCCGTTTGAATGCAATCGCCACCAGTGTCGACATCGTCATAAAGCCAAGACCGCCAATTTGAATCAGGATTGCAATTATAATCTGACCCAACGTCGAAAAATGAGTACCTGTATCCACCACAACCAGCCCCGTTACACAGACTGCAGAAGTCGCAGTGAAGAGTGCGTCAATAAAAGGAAGGCTGACTCCGCTTCGACTGGATGTCGGGAGCATCAACAGAAGTGTCCCGAGCAATATAATACCCGCGAACCCCAGGACCAGAATTCGGGGTGGCGATAGACGCATCCATTGAACATTCATTTTCACTTGAGTATCATCCACCTCTGCCAAAAAGAAAATGACCCCACGACGTGGAGCCTTTCTCCGAAGTGCTTTTCCATATCACTTGACGGAATAGCCAAGCCCTTTGAAAGCCCTATTTCGGAGCGTAAACATGTATGATTTTCGCTGTAATACATATACATTAGGTTGGAATGCCTTTTATACCTTCTATTCGTTCCCTTGTTAGCCTAAAGACATGCGGAATATTGGACATTTGATTCAAAATTATAAGCGCTGCGACGTTTGTACACAAAACGATTTTTGTGTAAATAGCATCGAATTCCGTCAAAAAGGGAAAAACTCAGATATGGCGACGGATAGATCAGATTGTTTCGATCATTTTCATTCGTTTTCATGCATTTGCACCACTTCTCGTTTCGCCATTGGCATTCGGGGCTTGGGCTGTGCTATCTTTACTTTAATATCCACATTAATAAAGGAGGAACAATATTAAATGAATCCCTTAGGGCAGCCTTTGGTACTCAAAGCTAACTTCAAGCGTTTAGGGTTGCTTGCGGCGATTGGTCTGATTCTGTTTTTCGTTTTTCAAATCTTTCCTGCCACCTCATCGCAAACGACTGATATCCAGTCTACTTCCTTCATAAGCAAGGAGAAAGCGGCGGAGTCGGCACGATCTTTTGCAGCTTCTCTACCTGATTATACCCTTCCGACGGATACCGGAAACGAGCTGGTGACGTACCAAACCCATTCCGATATTTATGGGTATATGGCCAAAACCAAACAGTTAGAAACCTATAACAAGAAATGGGAAACAACCTATCCTTACGATGTGTACCGCGTTCGTTTGCCCGATCAGGACAAAGGCGGTTATTTGAATGTTGACGTACATATGAGAACAGGAAAAGTTGTCGGTTTCAAGCGCGAACTGCCTTCTTCCCTGTATGCATCCATTGAGGCTGAGCAGGACAAAAGCAAAGTGAATGCTGCCCAACGTTTAGCTGAAGATAACCTTTCTCTAAATGAAAAAGAGCAGCTTGCCGCTAGCGTCCTTGGCGAATTCGGGTATACTGTACCGAAACTTCAACTGGACACCCGTGAAGAAGAAGCGGGGCTGCAATACACAGATAATGAAAAGCAAATTGGAGATTCCAAGCTGGAACTGAATTTTACGTTTGAAAACGGAGCCGTTCGCTCCTTCGAATCGGTCTTCTCAGTCCCTGACTCCCATACTGACTATGTAGAAAATCAGACTCGGCAAGCCAACTGGATGACTTACGGCGGTTATGCTTTCCTGACCTTTGTGCTTGGCGTGCTCGCGATCATCTACAGTATTCTGACGAGGGCAAACACGTCGTTCAAACGCGGAATCGTTCTGTCCTTGGTATACTTTGCGGCTTCCGTGATTGGCACACTGAACATGATCCCGCTCTTTCAGGCGCAGGGGCTATCTAATTTTATGCTGACCTTCCTGATGGTGATGCAAGCTGGGATAACGCTGGTTATGAGTGCAACCATCTATCTGTCGCTCGTTGCCGGTGACGGCATGTGGCGCAAAATCGGTCTGAATCCTTGGCCTCGGGCCAAAGAACCCGGATACGGCAAATATGTACTGCACAGTATGTATACAGGCTACTTATGGGCGTTGATTCTACTGGGTGTGCAATCCGTACTGTTCTTTATTCTGGAGCGCAGTATTGGAAGCTGGTCAACAACATCGGCTGACCAGTCCACATACAACATGAGTTATGCCTGGATCTTCCCGATTATGGCTTGGATGGCCGGGATCGGTGAGGAAACGGTCTATCGCCTGTTCGGGATTCGCATGATGCAGAAGGTGGTACGAAATACGTTCATCGCCTGCCTTATCCCAACATTGATCTGGGCTCTGGGACACACCCTGTACCCGATCTATCCGGTGATCACACGTCCAATAGAGCTTACTGTCATCGGACTTTTGTTCAGTCTGATCATGCTGCGCCACGGCTTCATCGCCGTTGTATTCGCGCATGTTATCTTTGACAGCCTGTTGATGGGGTTAAGCCTGATCTTCATGGGTGATGCACTGAACATTTCCGCAGGACTCTTCTGGATTGTGCTTCCGGCCATCGTTGGTTATGTCATCTATAAGATGAATCCAAAACAAAAAGAGAAGCCGTATGTCACGACTCCTCATCACGAAGTGCTGCAATAATCTGATTCGCAAGCTTGTCACCAATAGATAGAGGCCGGAAGTCTTCGACGCTGGCCTCTTTTATTTTTCGTAAAGAGCCAAAATGCTTCAGCAGCAGCTTACGCCGCTTTTCTCCGATCCCCGGAATGGCGTCCAGACGGGAAGTCACCATCGATTTCCCACGCTGCTCGCGGTGGAACGAAATCGCAAAACGGTGGACCTCTTCCTGAATCCGCTGCAACAGGTAGAACTCCTGACTGTCACGCGGCAAGGAGATGACTTCCGGCGGGTTGCCGATCATCAATTGTGAGGTCTTGTGCTTCGCATCCTTCACCAGGCCACATACCGGAATAAACAGTCCCAATTCATTCTCCAAAATATCGACCGCAGCCGAGATCTGTCCTTTACCGCCATCGACCACGATCAGGTCAGGCTGGGTTAAGTTTTCCTTCAATACCCGTTCGTAACGGCGACGGATGACTTCTCGCATCGTTTCATAATCATCCGGTCCTTCAACCGAGCGTACTTTGTATTTGCGGTATTCTTTCTTATCCGGTTTACCATCAGTAAATACAATCATAGCAGATACCGGGTTCGTACCCTGGATGTTCGAGTTATCAAACGCTTCAATACGGTGAAGCTGTTCCAGTCCAATAAAACGTCCCAGTCCTTCAGCAGCTTTCGATGTCCGTTCTTCATTCCGCTCAATTAGGCGAAACTTCTCTTCCAGTGCCACACGTGCGTTATCCACGGCCATGGTGATCATCTGGCGTTTCAATCCACGCTGCGGAATGTGGACTTTGATTTCCAGCCATTCCTGCAATGCTGCTGCGACTTGAGAAGGATCTTCAAGACCTGGGGGCTGTTTATCAGCCGATACATCTTCCTGAGCAACAGCGTCTTCCAGGATAACCATCGTAGCTTCTTCCGCTTCTGCTTCGGGTTGGCTATCACCATAAGATGCACGGGCCTCGGCAACACGTAGCTCAACCACAGAATCTTGCGCCAATCGCGTTGTCTCTTCTGACTCGGCTGTCACCGCCGCAGGTACCGCTCCATCACCATCGGATATATCATCCGCACCACCGTCATCAGTTGCCATATCTTTTGGCATTTCCGGCAGTAAAATCTCCTGTGGCAACGCTGGATTATCACTGTAATACTGGGTCACGTAAGACATAAAGTCACTGTATGCCTCACCGTAAAACGGGAACGTCGACACGTGTCGTTCAATCATTTTCCCCTGACGCATATATAGAATCTGGACACACATCCAGCCTTTATCAATGGCAAAACCAAACACATCGCGGTCTCTGGCATCCGCCATCGTAATTTTCTGTTTTTCCATCATCGCATCAATGGCAATGACCTGATCCCGAAGTTCCTTGGCACGTTCAAAATATAGATCCTCAGCCGCTTCCTGCATTTTGCGCTGTAAATCCTTTTTGATCTCCTCATGCCCGCCACTCAAAAATGAACTGATCTCCTGGGAGATCTCATCATACTGCTCCTTGCCCACTTCTTGCACACAGGGAGCGAGGCACTGTCCCATATGATAATACAGGCATACTTCCTTCGGCATTACGCCGCATTTGCGTAACGGATACATCCGGTCAAGCAGTTTTTTCGTTTGGTGTGCCGCATATGAATTCGGATAAGGTCCGAAGTATTTGGCTTTATCTTTGAGCACCCGCCGGGTCACTTCGAGTCGGGGATGTTTTTCATTCGTAATTTTAAGGTAAGGAAACGTCTTATCATCCTTGAGCAACACGTTATACCGCGGCATATGTTTCTTGATCAGGTTACACTCCAGAATGAGTGCTTCCATATTGCTGCCGGTAACGATATATTCGAAATCACGGATTTCGGACACCAGGCGCTGTGTCTTCCCATTATGACTGCCGATAAAATATGATCTTACGCGATTCTTCAGCACTTTGGCTTTACCTACATAGATAATAGTACCTTCACTATTTTTCATCAGGTAACAGCCGGACATGTCAGGCAGCAAAGCCAGCTTGTGGCGAATCTGCTCTAGTGCCTTCTCCTGCTCCTGCACGTTTGTAATGAATTCATCCATAATTCGGTGGGTCCTCCTTCCCGATTACTGAGAAAGCTGATAGCTTCACCTTACATGAGGCACTCCGATGATAGAATGACCTTTCGATCGCTGTTATCCCCAGATTTCTTTGATTCTTTTCTTATAACGTATAAATCCGGGGATAGGGCATGCTTCCGAAGTAGCTTTCTTTCAGAAAGCTTTTAGGCGACCACTTCGTTTCTACAAGTCATTTCTGCCCTCTTCGTTGTTCATGTAAATTTCAGTTTCACCTTATAATAAATAGTATATCTTATATTGTCCTATATGAAAGTATTCGACGCAAAACGCCCCCGGCGCATAACCGGAGGCGTATGTGAAATCTTGGTTAATTATTGGTGTTTTTCGATAATTCCTTTGAGAGCATCTTTTGAGTTCAGACCAACCACTTTATCAACCGGTTGACCATCTTTGAAGAAGATCAATGTTGGAATGCTCATTACGCCGAAGCGGGAAGCGGATTCCGGGTTTTCGTCCACATTGACTTTAGCAATTTTCACTGCATCGCCAACTTCGGTGGACAGCTCTTCCAAGATTGGAGCGAGCATTTTACAAGGACCACACCAAGGCGCCCAGAAATCAACAAGAACCGTTCCTTCGCCTTCGACTTCAGCGTTGAAGGATTGATCGGATACGTTAACAATAGCCATGAAATTGTCCTCCTTATATATACTTACGGTTTATTTTAACCTGTAACGTCGCGAACGACACTTCCAGTATAACACAGCAACTCTAATGTTGTGAAATGAACGCATCAATGTTCATCTTCCTAACATCAAATCTTCACAATTGGGGAACTAGCGGTTCACTTCAAAATCTTTACAAACGCTTTCTTTTCCAAGTATACTAAAATTACTCCGGGCTTCAGTTCCCTGTAAGGGCAAGCTGTTATCCCCATAAGGAGGCAATACCATGGATGCAAATGTGCGGATCAACGACCCGCGTGAACATGTGAACGAGGAACCCCGTAACGATCTGTTTGATCTGATTGCGGGTGTTGCTGGCATGGCCGGCCTGATGACGGTTATCTTTTTCGGAATGGTGATTTTCAAATTTATCACCGAATAGGATCTTCAGGCTGCACGCAGGCCAGAAAAGCCCGGTTTTCGCGACAATGCGAAAGCCAGGCTTTTTTTGGGACTATATGAGTAAAAAATAGATCAGATCGGTAACATAAATAGAAATTAACGTTTACCCCGTTGATTCTCACCTCGAACCGAGATGACATCAACAAACGGACGAATCCGGTCCATCAAACGCTGGCCTTTGTTCATTTCCTCGCCGTCCCTGCTGGTGAAGCTAAGATGTTTCTCCAGCCCATCCAAGTTGTAATTAGACGTGTAGAATGTAGGTTTGCGATTCATACGGTAATTCAGAATGGAACCCATCACATGATCCCGAACCCATGGGTTCAGATTCTCTGCCCCAATGTCATCAAAGATGAGTAGATCACAGCTTTTCAGAATATCCGTCGTTTCCTTCAGCTTGTTTCCTTCACTAATCATGGATTTCAGATCCTCCACAAAATCAGGCATATAGATAATAACACCTGTGTGGCCCACAACCGCGAGTTCATGCAGCAGATAACACATCAGAAACGTCTTGCCCGTTCCAAATGATCCTTCCAAAAACAGTCCTTGCGGAGACAATCCATTCTCCTTGGTGTCGTTAATATAACGCAGAACCTGGTTCACCGCCGGAGCACGCATCCGATCCTTGCCCATAATTTCCACATCGTTATATCCTGCATTGAGCGCACGCTCGTCCACATAGAAGCTGCGGATTCTTTGCTTGATAACATGCTCATTCTGCCGGGCGATATGTTTGGAACAAGGTGCTTTTTTATCTATAATTTCGGGTTTACCGTTAAAATGCTCTACTTCCAGTTTGCAAAAGTGACCCTGGAAATCGTTAGGACAGTTGTCGAGCCCCGGACAGTTCGCACAGTTCTTCGAATCTTTGGCATACTGATACAGCTTGCTCAGATCGGTAATAAGCTGTGCATCTTTCAGTTCAGGATGACCTGCGCGGAATTCGCGTACGTACGGATCTTCCATCAATTCCGCCGCAATCCGCCGCGACTGTTCACGAAAGGAAGGATTCAGCTGCTGAAGCAGTCCTCCCAAGGATTCCATGGCTTCAAGCCCCCTTAATAGTTTCAATATAGAATGAACAATTGAATTTTACGATGACCATCATGATGGCAGGGTAACCTTCGATCGCTTGTAATTCTACTGTTCATTCTATATAAACTTGAGGAATAACTCAACATTTTCAGCTGGAAAAAGCATTATCCATTCCATGACAGTGCGCAGAACTTCGGTTAGACATTACACAAAAAATATATCCGATCACGCTTGGAATATTAACGACGTAACCCCACCGTAACAATCTCACAAGGTCCCGCTTGAAGAGCCCATTCTTTGCTGATTAAGGCAGTGGAAGATCCATTTATCATCGAAGCATTCAGTTTACCTGTCTCTTCTTCCAGAATGTTGCTCTGATATGCATCTTCCAATGCTTGCGGGATGGACTCAGAAGCAGCAAACTTCAACTCAGTCGTATTCGACCCCATATTATACCAACGCAACATCAGATCACCCGAATCTTCGTTCACCTTCAGTGAAGAAAACGCAAGACCGTCCCCTTGCCACTCAAAAGGTGTGTTGCTTGGCGTTAGGAATCCCGGGTGTACGTTCGTCTGAGCCACAGTCCATGGAATCTGGAACTGATAAGCTTCAATGTACGCTCCGGATGTTGCTCCGTTCCCGTCATGAGGGATAATCTCCAGTTGGAAGGAGTGCTCGCCGAGACACTGAGCTTCCGGTGTCGGGAACAATCCCCAGTCTCCAAGCTCTCCCACGGCACGAAGCAATGTCACCGCAATCGTATTCCGTCCATCCTCAAGAACCTCATATTCATTCAGACCGAGATTGGCTACAACCAACCCAGCCTGATCCTCGCTCACATCAACAAAACTTTGCTGATGTTGGGTGTTGCTCGGATTTTGCCATTCCGGTGCAGGCGTATTATCGCGAGTAGCAATTTCGAACATCGAGTCAACGTGATGAACAGCAGCTGTCAGATCCGTCGGGAAGAGTGCCCGCACCCGATGATCCTTCGCCTGATTGTTGAAGGTTGTTTCGAGCTTGATGCCTTTTCCACTGCGGCTTAACGACACAATGGTTCGGATCTTGAGCGTAACCATTTGTTTAGAACGTTGAGCTTTACGATGCGGATAATAGATAAGTTCCCGCTGCTCACGATCAAGCGTTTCGTCGGCGGATTCAGGAATCTCCCAATGATGAACAATTTCGTACGAAGCTCTGTAAGGCGCATCTTCGATAACTCGAATTTCTGCCCGAAGATCCTTCGTAGTCAGTGCTACTTCGTTCTCCGGTTGCTTGAACATGTACTCATTGCCGATATCACCGACATTTTCATACACGCCAAGATCTTTATACGTTCGGCCTGTCCGTTTATCCGTAAGTGCAAAAGATCCATTGTCTGCAATATTTACGATAAAATATTCATTTTCCATGCCACGTTGACCACGCAGCAGTGTATCTGAATTCGCAGCATTGCTGTCCATGCGAACCAAAGCATACGTCTTCAGGCCAAGTGCAGGCACGTTCTCTGCTTCAAATGTAATACTGACCCGACGGCAGCTATATGGCTGACGGAATCGATCATCCGGCAGATCATAGCCGAATTGCAGACCCAGATCCTCTACCGTACACGGAACTGGTTTTCCTTCTTCATCCACCAATATACGACCTGACAGGTCGATGGCGTTCATTTTGGCTGCCATATCTTCCAATGAGAAACCGTCGCGGAAGTACAGACGGGCCGCATCCAGTTCAATCTGAACCACACCGCTGCGCTCCCATCCCGAAGTGTTAAACACAACCACAGGCCGGGCTTCATCACCATATCGTTCAAAGGTTGAAGTATCCACAGCTGCAGCGATTTGGCTGGTGCTATCCTCAATAAGGGCCTCAGCGACATGACGGCTCTTATCAAACCGTGTGACCATCTCGCGATGTACCTCGTCTACGCTACAGCCACAGATGCTGTCATGCGGATGATTCTGCATCAACGTTTTCCAGGCATAGGTAAACTGATCATGCGGATATGAATGACCCAGCAGATGCGCGAACGAAGCCAGTGGCTCAGCCACTTTTTCCAACATGGCTTGGCCCAGTTGGTTCATCTGTTTCAGATAAACGCGTGCGGAAGCCGTGTTCACCAGAGTGCCCCAGCCATCAGTACGCTGGCTGCGCAGCTCTCCTTTTACAACAGACAACTCCTGAACCGCAGATGCTTTCAACGCTGACAGATAATCCGGGAAGTTGGAGTGAACAAACTCGATATCGGGATACAATTGTTCAGCCATACGGATGGCTTCAGGCAGATCCTTCTGGATCGGCTGGTGATCACATCCATTCATGTACAGCAATTCATTGGTCGAAGCATATTTCTCCGCGTCAGCCAGCTTGGTTTCCCAGAACTTCCGAGCTGAAGCTTCGTCCACCGGAACCTCATTCCCGTTAGAGTACCAGTTGGCAAATAAAACACCGAGCACTTTAGATCCATCCGGACCTTCCCACATTAGCTCTGAGAAACTGGATTCGTATCCATCGTCAGACACCATGTTGTTGAAGCCCGTTGGCTTCACGCCTCGCCCAAAAAAGACATTATCAATGCCCGATTGCAGCATAAGCTGCGGTGTCTGTCCTACAAGTCCGAACGTATCTGGGAAGTATCCGATCTTTGAAGGTGTTCCGTAACGTTTGGCATCCCGATGTCCAACCTGCATATTACGAACGTTTGCTTCACCACTGGTCAGGAAGGCATCCTGCAAAATATACCAAGGCCCAATGACAATCCGGCCATCACGAATATGCTTCTCCAGCCGTTCCTTCTGCTCAGGTCTAACCTGAAGATAGTCATCGATGATGATCGTCTGGCCGTCCAGGTAAAAGCTTTTAAAATCCGGCCCCTGATCGAGCTGATCCAGCAAGGCATCCACCAGTTGCACTAATCGCATATGATGCTTCTCATACGGCAAATACCATTCCCGATCCCAGTGCGTGTGAGAGATAATATGCGCTTTTTTCGATTTGCTTGTTGGTTTGGTCATTGTATTATTCCCCCTCTACCTCTTGTTGTACAATCTCTACTTCATCCGGACGATATACGGCTTGCAGCTGTCCGGCAGCATCTGTGGCAAACAGCACCGAGCGATTTTTCTCCAACAGGAACGTATATATGACTCCCGTACGTGTATCTCTGACTTTCACCTCATGATTCAAAGCGAACTCCGATACAAATACGTACAGATTGCCTTTCGGGAAGCTCAGCTTCCGGCCATAAATCCCTGCCAGATCACCGCCAGATATCCATTCCAGTTCATTTTCAATACCAGCCACTTCTGACGCATATCGATACAGGTCAGCCAGCGGCTCATCCCGGCCGTTCAGCTCCAGCGGCAGTGGGCTCCAGATCAACTTGCCTTTGCCTAATGGCAGTACTGCTAATTCATCAGGTGTATGATTCTCCGCATGAAGTAACGTTTCCTTCGCCACCTCGGCAATCCGGCGACGACCATACGTGACGCGGTGATTCACCCCGTTAATATTCAGCATTTCTTCTCGCTGTACGTTGCCCAGACTGCGTTGACCGACAAGATGATCTGCCCGATCACTTGTTTTCCAATAAGCATCCAACCCGAGCGGGCCCGTAATAAGCAGCGTAGCTCCTTCATTCTCCGCGAAGTTCAATAGCTCGCTTAAGGCATCGCTGTCCATGTTGTGCGGACTCGGAACCATGATCAGCTTCGGAGGTTGCTGCTTCAATGCTTCCAGATGATACTCGGATACAGCCCGGAATGGCTGCTTCAGCTCATAAGCCATTACACGAGTCAATTTTGTGGTTGCATCGTAGGCCAGGGAACGGTTCGAGAAATCGTTGGAATACGGGAAGACCACCGCAATCTCCTCCAGCTCGCGATCGGTAAACAAGTCCCGAATCTGCTCCATGAATCGGCCAAAATCGTAAGACACATCAGCTTCAGGTTTTTCCGTACCATCCGCTCTCAGCGCTCCAATATGAGATTCATTGGCATTATCCATATAGAAGTTCGTATTCCAGATCCATTGCACTGCTCCTGCACCGCCTGTTGAAAAGGCATAGGCGTATTTGCGCTCCAGAATGCTGTGAAGCTCTTCCTCTGTACGTTTGGCCCGGCCATCCGGGGTTTCCACATACATGATGCCTGTCTCCTGAATGAGATTGGGTTTATGTGGTGTTTTGGCGAAAATGCCATCCCAGATCAGGTCATCGTTGAGCCACCAGGAATGCACGGTTGTATAATCCACTTCACGCTCGTAGAAGAACGGTGAAGGGCGCTGTGCTCCGAGAGCTTCATCCTGCCCTACGGTAACCAAATGATGGGGAACAAGATCCTTGATCGTGCCTACAAGCTCTCTCGCCCAAACATTATGCATCTCCATCGAGAAGAGACAGTAATCAAGCCAGCGTGTTCCTTTTTTAGCCTTGTGCATGTCCTGTACATCGAAATTGATCTCTTCCGGTTCAGGAATGACTGCTGCGGTGAAGTCAGGGAGCTGTTTAGGTGACATGTTCCATGCCTCCTGCAACGCTTCAATCGTCTGATGCCGCTGCTGAAGCCACTCGATAAACGCCTGCTGCTCATACGAATCTCTTGCCGAACGTGGCCCATCGGAGAATATGCGCACAGGATCAAACATCGACGGTTCATTAATCAAGTCCCAGTCCACATGTGTGGAATGTCTGTGACGACTAACAATGCTGCGAATGAAGCGTTTCTGTGCATCTACGCTCTGCGGGTCCAAATATGGATTTGTTCCTTCCCACGTCTCGGGTGTAAAGGAGAAAAAGGTGAACGTCACTTGAAGGCCGTGCCGTTTTGCCGTTAACAGGAACGCATCAATAGCACGCAGTACATCCTCAGACATATGACCATCCACCTGCATCATGTTGCGATAGGCAGTCCAGATTCCGGTCCGAATCCAGTTAATGCCGGCCTTCGCCATCTGTGCCATATCCCGATCCCATACATCCGCATTAGGAAGGAACAGGAATTTCCGTGCCACATCAGAGGTCATGTAGGTCATACCAACCACAGGCAATGGACGACCGTCTTTGATAAAATAATCTCTGCTGCGTGTAATGACTTCCCCTTCTGCCAACAAAGCTGCGTCCTGACCCCAGAAGCCTTGCCGCAGTATGCGAACTTCGCCATCCGGTGCCTGAACACGACCCACGATTCGGTACAGCCCGCTCTCGATTGAAACCGGAAGAAGAATGCGTTCAAAACGCTGTTCGCCGGAAAGTTCCAGCTCCAGTTGATGATTCCATACCTTCTCTACCGTGCTGTTTGTGCGATCTTCCCGTTCAACGGTTAAATCAAACGTCCACAGCTCCGGCTCACTTCGTCTGCTTCCCGCACGCTGTAGAATTTGAGTTTGGAGGATCAGTGAAGCTCGTTCACCCAATTCATACGAAGCATAGTTCGGCTTCAGAGATAGCTCGGTCACACCTTTGGCGCAATACTGCGCCCAGTTCACGATTTCGGCTGCTCCGTTCTGATCCCAGAAGGTAGCCGTCAAAGGCAGATGCACAAACAGCCAGCGCGAACCGGCAAACGTACTGCGGGAGTTTTCCCATAATACGATTGGGGCAGCGATGTTGCGACCATCCTTGCTGCGGCCGCGGAGCAGCGGAGAAATCTGCGTGCTCATCGGACCTGAGGAACCCATCTGATGTGGCAAATCGCTTGTTTTGGTTGTATGAGGTACCAGATTCCACGTATCCGCATTCTCGAACAGTCTCTCTTTGCCTGCAAGGAGTGGAATATCTTCTGAGGAAGTTAGTGAATCCACTTTGGCTGCGGATACCTTTAACGCCTCATGAATGTAAAGTTCCTGGTGATACGCCGTTTGTTCCGACTCGGAAATCCATGCCCCATTCTCCTGACGAACAGGACGTTTGAATGGTGCGCCACCAATGCTGATCAGACTTCCCCCCTGATGAAGAAAAGCTGCGATTTCGGTCCAAGCGGATTTAGGAAAATAAGGCGCATGCAGGTTCACGAAACACCCTTCACCTGCCGCTGTGCTCAAAGCCGAAGCCAATTCATCCGCGCCCACAACGATGATCTCTTCCGATGCTTTCCATGAATCAAGAGCACCTTGCGTTGGCAAAGTACCCTCCACTGGAAACGTTGGATCAGAGAAAATAATCAACTTGGTTCTCTTCACCTGTGCGCTACTCATAGCAAACCATCCTTCATGGATTTATAGACCAACTGGGAGAACAGGCTGTTGGACCAAGCAAACCATTTTCTCGTAAAAATCGTCGGATCATCGGCATGGAAACCTTCATGCATATATCCTGTATCCGCATCCGTTGCTTCCAGCATCCGAATGATTTCGAGCTTCTCTTCAGCAGACTGGGCCGTCAATCCTTGCATGGACAGACCCATATGCCAGATGTAATCCGGCGGTGTATGCGGGCTGCCGATTCCTTTGGCAACTTTGCCTTCATAATAGAACGGATTCTCTTTGCTGAGCGCAAAACGTCTCGTATTCTGATAGATCGGATCATCCGCTGTGACGTAGCCAAGATAAGGAATGGACATCAGTCCCGGTGTACCCGCATCATCCATCAGGCAGTAGTTGCCGAAACCATCCGTCTCATAGGCATAGATCGGGCCAAACTCGGGATGACGGTAAATACCGTACAGCTGAATACCATGATCTACTTCGGCTTCCAGATCCTTAAGCTCCTGTAGGAACTCCATATCCCGGAATACCCACTCCGCGAACTCCTGCATCTGACGCAGGGCAACCACGGCAAACATATTGCCTGGAATGTTGTAGTGGAAATCACACGCATCATCACTGGAACGGAAACCGGACCAGATCATGCCTGTGTAATTGACGGGCATACCTCGTCCGTTATTGCGAATTGAATCCGTAGCAATGCCGTTATTGCGGGTAAAGCTGTATGGTGACTTCTCCATGTGATGCTGCTCCACCCGGAACAAATCCACGATTTTGCGCATGGCGGCTTTGAAGCTGGAATCGAAAATATCGGTCAGTTCGGTTTCTTTCCAATATAAATAAGCGAGACGCACAACAAAGCACAAGGAATCAATCTCGAATTTGCGCTCCCACACCCAAGGTGACATCTCGGTCACGTCGGTGGTGTTCCAGTGCCAATCATTGGCTGTCTCGTTGAAGGCGTTGGCATACGGATCAATATGAACGTACTGGATGTGGCGCTTAATCAGACCACCAATAATGCGTTGCAGGTCTTGATCTTCCTTGGCAAATGGAATGTAATGCACCACTTGCTCCACAGAATCCCTTAGCCATGAAGCTGGAATATCGCCAGTGATGACAAATGTTGTGCCGTCGTCCATTAATTTAGTTGTTGTTTCAATCGTATTCGGGAAACAGTTCTTAAATAGTTGAAGCAGCTTCGGTCGATGTGACAGCTTCTGCTCTGCTTCTTTCATTACAGCCTGTACAGCTTGTGGCAATGCAACAGGTGGCATCGGTATTTTGGGTAGTCTGAATTGTTCCATGAATGAGTGCACTCCTTAAACAAATTGAATGGTGTAGCCGTAGCAAGATAAACTCATTAACTGTACACTGGACACTACGATTGCAGTACCATCTTCCGATCGCTGTTATCCCCAGATTTTTTTGATTCCCTTCTCCAATGGGAAAATCCGGGGATAGCGTATGCTTCCGATGTAGCTTTCTTTCAGAAAGCTTTTAGGCGAACACTTCGTTTCTCCATCTGGTTCTGCACTCTCCGTTGTCGTGTACATGTTTTAGTTCATCTTACATAGCTCAATATATTTCAAAAAGGTTTACCGTAATAGCACGGTTTTTATTTCGTAAGGTTTAAAAGATAATGTAATCTGACCATTGGTGGTATCCAAAGGCTCGCCTGCTTCTTCCAAAGCATTGGAGAGATAAGCTTGCTCAAATGCATGCGGCCATTGCAGCGTCACTCGTTCACGTGTGCCCGAAGACTCATAGAAACGGAGTACTGTACCGTTTCCTGCCTCTGCCGGTTTGACCGTATCCAAGATGACATGGTTGCTATCGAATTCAATCCATGATCCAGTTGCCGGGCGTACGCCTGCGTTCTGGTCCACCTGATGCACAGGCACTTCATGGTTTAATTCGGCTGCCTGACGTACCGTATGTGCACTTCTCCAGTCGCCTTCATGTGGATACAGGGAATAGGTGAAGTCATGTTCTCCAATATCCGCAGTCCGGTCAGGCCATCTCGGTGCACGCAACAAGGAAAGGCGAATCGTGCTTCCCTGTACGTCGTATCCATATTTGCAATCATTGAGCAGACTGACGCCATATCCGTGCTCGGCGACATCTGCGAAGCGGTGTCCGCACACTTCATACTGAGCTTGCTCCCAACTCGTGTTACGATGAGTTGGACGCTCCAATGCACCGAATGGAATTTCATAGGTCGCTTTGGAACTCACTACATCGATTGGGAAGCCCACTTTGAGCAATTTATGATCTTCATTCCAGCTTACATGGGTCTTGAAATCGATCCGTCGATTGTCATGATAGAACACCATATCCTGTGTTATCACAGACTGGTGAAGCTTCCACTGAAAACGAAGTACATCCTTCGTAGTACCTGCCAGAACCAGTTTTTTCTCCAAGAGTTCCACTTCTCCAGCAATCTGAGCCTCATAACGACTGTCGATATCCCAGGCATCCCAGAGCGTCGGACGGTCATGGAAAAAGTGAAATTGATTGCCGCGCTCACCTGGCTTCAGAATCTCGCGTTCTGCTGTCTTGTCCCACAAGCGGGATATCTCGCCACGCTCGCTGAACTGAACATGGTAATACGCGGTTTCCCATGTATCTGTAAAGTTCTTTTGCCCGGCAATGCTCGCCATTTCCCGTACATTCGTTTCCCTTGCATTTTCCGGTACGAGCCAAATCGTCTTATGACCAAACGCTGGAATATCCGTCACCAGAACCGAAATTTGGCCATCTTCCTGATCCATGCGCAAACGCTGACCTTCTTCATCTATAACGTAACGATCCAATCCATCTTGCATTTGAAGTTGAACGACTTCACTTCGATTCCAACCAAGGCTGTTGAACACAACATAAGGAACAGAACCCTCTGGCCCCTGCGTGTTAATCCCCCTCGTTAATGCAGCAACACCTTGATTCAGTCCTGCTCTACCCAATTCGAATACCCGAATATACTCCTCATCCGACGTTACATAGGATTCCGTTATGGCCGAACCAGGGATAATATCATGGAATTGATTCAGTAAAATCAGCTTCCATCCATCATGCAACGCCAAACGCACTTCAGCATCCTGCTGCGGCTCCATATCCGGTAAGGCAAGTGTGTTCCAGAGCTCCGCTTCGCGATAAAGCACCTCAGCCTTCCGGTTGTTGCGCTTATTGCGACCATGGGTCGTATAGGTACCCCGGTGAAGCTCCAAATACAAGTCGCCATGCCACTTCGGAAGATCAGGCTGCGCCTTCTCGATTCCGTCAAAAAAGGCACCGGCGGTACTATAACCATTCTTCGGTTGGCCCACCATCAACTCAGAACGATCCACGTACTCCAACATCTCTCGCGTCACGCCGCCGCCACCATCGCCATGCCCGTACAGAAGCATATGCTCAGGATGCGCCGCCTTCTCGCGGTAAGACTGCCAATGATCATGAATGTCCTTCGGCAGCGTATGCTCGTTAACACCATGATTGAGATAAGACAGGATGGACGTGCCATCAATACCTACCCAGTGGAAAAGGTCATATGGAAATACGTTCGTATCATTCCATCCGAGCTTGGTCGTCATGAAGTACTCCACATTGCCATGCTTCAAAATCTGAGGCAGGGAAGCACAATAACCAAATGTATCTGGCAGCCATTCAATCTGTGATGTTTTGCCGAACTCCTCCATATAGAAGCGTTGACCATATAACATCTGACGAATCAGGGATTCCCCACTCGGAATGTTCAGATCCGGCTCAACCCACATCCCGCCAACCAGTTCCCAGCGTCCTTCGGCAATGCGCTTCTTCACCCGTTCATATAGCTCGGGATCATGTTCCTTCAGAAAAGCGTACAACAAAGGCTGGCTCTGGGAATAAACATACTCCGGGTATTCATTCATGAGTGCATCCACCGTGGAGAATGTACGACTGGTCTTGCGCACCGTCTCACGTACAGGCCACAGCCAGGCAATGTCAATGTGCGATTGCCCCACCATATGCTCCAAGCCTTCGGCGTTTCCACCAATCTCTCGCACTTCATGGATCAATCCTTCTTCGATACTGTGGATGCCATTCCCCTGCTTGACAGCGTCTTCTGTCAGACCTACGAATTGATCCATCGCCCGATAGATCGCTTCCAACAGTCGCACACGGCGAAAATCACTTTCCGGCAGCAGCACTGCGGAATCACGCACAATCGTGACCGTGTACATCAGGCTGCGGACAGGTTCATTCGGTCGCACCAACAAACTGCTAATTGATGTAATCGGCGGCTGAATAACCGCTTGTTGGTTCAGTGGATCTACAGGCTCGGGTACCGGATCGAATAACTCAATCTCAAGTTCAGGCTGAGCCCCTACTCGGGAAGGGTCGAGTGTTACATACGTATGATTACGATCCAGCCCCTGATAGGAATGTCCATTCACCCGAAGCAAGCCTTCCCCACCGGATTCAAATACAAGTCCGTAAGGTTCTTTCTGCCAGGAGGCAGGTACATCCAACCGTGTCCGGAAGAAATAGGTCGTTCCCTGATCACTCGGGAAACGATTCAACCCCTCGCCTTCTGGATAAGCCTTCTGATCTTCATATTGTCCTGGCACTTTATAATAAGCGCGGGTGATGTCCCATCTGCGCAGCTCCATTTGCTCCAACCACTGACGTTCGGACAACTCGCGAATAAATCGTCTGATGCGTTCCAATTCCTTACGCCTCCTCTACCGTCAGCTCGGCGAACTGCGTATCTTTCACATGTCTTCCGATATGAATATGGAATTGTCCTGGTTCAACGACAGGCGTGAGATCACGACCGATATATTGCAGCTGCTCCGCTCCAATATGGAAGGCTACCGTCTTCGTCTCTCCAGGTTCCAAATTCACTTTTTCAAACCCCTTCAGCTCTTTAGCTGGACGTGCCACCCGGCTAACCACGTCGGATACATACATCTGAATGACTTCTGCACCTCTGCAAGACCCTGTATTGGTGACTTCCACTGATACGGTGACTGTCTCGTTGGCCGTCATCGATTCTGTACTTAGCTTCGGCTCACTGTAATCAAAAGTAGTATAGCTAAGCCCATATCCGAATGGATAACAAGGCTCCAGATCCTCTTCCAAATAACGCTTGCCGCGTGAACGTTTGCCATTATAGTAAATCGGTAATTGACCCACATGCTTCGGAATGGATACCGTCAGTTTACCGGACGGATTCACTTCGCCGAACAAAATGTCCGCAATGGCATGCCCACCCTCTTGACCTGGGTACCATGCTTCCAGAATGGCATCGGCATGTTCATCCACCCATGGCTCGGTGATCGGGCGACCGTTGATATAAACAATGACAAGTGTTTTGCCAAGCTTGTGGATCTCCTGAATCAGCTCCAGCTGGACTCCGGCGAGTCCAAGTGTCATGCGGTCAATGCCTTCTCCACACTCCATGTCATTCCATGAGTTATCGGACACATTGGAAGCACCTGTCTTCAGATCGATCGTTCCTTCACCAAAATCACGGGCACTCGAGCCGCCAACGACCATGATGACCGTATCGGCCTGACGTGCAGTTTCTATTGCGTGCTCGAACCCTTCTCTCGAATCACCCTTGATGCGACATCCCGGTGCATAGAAAACCTGATTTTCACTATTCGAATGTCCAGCTGAGCCATCTCCTTCGTGCCCACTCTCACTTACAGCAAGCTTACTGCGGATGCCATCCAGCACCGTAGCCACTTTGGACTTCGGTTGGGGGGAAGTATAATCGCCCAACTGGTTGTAGGCTTGGTCTGCATTAGGACCAATGACAGCAATTCGGCCCGCTGTTGCCGTCGACAGAGGTAACGTTGCAGCTTCATTTTTGAGCAATACCACACCTTCTGCAGCCAATTGGCGTGCCAGTTGAATATGCTCTTCACTGCCAATGACTTCTGCCGCTCGATCGGCATCCACATAAGGCTGCTCAAATAATCCCAGCTTGAATTTCAGTGCCAGCACACGGCGGACAGCTTGATCCAGTACATGCATTTCAAGTTTGCCTTCCGAGATCGCTTGCACCAGATATTGTCCAAACATCTCACCGGACATTTCCATATCAATACCAGCCTGAATGGCCTGTACGGATGCTTCCAATCCATCTGCCGCCACATCATGCCCACTTGCGAGCATGTTGATGGCTCCGCAGTCCGTAATCACCAGACCGTCAAAGCCCCAGTCTTTTCGCAGAACGTCATCCAGCAGTTCCGTATTAACCGTACACGGGATACCGTCGATTTCGTTATAAGCCGGCATAATGGATTGAGCGCCTGCTTCAACAGCTTTGCGGAACGGATACAGATCTACTTCCAGCAGCTCACGCCAGCCCATATGCACCGGTCCCGCATTGCGTCCACCTTCCGAGCTGCCATAACCGACAAAGTGTTTCAGTGTAGCCGCTACCGCATCCTCTTGGTCCAAACGCTCGCCCTGAAGTCCTTGCACGGAAGCAACAGCTAGCTCACCAATGAGATACGGGTCTTCACCAAAGCATTCCTCGGTACGCCCCCAGCGTGGATCACGTACAACATCCAGCACCGGAGAATACGTTACTGCACCGCCTTGAGCACGCGTCTCGCGAGCGACCGCCCGGCACATGTCACGGTACAGATCCACGTTCCAAGTACTTCCTAAGAGCAGGGGAACTGGATAGACCGTACCGTCAATCGCCATATGTCCGTGAGAGCATTCCTCTCCGATCAGAATGGGAATCCCCAGTCTGGAGTGCTCTACAGCATGGCGCTGAATAAGGTTTACTGCTTCTGCCCCTTCTCTGGCAGACAGTCCATTTTCAAGCGTAACACCCGTCCATGGATCTGCACGAAGTGCACCGTACAGGGAGCCTACGCCCCCGTTTTCCACCTGCTGCTTAAAGGATTCATTCAGCGTAATGTTCCCTTGATTATTGGTATATGTCTGCCAACCAAAAGGCTGGATGAGTTGACCCGCCTTTTCCTCCGTCGTCATTAAGCCCAGCAGATGTTCTACTCGCTCTTCCACGGATTTACTTTTGTCCTTATATATCATCATCCTTCGATACCTCCACCCTATAGAAGTGATTCGGTTACTCTTTGACAGCTCCGACCGTCAGACCCTGTACAAAGTAACGCTGGAAGAACGGATAAGCGAAAATAATCGGCAATGTAGCGAGAACCACCATGGCCATCCGTGAAGTATCCTGCGGGATGGATTGCATCGCCGCCAGACTCATCGAGCTGTTCGCCGAGTTCTGCTGGATGAACTGGATGCTGGACTCGATCCGCATCAGCATTGATTGCAGCGGTACGAGGTTGGGATTATCGATATATAACAGTGCATTGAACCAATCGTTCCAGTAACCGAGCGTACTGAACAATCCGATTGTCGCCAGCCCTGGCAGTGATAATGGAATGACAATTTTCATAAACGTATAGAATTCTCCGGCTCCATCAATTTTCGCGGATTCAATGACTGCATCCGGCACACTGGTTGAATAGAACGTACGCAGGATCATGATATAGAAGGCATTCATTGCAAGCGGCAGAACCAGTGCCCATATGCTATCTTTTAAATGAAGAAGTTGGGATACGACCATATAGGTCGGAATCATCCCGCCGTTGAACAACATGGTCAGAATGGCAAATATGGAGAAAAATCTCCGATAACGGAAACTCTTGCGGGAAATTGCATAAGCATACAGCGACATTAGAATCAGACTTATGATGGTACCCAGCACCGTCACCAGAATGGTTACCCCATAAGCACGCAGCAGCGTGTCTCCACTCTGCCACACAAACTGATAGGCTGCGAGACTCCATTCCTTCGGAATCAGTCGATACCCGTCACGGGCCAGTGCTTTCTCGTCCGTGAACGAGATGATAACTACAAACACGAAAGGAAATACACAGATTAAAGCGAATAGTCCGGCCAAAATATTCATAATGACGTTCCAACCATTGGATACATGATGGAAGTCGCGTTTTTTTACGATTTGAGCCACAGTGGTTCACTCCTTTCCCTTGTCCTAGAATAGGCTGCTATCTTTATCGATTTTGCGTACAACATAGTTGGAAATGATAACAAGCACGAAGCCTACAACGGATTGATACAATCCGGCAGCGGTACTCATGCCAATCTCACCACTTGTTTTCAAGCCACGATACACATAGGTATCAATAACATTGGTAACGGCATACAACGTACCCGAATCCCTTGGAACCTGATAGAAGAGACCAAAGTCGGCATAGAAGATGCGACCCACAGCCAGCAACGTCATAATAATAATGATAGGTGAGAGCAAAGGAATCGTAATGTTGCGGATCTGCTGCCATTTATTGGCGCCATCGATCATCGCTGCCTCATACAGCGACCGATCAATCCCCAGAATGGAAGCGAGATAGACAATGCTGTTGTACCCGATCGTTTTCCACAAAGCTACAAACACCAGGATATACGGCCAATACTTCGCTTCCGAATACCACTGAATCGGTTCCACACCGAACCACCCAATAATCTGGTTCAACATCCCCCGGTCCATGCTCAGGAAGCTGAACGCGAAATAACCGACAATAACCCAGGATAGGAAATACGGCAGGAACATACCTGTTTGATACAATTTGGCTAATCGTTTATTGACCAGCTCCGAGAGCAGAATTGCTAAACCTACAGCGAATACCAGCCCCAGAATAATAATGGCAAGGTTATAAAAAAGCGTGTTTCGAGTAATGAGCCAAGCATCGTTAGTGCTGAACAGGAATTTAAAGTTATCCCAACCCACCCATTCGCTCTTCATCAGACTGGCCCAGAAGCCTTCGCGGCTGAAACGATATTGTTTGAATGCTGCTACTGTACCAACCAATGGCAAGTAGGAAAAGAAGAAGAACCAGATGGCGCCTGGCAGCACCATGAACAGCATGACTCGGTTTCTAATCAGATTTTTCAAAAATGCGGTCATATGAAGATCCTCCTTCAGGCTTGAATGAAAAAGGATCGGGCGCAACAAGCAGCGGCCCGATCCCTGAATTTACCCTTACTTATTTGCCGCTCTCCAGGCATCAAGCTGGGTTTGGGCTTCAGCCATCACTTTTTCAAGTCCGGCTTGATTGAACTTCTCAATCACTTGCTCCAAATTGTTCTCTGGGTCCAGCGTACCTGTCATCAATGCGGCCCAGTATTGCTCTTTGACATTCTGCACAGCTGTCAGTTCCGACGACACCTTACTTGAGTCAAAGTTAAAGCTCAGAATTGGGGAATTTACACCCTCTGCATTAAACTTCTTAAACTCATCCCATTTGTTATCCGGGTCATTGTTGTTCAGATACAACAACATGTTGTTACCGAGGGAGTAAGAAGGCATATCGTAGTTCTTGGATTCAGCGAGATTTTCCATGTGCGTGTCATCCACTTTTTTGTAGTGAACGCCTTCAATACCGGAATCAACCATATTGCGCAGGACTGGATCTGTATTCAACAGGTTCAGAAACTCCATTGCTTTCTCCGGATATTCGGAGTTAGCCGAGATGGCCATGATCGAACCTTGTACAGACGTGTTAGTGATGATCGCATCACTAGCTGGTGTGGAAACTACCGGATATCCGTAACTTGCCGACCATTGGTTGTCTGCAAGCGGTTGAGTCTGTGCACGATCCAGGAACCAGTTGCCTGATGTAGTCAGGTCATTGGTAGAGCCTGTTGTTGCTGCCTCTGCAGATACATAACCAGCTTTATAGTATTTGCTCATCGTTTTGAGTGCTGCTTTCATTTCCGGAGTATCCAGAATGTTCACGATCTTGTAATCCGTTGTATCCAGTTTGATCGCCATTGGCAAATTCTGAATGACATAGTCATAAGGAACATAAGGAACGAAGTTTTTATCCATTCCAAATGGAGTCACGCTTGGCTCATTTTCCTTGATTGTTTTGAGCAAAGGCTCCAGACTGTCCAACGTACGGATATTGGAGATGTCCATTTTGTATTTATCTAGCAGCGTTTTGTTGAAACGCCATACCTCTTGTTGAGGCAGCTCCTTGTTGGCCGGAATTCCGTAATTGTGTCCGTCTACTTTCGAACCACTCAGGAATGCAGGATCAATCGTTTTAATAAGGTCCTGACCATATTTAGGGAGCAAGTCATCCAGTTCCAGGAATGCACCCTTTCTGGCATTTTGAACATAATCGAATCCGCCGGAAGAGGTGAACAGGATGTCCATTGGCTCGCCGGATGCTACGTTAACTTGCATTTTTTGCGGATAGTCACCCCAGTCAACCATTTTCATCGTTACTGTGGCATTGATTTTTTCTTTCGTGTACTTGCTGACTTCTTCCATCACTTTATTAACATCTTTCTGAGGGGTACCAATGGTGTACCAGATCAGCTCGACAGGAGCTTCTCCTGCTTCCCCTGATTCTGAAGCATCCTTGCTTCCTCCACAGGCGCTAAGAACGAGTGTAACCGCCATCAATAATGCAAGTACGAGAGAAAAACTTTTTCTTTGTTTACTCATTTCCTTGATCCTCCCTTTTCGTGTTCCCTTTAGCTCTACAAACTAACTGCTTTAACCTTATCGAATGAAAGCATTTTCAAAAAGAAGATAAACTTAATATTTCGAGGTACAAATTAAAGAGAAATCTGTACTGATTCATTAATTTGTACCTATTTGAATAAATCGCTTACATCAAAAAGACATACTGAGTAACATTTGGCATCAACTCCATTGCATGCCCTCCTGTCCCCAGAATGTCTCATTCATTTCAGTCCACTGGTCCAATCGGTGATCCACTGAACATTATCCAAAAACCTTAAAATCGGTAGGTGAAATTCCCACATACTTGCGGAACTGTTTATAGAAATATCCGGTCTCCCAGTACCCGACATTCCTTGCAATCTCATGTACTTTCAGATTCGAATTGCGCAGCTGTTCCTTGGCACGTTCAATCCGGTATTTATTGATATATTCGGCAAAAGTCTCCCCGGTCTCCTTGTGGAACAGTTGTCCCAAATATACTGGATGAAGATGATAGTGAGCACCCAGCAGCTTCAGGGAAAGCTCTTCTGCGTAATGTTTGTCAATATGTTGAAGCACCTGGTTGACGATTGGATTCTTTAAATCCTGAAGCAAAGACTGAATCGTCTCCGAACCAACCTGCTGCAACGCCTGCACGAGTTCATCAAAGGTTCCGCTGTCCAATACAAGACGAAGTCCGCGTTGGTAAATAGCCGATTCATCCGAATGTTTGATGCCCTCCAATTCCATCTTGAAACGAATGACCACTTCCAGTGCGATGTTCTGCAACTCAGCCGGAGTAACCCCGTCGCGGTGCTGTTCAAAATCGACCCGAATTCGCTCCGCAAGCAGCTCTGCATTACGGGATAGAATGAGCTTCGCGTACTCCTTCCAATCGATCGAAAAGGAAGAAGCAGAGCTTCCCCCCTTCTCCAATATGGCATGATCGATCACTTTGAGATCGGGATAGATCATCACATACTGGAGCGCCTTTTTCGCCTCCTGATAGCTTGTCGGCGCATGGTGAAGTCCACGTATCAGACTTCCTACCCCAATCAGAACAGCAGGATGTGTCTCACATAGCGCAGCGGATAATGCCTGAAGGCACTCCATAAACTTCTCTTTCTCGTCCTCGCCTGCATGCACATTGGCAACGATGACGATGTCCCCATCGATGTCATGAAATATATTCACATAGGACTTATCCTTCAGCATGTCCTCCACTCGCTCGAACATGCCGGATACTTCCCCTTTAGTTCGCAGGATAGCTACTGCAACATCGGGTGCATCCAGCGAAAGGTTCAAGAACTGTGCCCGTTCCTCGAATTCCATGGCGGCAATCTGTCCCGTCAGCCATCGATGAAGAATGTTGTCTTTCAGAATCTGAACACCATAAGCATCATCCGTTTGAGGAGACAATGCATGGTCCAGCTTGGAAGCCGTATTACGAAGCGTCGATTCCAGCTCTTCCACATTGATCGGTTTGAGCAGGTAATTTTCGATGCCTAGCTGCATGCCCTCTTTCAAATATTCAAACTCATTAAAACCACTTAAAATAATCACCTTGATCTCAGGCTGCAACTGCCTTGCTTCCCGAATCAGATCCAGACCATTCATGAATGGCATCGATATATCCGTGATCAGAATGTCCACAGGCTGCGCAGACAAGGCGTTTAAT
Source organism: Paenibacillus sp. O199 (assembly GCF_001636635.1). NCBI lineage: Bacteria > Bacillati > Bacillota > Bacilli > Caryophanales > Paenibacillaceae > Paenibacillus > Paenibacillus sp. O199. Next base: position 57,590 of record NZ_LGRP01000012.1, read on the forward strand.
GCGGCTTGTCCATTGCCGGCATGACTTACAATTTCCATATCAAACGACGACCAATCCAAAATATCGTACAATCCTTCAATGATGAACGGTTCATCATCCACAATAAATACCTTGTACATATTAAAAACCTGTCCCTTCTGTATGAGGATAACGAACCCTGATCAGGGTTCCTTCTCCGAGTGTACTTTCTATCGTGATGCCGAATTCCGGTCCATACAGGAAACGCAAACGGGTGTGTACGCTGCGCAGTCCGAACATTTTACCCGACTCTTCCGGACGTTCCAGTTCTTCTAAAATTTCAGTCAGGCGCTCAGGATCAATGCCTTTACCGTTATCTCTAACCTCTACCTGCAAAGCGTCGCCCAGTTCTTCAACAACGATCGCTAATTGATTATCCGAACGTTCTGTCTGAATGCCGTGCACCACATAGTTCTCAATAATCGGCTGCAGGGACAGCTTAACCACCGGATGCTGGTTATGCACAGGGTCCAACTGAATCGTGTACATGAAAATATCCTTATACCGGATTCGGAACAATTCCAGATACAGACGGCAAGCTTCCATCTCATCCTTGAGCGTATAATTTTTCTTCTGTTGAACAAGGCTCTTGAATAACACGGATAAACTGTAGATCATCTCCCCGACATCTTTCGCCCCCTGCGAAATTGCCCTCATTCGGATGACCTCCAACGTGTTATAGAGAAAGTGAGGATTAATCCGTGCCTGGAGAGCGACCAGTTCTGTCTCCTTTTGTTTGATCTCGGCTTTGTAGACGCGTTCAATATATTGATTAAGTTCATCCAGCATATCGTTGAAACTGTGCGAGATCTGTCCAAGCTCATCATCACGGGCATCATCGATGCGTGCTGTCAGGTTGCCATATTTCACCCTTTGGGTGAAACGAATGATTCTGCGGGTGCGTTTGGCAAAATTAATAATGAAAAACGCCGGAACCAACACTGCAAACAGGATACATATGATGCTAATCGAAACGATTGTGTTGCGTGTACCCGCATAGGCCTCAGCCATCTCATCCACAGGAACCGTGCCAACGACCACATAGCCCTGATCCGCCGAGACAAACTTGTTCACATACATATTTCGCTCCTTTTTCATCGAGTCCATATCCGTCTGATCAAACAGGGAATCGGCCACATTGATATAGGGGTACTTCTTGCCGTAATAGTTACTGTTGGAATCGAACAATACTGTACCTTTGGCTGACAGCACCACAATTTCTCCCTTGAGATTACTTTCGTAACTATCCAAAGCGTTGCCAATACCTGCTGAGTCAAAGAAAACAAGGAACTGACCCAAATTTCGAAGGGTCTGTGTATCGTTGATAGGCACCCGAATCGCATACAGCGCCGGGTCCCATTGATCAATTTCTTTACGAATCCAATAGTTTGGTGCGCTGATATTCGGTGTCTCCATCGCCATCACGTCAGGAATATAGGAATGAGCCACATTGGTGTTCAGCTTTCTGAACTGCTTATGTTGATTGAAGGAGGACAGATCCTGCCGCTCGGCACTATATAACATCACTTGATTGATATCCGAATTGCGATCCATGATATTTTGAAAATGTTTCAGTACATCAGCTGAATAATCATCCTGATTCGCATAATAGCCATTCGTCAGATGCTGTACATACTCGGCGTACGTGTGGTTCATCAGATAGGTGATATTGGCTGATAAGGCCTCATTCTGATGCATGTCCCTCACCATGTTTTGCACCGATTCATACTGCTGATGAATATATCGGTCAACACTCTCCATGGCCGCTTTCTGGATCGCCAGTTCTCGGCGAATTGTGGCATCGGACACCGACAGGAAAATGATATAGGATAAGGTAATAATCGTTACAATTGAGATCATGGAGAAGATGAACAGCATCTTCATAAACATATTATTTTTAAAGAAATTTTTGTAAACGCTAACAATTTTCAAGTCACATGTTCCCCCCGATGCTGTTTTCCTGTCTAAAGTATATCATTTGCCTTCTAACATTAACTTGTCACCTCGAACTTTTCTTTAGTTTATACCTTCCTTTCTTTAATTTCTCCCTATTTGAAAATGCTTTCATACCCTATCGTTAACCATAAGTTTATTTTTGTGTAAAAGAATACCTTACATTCATTCGACTTGAAGGAGGAACAACATGACACGCAAACACAAACCCAAAGGCCTTATCCCCAAAGTAACCGCAATGGTTCTCACTTCGGCTCTGCTTGGACAAGTCATTGCCTCATCCGTTTATGCCGGAGACACGCTTCCTTACACAGGTGACAGCGCCAAGGGAGTAAATCAGCCTTATCAGCATGGCTACACCGCTGCCCAGATTCTGAATTGGACACCCGAAAGTGATATCCATGGTGATCTGCTTCGTGCTCATGTACCTTTGCAACCACGTAACGATGCCTTTGCGGCCACGCAGGCTTATCCCGAACTCAGCCCGGACACCCAGCTGTTTACGATGAGTGGCGATTATGGCAATTCATTCTTCGATAGCACCCCTTACACGAATGAATTCAGCGAGTACCTCTTTAATTATTGGCAGTACACAGACTATTATAGCTATTGGCATGGTATGGCTTCTGCTGGCGTGCCTGAGGAATTGTATGACCCCAATAAGGAATGGACGGAAAAGTACTTTGAGTTTGGCATTTTGAACATTCCGAATCCGGCTTACACCAATGCTGCACACAAAAACGGTGTCCGTTCCATCGCCAACATCTTCTTCTCAGACAACGATCGCGGTCCACAAACCTACAAGCAGATGCTTGTGCAGGATGAAAAAGGGAATTTCCCTGTTGCTGCAAAGCTGGTCGAGATGGCAAAGTATTATAATTACGACGGATACTTCTTCAATCAGGAAGAGGTTGCCAAAGGCGTTGCGCCTGAAGACATCGCTTCCTACAAGAAATTCATGAAATATTTAAGAAACGAAGGACTATATGTTCAGTGGTATGACTCCACCATCAATACAACGGGCAAAATTCAATACCAGAACCAGTTTAATGGACTCAACAGTCCTTTTGTGCAAGATTCTGCTTTAGGCAGAGTCTCGGATTCGATCTTCCTGAATTACGTGTGGAACCATGACATGCTGCGTGATTCACGCGATCATGCCATTGGTTTGGGACTTGACCCACTGGAAACGGTATTTGCCGGTGTCGAAGGTGGGAATGACCAGTTTGGCCGTTGGAAGCAGCTCTACGATCTGCGTAACAATCTGGACGAGAACGGTCAACCGATGAACAGTATTGCAACACTTGGTGCTGACTTTACCCATAATGCCCTGGATGAAGAAATGGGCGATGGCAGCACGAATCATAGAGCCGATGATGAGTACCAATGGATGACCTTTGTGCGTGACCGCGCTTGGTGGTCAGGTCCAAATCAGGACCCAACCAACGCACGCCGTACGGCATCCGTCGATCTGTCCGATGTGTATGCTCTTGGTGCAAAGTGGGACGGCATCGCCGCTTATCTCACCGAACGCTCCGTTATTCACGGCTCCAATTTTGTGACCAATTTCAATACAGGCCACGGTCTGAAATATTATGAGGGCGGAACCGTCTCCAATGCAACCGAATGGTCCAATATTAATATTCAGGATATCCCAGTCACCTGGCAGTGGTGGATGGATAGTCAAGGTGACAAACTCACTGTTGATTTTGACTATGGTCCAACCTATGAAAAAGGTGCTCGTTATACGTATGATTCCGTTGGTGCGTTCACTGGCGGCAGTTCTCTTGTGGTGAACGGAAGTCTAAATGCGGACAATTTCCTGCGTCTGTACAAGACGGATCTGTCGATCAACGCCCAATCCAAACTGGAACTCACCTATAACAAACCGTCTGTCAACGACGCTTCCTCCATGTATGTCGGACTGATATTTGAGGATGAACCAACCAAAGTAGTCAAAGTCAAAGTGCCAGATTCAGGTCAGCACACGGCAGGCTGGAAGACTACTTCACTCGATCTAAGTGCACACCAAGGGAAGACCGTTGCAGCTTTTGGTCTATCCTTCAATCCTAATGGTACTACGATTGAAAAATATCAGATGAACATTGGTGAAATTCGTATATCCGACGGTTCTGCCGCCAAACCGAATGCTCCAACCGGATTCCATATTACCAAAGCACTGACCAACACCGATGAGTTGGTTGTCGAATGGGATATCGAGGACTATTCAAAGGTTAAGCAATATAATCTGTATGAGAACGGCGCTTATGTCGGCGGCGTGTATGACTCCACATTTTATATTAAAACGCTCAAACATCCCGCTGGCGAATTGTCCATTCGTGCTGTAGGCGCAGATGGTACCAAGAGTGAAGCAACCGTCCTGTCCTATGATTTGAATGCAGCTGTTCAGGACATTGATGTGAAATTCAAGAACAATGGCGATGCTATTGTCAGTTGGAAAAACCCGAAGAAGAACCCAGGTAAAGAGCCGATCCAGCTTACACTCCAAACCGAGTATACGAAGGAACCTTTCACCAAGACACTTCAGGTCAAAAAAGGAAAACAGTCTGCCATTCTGACAGGTCTTCCGACCAATGGCGAACATTACGTCCTGGATATTGCCATTGGCAAACAGAATCCAGTCACTACGACTGGACAACTGGTAGATACTCAGATTACACCATATGCCAAGGAAAAGGTTACGGTAAAGGATGGAAAGTATACCCTCGCATTGCCTGATTTGGAGGATTGGTACAAAATCTATATCTATGAAAATGAGGTACCACGCGAATTCGGAGTAACTTACGTTTCGCAAAAGTTCCCTTATATCATTCGGGGCAGAACGAAGCTGGGTGAACTGACCTTCACGCCTTCGTCTAGTACCAGCTCCCTGAAGCTCGTTATCGAAGATTATGCTGGCAATAAAGCAACGACGATTCTGCGATAAAAGATTCACAAGAAATCAATCCAGCCCTTTCGCTTCCCTACAGGAAGTCGAAAGGGCCTAATTTATGTTTGGCACTTTTAATTTAACCCTACAATACGCCGTTCATCCCACCAAATATCCGACCTAAAACATTAAAATAGATCATAATAAATGACAATATAACTACTATCGATAGAATGGGTAAAAATTGTTTTTTATTTATCGGTATGATCAGCAACAACACAACAATCATGATTAAATATATTATCATAAGGACTGGAATTAAATAGTAATGAGTGTGAATGGGTAAGTAAGCGTGACGTAATTGAAACCCTTCTGACAGTAATAATGTAATGGGGAGAGCTGCAACAACATTAGATAACAGCCCATTCCCACGTGCATACCACATAATATAAGCACAGATCGGAGATACCACCGCACATATCCCCCAAAAAAACATAGCCTTCTCTGGAGAAAAATGTAGAAATAACACGGTGTAAACATAATACACGGTCAGCATTGACCCAAAAAAGATGAATATTTTTACTGCCGCCAATTTTGGAGAATAGCTAAAAACCGCTATAAGCGCTGCAACAAAAACCCACACACCCAGACGACCACCTATACTGTCAAATATAGGGTTTACCCCCGGAACATCAACAAGTTTGGCTGCCACCCCCATGATAACTCCGATCAGCATGGCATACCCTATCGATACAACTTTTTGTTTTGTGGTTGATTCGCTCTTCACTCTAATCTGATTCATTTACCCTTGAACTTTCTGCTGTTCCAACAAATAAAATATATAATCGGTTGGCACACCGCTATAACCCTGCTGTCTCAACATCGCCGTCACATTGCCCCGATGATACGTCCCGTGGTTGACAACATGCTGCAGGATGTCGGAAAAACGTGTTTCCATTTTACCGTATTTTGGATGCTCGATCGTCATCTTCTTGTCCGGTTCAGGCGTATTCCGCAGTAAATCGCGGAAACGTTCAGCAACGTTGCCAAACAGCTCCCGCATCTCATTCACAGTTTTACCCTGCGCTTCCTCTGTCCAGCCCGAGATTTTCGGGAAGATCTCCTCGTTCGGAACTTCCGCGAGCACGAGCATATAGAGCTGTTCGAACAAATACATGTGTGCACATGTTTGTGATACAGATGGGAACACGCTCGTCACTTCCGCATGGAATACCTCCTCCGGGAGTTGCTCCAGGTGTGCAAACAATCGATCGTTTGCCCAAACATGATAGTCATACTGTTGGTATGGTTGTTGAAGCATCGATAAATTCACCTTTCCCTTCTTCGCATGGTTTGGCTGCCGCTGCTGTGTCTTTATCATATAACAAGTTCGCTGACAAATGTTGTCAGCAAACTTCAATTCGGATCGTTTTCATAATGTTTGGCGATACCGTATGCCTTTTCCTGAATCCGCCGCTTCAACTCCAGTGGTTCGCGGATGCGAATGGCCGTGCCCAACGTCAGGAGATATGTCGGAAGGTACTTGTTCATCGTCGGAGCATCGATCAGAAACCGTGCCTCCCGATCGGTTCGTTCCGTCAAATAGTGGCGCAGATGCCAGTGGTTGCAAACCGCATTAAGCGTGTCAGGCTGTCCCTCGATACGGATAACGGTTAACGGCCCATCTGCCTCCCGTCTCTGGTTGGACTGCTCACAGAAAAACGCGGACGCAGAGAAAGACTCCGGCTTGTCAAACCTCGCTTCGGTTGACTCCAGCTGTTCGATTCGTTCGACGCGAAACGTCCGCATCGCCTGCGACCGATGGCAGAACGCGACAGCGTACCATTCATTTCGGTCATACGCTAGCCCATATGGATCGACTTCACGTTCGTCAGCCTGCTCCGCATTCGCTTTGCGATAGACCATACGGACCGTTCGCCCGTCTTTCGTCGCTTGTTCCAAATCCCGCAACAACGGAACTACAGAAGGTGCACGCGCTGAAGAAACGACGTCCAAGCTGCTCTGCTGGCGAGACAGATCGTGGCGCTGCTCCTCGTGCAGTCCGTTCTCCACCTTCTTCAACGCATACTCCAGCTCCTGCACATACGGATAACCAGCACCTTGGGCAAATTTAAACGCATCCACAAGTGCCTTCAACTCTACAGAGTTGAAGAACAATGGCGTTTCCTTAAAACTCTCCAGAATACGAATACCGCCATCATGGCCCGATTCCGCAACGACCGGCACGCCACTTGCGCATAATGCGTCGATATATCGGTACACGGTGCGGACGCTAATCTCCAAATTGTCTGCGATCTGAGCGGCGGTGAGCTTTCTTCCGGATCGCAGCATCCAAAGCATGGACAGCATGTTATCCCATTTCGCCATCGGGAGTCCCCCTCTTTTCTTGAAAGAATAAAAGGCGAGTCTCCTTTAATTTAGGTGACTCGCCTTTTGGATGTATATTATGAAAATTATGAAGTTCCCTTTTGTTTGCTTGCCTGCATCTGCTGGGCAAACCTCATCATCTCTTCAAACTCTTCTTCGGATACGGCATCGCCGTCGGCGCCTATGTCTTGTACAATCGGAATTTCGGGTTTGGCTTTGGTTCCTTTGCCGTATGTACGGGAACGGGTTCCAGCTGCACCAGCAGCCTGTTTGCCTTTGACCTTAGCTTGGTCACGAATGTATTGTACCGCCTTCTCATAGGAATTCACCTGCTTGAGCAGCATGTTGGAGGCAATAGCCTCAACAAAGTTACGGTTAATTCTTTGCTCACCGCCGGATACAAGCAATGCCATCAAATAATGAATCAGCACATTGATCACTTCACCAGGCAACTTGTAACTGAGGTCGATCTTCTCAAAAATGTCCACCAGGTTGTCCGGTACGGCACCAGGGAAGAACGTCTGAAGCAATCGTGTGTAAGGCTCATTACGCAGCATCATATTGTATTGATGAATATCACACTTGGTCGAAAATTGCGGAGGCACTTCGACGTAGTATTCCATCTGTACCACATGTTCGACAGGCGGTTCACCGGAATCCTCTTTATGCTCAGGCTCCTCCATATGCTGTCTGAGAGCAACAACCTTCGCTGCCTGCACCGTCTGCTGCTCATGTCGCTTCTTGGTCTGTCTGAACTGCAGGCTTGCCTTGTGTTGAAGATCATCCAGCACCAGCTGCCCCTGTGGGTTAAAGATATCATCTTCATCCAACAAACGACATACATCCTGTACGCTGAGATTGAACTTGTTCACCACATAATTCACAATGCCGAGCTGTTCGTGATCGAACCGCAATTGCTCCACATGACGGCGATTGACCGACTCACGCGGAAAACGCAATATAATGTCGGCATAATTCAGGCTGTTCTCTTCGGCCGCACCACTTATCCCGCTGCGCTGGGCCGAAGTCGAAACTTCCGACAACGCTTGTTCCAGTTCATAATCAATGACATGGGTATTCAATTCAAATATATCGTAAAAAGGAACGGAAATATTCTCTTTATTCGCTGCTGGGTAAGGCGCGTCACCGCTCTCTATCGCCGAAAAACCGGAACGTAGTGAGAGTACGGCGAACTTGCCGATTTTGTCACGAAGCAACAGTGTCAAATGCTGTGTACGGAAAAATTCTGCCGGAGAGAGCGGAGGTTGCAGCTCATATTCATAAATGTAGTCGTCATTTTCCGGAATATACAGCCGAGAAGTCTGAAGCAAACCAACGGCTTCAAGCTTGGATGCCTGCTCCACCAAATACTTGCGCCCTTTCTCGCTGGGCTCGAGTCCCAACGTCATGAACAGCCTCCGTTGCTGTTCAAGCGGCGAGTAACCGACCTGTTCACCGGGAAGATGCTGAAATAGCAGTCGATACAAGCCTATCGCAAAGGCACCTACCATTGGCTGATACGCTCCGGTGAGCATGCGGTCATCCAGGGCACTAAGTCCAAACTCCCTGTATACGCAGTAGCGATGATGTTCAGTATAATGGTGCAAATTCTTCATGCGCATAGCTTGATCTCCTTCTCCCCAAAAGTATGTTTATCTATTCTATCATAAATGTCCGATCCTCAAATGCTCAAAAACAGGTAAAAAACGGACCTGTTCTCGCTCCGTTTCGTCCTAGGTCGACAGCATTCACGTTTTCGCAGAGTTGCTAGATTACTATAAAAGCTACAGCCTTAGAACACAAGTAAACATATGGAGAAATGTTATCCAGATATATATGAGACATGTCCGCATTATCATGCACAATTTTTTGATGCATGCCAAAAAGCCTTCCCTTTGCACTCGTAAGCGTTTACGACAAAGGCAAGACCTTTACGGAAAATGCAGTCCAGCGTTTGCTGCCAAATTGGCTAGCCGATTAAAACATTTTGTACCCACCCAGACGAAGTTTGCGAATGGCCCAGCCACTGATGACCGCTCCAGCAAGTCCAGCTACGCCCGTCATATAGTCTACAATATGGAAAGAACCCAAATGCGACATCAACGATGCCGTATGATCCCATAAGGAATACACGACGACAGGCAGAATGACAATAATGAACAGATAGGAAGGAAACCAGGTTGTCTTCATCAGCATATTCAGAATGAAACCGATACCAAACATCATAACGAAAAATAACACCATTAATACCAGCACAGGTATAAACTGCATCGGGTGACGTTCACCTCTTCTTTCACTGACTCGGTTTCTCTTACTACGGATAGTAGATAGTGTACCGCAAAAAATGTGGCGAAGCAACGAACTTTCTGGACAAATTTCCCTATATTCACCTTCTCTTCATTTGCCCTTCTGCTTCCTGTTGGGATACAATGAAGACGATAAAGTACTCAACCGTCCCTTACCGGGATTTGGAAATATAACCTGCAGGAGGAATCAATTCAATGAACGAAGCCGCATCAACACTGGAGGGCTGGTACGCCCTGCACGACTTCCGCTCGATTAACTGGGCCGCCTGGAAAGCAGCCGATGATGAGGAACGCGCCGTAGCACTGGACGAGCTTCAGGCATTCTGGAAGGAATGGAAAGCAGTAGAGGATTCATCCAAAGGAAGCACTGTCGTTTATACCGTTGTGGGACAGAAGGCTGACCTTGTCATGATGCACTTGCGTGAAACGCTGGAAGATCTGAAAGCCGTTGAGAACGCGTTCAACAAAACAATGTTTGCCCAATACACCACCAAATCATATTCTTATGTCAGTGTAGTGGAATTGAGCAATTATCTTGGCAAAGAGGGCGAAGACCCTATGCAAAACCCGGAAATTATCGCCCGTCTCAAACCGGTCCTGCCACAGCGGCAATACATCTGCTTCTACCCGATGAACAAAAAACGCGAGCTGAACGACAACTGGTACATGCTGTCGATGGACGAGCGACGTACGATGATGCGCAGCCACGGCATGATTGGTCGCAGTTACGCTGGCAAAGTGAAACAAATCATTACCGGTTCCGTTGGTTTCGACGACTGGGAATGGGGCGTTACGTTGTTTGCGGATGATGCACTTCAGTTCAAGAAGCTCGTTTACGAGATGCGTTTTGATGAAGTCAGTGCCCGTTATGGCGAATTCGGCTCTTTCTATGTAGGAAGCCTGCTGAACGAAGGAACATTGGAAGAGATGCTCAAGCTATAAATCGGATAAATTACAAAAAGCACCGCGATACCTCCATTAAGGAGAGGATCAGCGGTGCTTTTACTTTTTCGAATGAATATGAAATGTTCAATAATAAATGGATGACTCATGATCTTTGGGATAACGTGAATGCTTAATCCTGATCCTCTTCATCAACCGCTTTCAGAGATTCCAAAAACTCAGCCGTTGCCCGGTCACGGTCACGTCCCTTCTCCTTAAGCCGCTCAATGGCAGGCAAAATGAGAATATCAACTTCCTTCTGAACGATATAAGCCAGATCATACTGATCCTGTTCCTCCAGATAACCGCCAACCTGCATCAGGGCGTTGTAACGATCCAGTTCTTCGCGTGTGAGTAATCCTCTGACCTGAACACTGCAATGTCTCATCCAAAAAACCGCCCTTTCTTCAGAACCAAAGGAATGCCACCGATGATAAACAAGTACCGGAGATCCACCAGCTTTTTCAGCTGAGCCGCCTTCCATCCCTTGTATTTCTTACCGCCTACGACGGCGATAGCTTCACCTTTCCCCAGTGACGCAACCGTACCTTTACTTGTAAACACAAAAGGTTGAGGCTGCTTTTTGCGGATGGCAGCGACAACGTTTTTGGCACAGTTAACACCTTGCTGCATCGCGATCTGAGCTGTTGGTGGATATGGACGCCCTTCGTTATTGAAAACCAGTGAATTGTCACCGATGACATAGACGTGCTCATGCCCTGGGGCACGAAGAAATTCATCGACCTTCACCCGTCCGCGCATCACTTCAAGACCTGCCTGCTCAAGCAGGGCGTTTCCACGAATACCGCCGGTCCATACAACCGTTGCTGCATCGAGTTTTTCTCCTTCACCCACAATGACTCCGTCTGGCAGACATTGTTTGATCGGAACACCGATTTTAAAAGTAACACCTTTTTTCTTCAACACGTTCATTGCATGCTCAACCAGTTCTGGATCAAAGCCCGGCAGAGCTGAAGGCGCTGCTTCCACATTATAGATGTGCACATTTTTGGGATTCACGTCGAACTCCTTGCAAAGCTGAGGAATTCGATCCGCAAGTTCAGCCACGAATTCGACACCACTGAAGCCAGCCCCACCCACAACAAAACGAATGCGGTTACGTTTATTATCGTTTTTGTACATAGCAAACTGATATTCGATATGTTCGCGAATCATTCTGACCGAGTTAATGCTGCGAATCGTCATGGCATGATCGAGCATGCCTGGAATACCGAAGGTCTCCGGTTCCCCACCCAATCCAATAATCAGATAATCATAGGATAACGTGCCATCCTCCAGAATAATCTTCCGATCCTGCAGGCGGATCTCTTTCACCGAGGATTTGACCAGATCAATCTTGAACTCGTCAATCAGCTTCGAAATCGGGACCCTTGCATGTTCAATGGTATCTGTGCCGGCTGCCGGCATATGTAGATGTGTAGTGATATAATGATAATCATGCCGGTTCACCAATGTGACATCGGCCTCGTTATAGTTCAATTCCTTCTGCAGCCGCTGGGCTGTCAGAATCCCGCCATAGCCCGCGCCGAGGATGACGATTTTGGGAATACTGCTCATGTCTATACCCCTTCCGGTTTCGTTGCATCAGCCATTCGATTGTTTTGTTGTAAAAAGGCTCTTACTTACCCATATTGATGAGGTCTTATCCATTATGACGACAAATGTTAACTTCGCGAATTTATTTGAACTTTTTGCATGCAAGTTATCGATTAAAATTGTGAAATTATACACAAGATTCAACAAAACGCGGGTATTGTCTTCACATTACAAATTGGGGCTAAATTAGACAAAAAAACACATAGTACAGGTCAAGGATATCTGTATTTCTGGCAAAGATCAAGGTTTTTTTTGTTATTTTTCATAACCTTTCATTTCCAATTTCATCCTATTCTCACCTGATCTTCATCTATTGTTCCCAGATTCATCAAACTGCCAACTTTGCAACCCAGTTTACACCGTTTATAATGAGAAAGACAGTTCAGCAACAAACGCTGGTTACCATACGTACCCGGCTTTATTATTTCTGTTAACTACCTATTAAAATAAGAAAGGTGTTGTTGATTCTTGACTGCACAAACTGCCGGTCATGACATGACCGATTTACTTATTATTGGTGGCGGCCCTGCGGGTCTGTTCGCCGCGTTTTACGGAGGGATGCGTCAGGCATCTGTTACTCTGGTTGAAAGTATGCCACAACTTGGTGGACAACTTGCCGCCCTCTATCCCGAAAAATTCATCTATGATGTAGCCGGGTTCCCGAAAGTTACCGCTCAGGAGCTGGTGAATAACTTGGTGGAGCAAATGAGCCATTTTAACCCGAACATTCGTCTTGAGGAAAAGGTTGTATCCGTAGAGAAATTAGAAGAACGTCACTTCGTCGTAAAAACCGATGTGAATGAGTATCACGCCAAAGCCGTAATTATCACTGCAGGTGTGGGTGCATTCGAACCCCGTCGTCTGGAGCTTGAGGGTGCGGCCAAATTCGAAAAAACCAATCTGCACTACTTCATCAGTGACCTGAATGCCTTTGCAGGCAAAAAAGTACTGATCAGCGGTGGCGGTGACTCCGCTGTAGACTGGGCGCTTATGCTTGAGCCAATCGCTGAGCAAGTAACCCTGATTCATCGCCGCGACAAATTCCGCGCGCATGAGCACAGTGTCGAAAACCTGATGAATTCCAAGGTGAACATCGTTACACCTACCGAAATTACGGAGCTTCATGGTGAGGACAGCATTACCAAAGTTACTTTGGCTCACGTTAAAACCAAGGAAACACAGGAAATTGAAGTCGATGATGTAATCGTCAATTTCGGCTTTGTCTCTTCCCTGGGACCTATTGCAGAATGGGGCATCGAAATTGATAGCAATTCCATCGTGGTCGATTCCCGCATGGAAACTTCGATTCCGGGTATCTATGCTGCCGGAGATATTACAACTTATCCAGGCAAGCTGAAGCTGATTGCTGTCGGATTCGGTGAAGCACCAACCGCAGTGAACAATGCCAAGGTTTACTTCGACCCAGACGCTAAGTTGTCCCCGGGACACAGCAGTAACATGAAGCGCTAATTCCTTATGGAATCAAATAGAACATAAAAGACACAAAAAAGGGTATCTTACTCCTGAATGAATTGAACATCAGGAGGGATACCCTTGTCTTATATATGCCCGCTGTGTAACGGTCTGGTTGTACCGGAGCAGGCTTGTCCCCACTGCCTTCAGGGACTGTCAGAATGCGGCAAATTGGACGATTACACCGGACCATACAGCCCCTACGTCATTCACACTTCCTCTGACACGGCAGACGAAGCCGAAAACGTTTGCAATCATATGATGTACTGTCACCATTGTCAGACAAGCACGCTATGGCCTGTCAATCTATGGGACATGTCCGGAAACCTGTAGCATTGCCTGCAATGAGGATCTCTAGTGAAGAATGGCAGATACGTCGGTACCCAGTTTGCGCTTATGGATTTCTGCCAACAGCAGTGCGATGAAATCTCGTTCGAGATCCAACTCAATCGCCTTATGGTAGGAATCCAACAACATCTCATCGGATAACATAGCCATTTCCCGCCACAACCTTTCCTTTTTTTTCCTCAAAACTATCATATCAGAGATTTATAAAGAGAACAAGCGTTCTTGTTATCCACAACGTTATGTGGAAATCCTGTGTATAGTTTGTTGATAAATGGTAAAAATGTTGATTGATCAACGTGGATAGTGTGGACAGTATTTATACACAGGATCGTAGCTTACCGAACAGAACGATTATCAGAGCATTTTTTTTAGAATAAATTCATAGTTTCAAGAGTTGATGCGAGTAAATTACCCTTAATTGTTAAATTTCAAACGTTTTCCATCTAGTTTCCTACTATATTACTATCGGATTTTCTTTGGATTTTTTTAGCTTTTTTAACCATTTTCATTGCGGTCTGGTGTTCACTTCCAAAATCCATATCTTGCCTGAATGATCCAGTCCATAATCGAAGCCGAGCTGCCCCACACCTGGGAACTGACTTTCCATGATATGTGTACAGGTGAGTGTCAGTGAACGCATCTCGCGACGTTTATGTTTACCGGAAATATGAGGTAAGGACAGAGCGAGCGCTCTCCTACCGGACAGCATCGTCCCTCCTTTGCTAAGATTGGTCACGACAAGTCCCGGACGAGCGAGCCGTCCCACCATAGAACGGAATACCCAGCCTCTTTCCGTCTTGACAACTTTGACTCTGTAATCGATTGGTCTGCCTTGAATGGTTGCGAGATGAATGCCTTGTTGAATAAGGTATCTCCGTCTGGCTTTTACACGGATTAGGGAGCGGTACATCTGATCAAACTGAGTAAATGAACGGGTTATCTTCATATGAGTGTAACGATAGGCTCCTCCGCTTCCTGATACTCTAATGACACCGTAACCTCCACCACCGACAACAGGTTTGATATACACCATTCCATAATGACTAAGCATGTTTAGCAGATTCCCCGAGTTGAACGCCTTCGTCTGTGGAATGTGGACAGCAGCTACCGGATATTTTAACAGCGCCGCTGTCTTCAGCCATTTGCTTGCAAGCTGTCTCGACATGGGTTGATCTCCTTTCGTGAACAATAGTCCTTCCTTATACATACTCAACAGAAGCCGTGCTTTCTTGGATGTCTGTCCAAGGCTGGGGCCCCTTTTCCGTTGATATAGTCCATCAGCTTGGTTCAAGGCCGGAACAGGCGCCTGGTTTGCTTTTCAAACGCATCAATCTATCGTATGCTACTAAGGAATGGTTTGGAGAGGCTTAAATATGAGGATCTAAGGAGCGTTCAGAAGACATGGAATCATTTTTTAAATCACTGTATGGCGTAGCCTATTTTGCAATTTCTATCGTTCTGGTAGCCATTACGGTACTTCTATTCGTTACAGGTATTCGACTGTTTATGAAGAAAAGCAATCGCGGTTTTGCTGTAAGTTGTATTCTGTTTGCCTGCTTTATCGTCTTCATCATTGTGGTCATGCTGACCACGCCCTTCTCCTCGACGCCTCCGGGTTCACCGGAAGCCATGGCTGCCTTGCTAAAAGTCGGGTAGATTAACCTCTGTAGAAGGAGATGCTTATGACACATAACGAAATACTCGGAATCATCGATATCGGCTCCAATTCCATTCGTCTGGTTATTTATGAACTCGACCAGGATGGAGCCTATCGCATCATTCATGAAGACAAATATGCCGCTCGTCTAAGCAATGTGGTTGAACAAGACGGAACCATCCTGCGACATTCACTGGATAAGGCCATTACGATTTTGCGACAATTCAGGGCTACTTGCGAAGCATATCAAACCAAGCTTATCCGCGCTGCAGCCACGGCTGCGATTCGAAATGCAGGCAATGCCCCAGAAATTATAGGTTGGTTGGAAGCCGAGACGGGACTTACCATCGAATGTGTATCCGGCGATCAGGAAGCCTATTACGGTTTCCTTGGAGTCACTCAATCGATTGATCTGGCAGATGGTTATGTCGTGGATATTGGCGGTGGCAGTACCGAGATCACTGTATTCCGTGATCGAAAAAGACTGCACAGCATCTCTCTGCCTATTGGTGCGGTTAACTCTCATGCCCGTTATGGTGGAGAAGATCAGTGGACTGAGGAAAATGCAGCTGCGCTATGTAATGAAGTTATACAGGCATTGAGCGGTCAGGATTGGATCAGACAACATCCCGGACTACCTCTTATTGGACTTGGTGGCACCATGCGTACACTGGCCAAAGTGGAGCAGAAGAGAACACAATATTCACTACCGGTTACGCATCATTATGAAATCGGTGCAGAAGAGATGGAAAATATCGCTCGTTCTTTGCCACATCTAACCTCGGCACAGCGCAAGAAAGTACCCGGACTGGCCAAGGATCGTGCCGATATTATTGTTCCAGGTGTACTCATATTGCGGACGGTCTTCCGAATCATCCAAGGGGATCGTTATGTCGTGAGCGGAGCGGGATTACGCGATGGTTTGCTAAGGGATCTCCTTGCTGAAGGTAAGCCAGTCGTGCCAGATGCGCTGCGGGACAGCATTCGCAACTTCATTCATTTTGGTCCACCCATTCCGGAGAAACGTCTGAATCGGATTCACCATGATGCACTTACTCTGTATACTGCCCTACAAGGTAATGCTCCCGATCCAGCGGATACCCGAATTCTGTATACGGTCTCCATGCTGCACATGGCTGGAAAACAGATTAACTACTTCCGGTATCCCCAGCACTCGGCTTATTGGATCATGAATGCAAGCATCTACGGACTATCTCACCGGGAGACCATCCTGAGTGCTGTTGCAGCCGATTATCATCCAAAAAAAAGAACGCCCCAGCTGCTGCATAAGCACAAGGACATTCTCAAGGATTCGGACGAACGGCATGCCCATCGTTTGGGCTCTCTGCTGCGCGTGACTGAAGCGATTAATCGATCTGAAAGTATAACCGCCATAAAGGCGGCAAAAGAAAACGACTCGCTGCAGATGCAATTCATCTGTACAGCCGAGCCGTTACTGGAACTCAGTGGCCTTGACGATGCCGTCAAGGATTTACAGGAAGCTTGGGGAGTTACGTTAACGCACTCCATTCAGCAGGCTTCCAGGGAATAATGCCCATCGCCTCCGTCTGACTTCTCAGCGGGGGCTTTTCATTTTGTACAAAAACATAATTGCCGCCAGGCATAAGCTCTCTTGCCTTCACATTATCCATGAGCGACAGATTCAATATATCGACCAGCATCTTCTTCAACTCCGGATCAAACACGGGACACATCAGTTCTATTCTCCGCTTCAAATTACGGGTCATCCAGTCTGCGCTGGATAGATACACATCCGGGTTCCCGCTATTTTCAAAATAAAACAGTCTGGAGTGTTCCAGAAACCGGTCCACGATGCTGATTACCCGAATATTCTCGCTAAGTCCTTCTACCCCGGGACGCAAGCAGCATACACCGCGCACGATTAGATCGATCTGTACTCCAGCTTGAGATGCCAGATACAATTCATCAATGATATCCTGATGGGATAAGGAATTGATTTTGGCAATAATCCTGGATGGTCTTCCCTTGAAGGCATGCTCCCTTTCCCGACGAATGAGCGCGAACAGTTCATCCTTCATGCCGTCAGGGGCGACGCGGAATGCTTGCAACGCTTTGGGTCCTGAATATCCGGTAATCTCATTAAACAATTCCGATGCATCCTCACCAATGATGGGATTGGAGGTAAACAGTCCTACATCGGTGTATATTTTGGCCGTACTTTCATTATAGTTACCTGTTCCAACATGCACGTACCTTCTCAGACCACTCTGTTCCCTGCGTACGACGAGAATAATCTTGGCATGAGTCTTTAATCCGACCAATCCATATACGACATGACAACCTGACTTCTCCAGCGTGCGGGCCCATGCAATATTCCGTTCTTCATCAAATCTGGCTTTTAATTCAACAACAACCGTCACCTGTTTGCCGCTCTCGGCTGCATGAGCCAGTGCGGGGATGAGACGGGAATCCCCATTCACCCGATATAACGTCATCTTGATCGCCATCACACGCGGATCTTCCGAAGCTTCCACAATAAAGTCCGTTACCGGTTCGAACGATTCGTATGGATGATGCACGAGCACGTCCCGTTTACGCAGCAGTTCAAAGTGACTTTCCCGAGGAAGGAACTCCAGAGGATACACAGGCTGTACCGGACTATATTTCAAATGAGAGAAGCCTTCCAGACTATCTACAAACCCGGCCAGAAAGCTCAAATCCAGTGGTCCATCGATCTCATACATAGGGTCTTGAATATCGAACTCTTCCTGCAACTCTAGCAACGCATCCGGGCGGAAATCCTTACAAATTTCCAGTCTTACCGGTGCTCCCCGGCGTCTGCGTCGCAGCTCCTTCTCAATTGCTTCAAGCAAATCCTCAGCTTCTTCTTCATTAATGGAAAGATCCGCATTGCGGGTCACCCTGAATTCCTGTACAGCCAGCGGCACATATCCGCTGAACAAGGTATGAATATGATGTTTGATGAGATCTTCAATCAGAATGAACGTTTTCTTTTTACTATTCGCCCTTAAAGGCGCCTGAACTACGCGCGGCAGATTGGAAGGCACCTGAACGATAGCCAAAAATGGCTCGCCCTCCTGCTCTTCTTCCTTCTGCAGCATCACGGACAGATATACAGATTTATTGTGTACCAGTGGGAATGGCCGGCTCGAATCGATCGCCATCGGTGTTAAAACCGGGAAAATGATCTCATGAAAATACTGGTCCATTGCTCGCTGTTGGGTCATATTCAGATCGGTATATTCCTGGAAATTCACGCCTTTCTTGGCGAGAAGACGAATGAGCTCCCGATAGGTTTTATATTGCTCGGCGACCATGGTCCCCGTTCGTTTAATCAATCTACGGTACAATCCGGCAGGGGTGTAGCCAGTAAAATCCTTTTGCGTAAATCCAGCCTTGATCTTCTCTTTCGTCTCCGCTACCCTTACACTTACGAACTCGTCCAGATTACTGGCGACAATACCAAGAAACCTCATGCGTTCCAGCAGAGGTGTTGTTGGATCTTGCGCCTCCTGAAGCACACGACGATTGAATTCTACCCAACTTAAATCACGGTTAACGTAGTTACCTGTTTTGACATCTCTATGCATGTATGGCCTCCGAATTTGTTACATATCTATTCTTGGTTAGATGTTATGAACTAATTGTACTATTCGTGATTGGCTACAAGCGTCAGCGTAGTGTAAACGCTATGTAAAATTTATGTAAATGATACCTCATGACGATAACTTTTTCCATCCCTTTACAAAGAGCAGGAGACAGAGTAAAGTGATTTACAGTGTAAAATGTCCGGTTGCTGTCCACATTCTAAAATTGTTTTTGTTAAAGGAGTATATAATGAAATCGAATAAACCTAGAACGTTACAAAAAAATATAGAGTTTTTCACGGCTGCACTATCCCAATGCACGGTAACCGCATGGCAGGAAGATCCAGCTGGCGTATATTGTGAAGTGGGTCGCGGCATCGTAGAGCAGATCAGCGAAGACAGCGTGAGATTTCGCAACGATAACGGTACAAAGAGTCATTATGATCGGGATATCACGATGTTCCAAACCGAAAAATAAATTTTTCGTAAATATGAAAAAAAGACTAGCTTTCCGTAAAAGAGTGATGTATACTCTTGGCACAAGGAAAGGAGGTGCGTCAACATATCTAATCACATGTTGAACGTGTCCCTTACCCGATCCACTAGCTCAAATTAACTGATTCTGGTGGAGGCGCGGGATACGGATCAAGGTTTCAAAAAGCGCCACGGGTAGAAAAGCCGTCTTCGGACGGCTTTTTGTTTTGTCTTTTTTGGGGAGAGGTTGAAAAAACAACCAAAATATTGGAAATGGACCCTGTAGCTGAGTAAACAATGCTCGCTATAATTAGGTTGCAACTCAACCCATATTCGAGGAGGCATATTGTAATGTCCAAAAATGTAAGGGGTTTCAAAACATCCATCGCTCTGGTCTTTGTTTTGTTATTCACCTCCATTATGCTGCCGGCAGGCCAGCATGCCAGTGCTGCACCGAGCTTCGCCAAAGGAGCCGACATCAGTTGGGTGCCCGGGATGGAAGCGCAAGGCTACAAATGGAAAGACAAAAACGGCGTACAGCGTGATATTATTGATATTTTGAAAAATGATTACCAGATCAACTCCGTTCGTATTCGTGTCTTTGTTAATCCTTCGAACGATTATGGTAACGGTTACATGAACAAAGATCGTGCAGCTGCGCTGGCCCTGCGTGCCAAAAATGCAGGCATGAGTGTCATGCTGACGCTGCATTACAGTGATTCCTGGGCTGATCCGGGTCAACAAACGAAACCTGCAGCCTGGAAAAACTACACGTTCCAGCAGCTGATGGATGCTGTATGGAATCACACGCGTGAAGTTATGACGGCCATGCAGAGCAAAGGCGTAACCCCGGACTGGGTACAAATCGGTAACGAAACAAGCAACGGTATGTTATGGGAAGATGGAAAAGCATCCACCAACATGAAAAATTATGCGTGGCTGGTGAATACGGGCCATAATGCCGTAAAATCCATCAGCACCAGCACCAAAACAATCGTTCACTTGGCGGGCGGAGACGATAATGCCCTCTATGTATGGAATATCGGTGGTCTGATCGATAACGGTGCCAACTTTGACATGATTGCCATGTCCCTCTATCCTTCCGCTTCCGGCTGGAACACGGCTGTTACCAATGCTGTGAACAATGCCAAGGATCTGATCAACCGGTATGGTAAGGAGATTATCGTATCGGAAATCGGGATGGATAATACGCAACCGGCAGCCGGTAAAAGTTTTGTCGCAGCGATGAAAACGCAATTCCGCAACCTGCCAAACAGCAAAGGTAAAGGCGTATTCTATTGGGAGCCTGAAGCAACGCCGGGCTACAACGGTGGTTACAGCAAAGGTGCATGGCAGTCTAACGGCTTGCCGACCGTAATGTTGGAAGGATTTATCGACTAAACACAGGGATAAGTATTTTAAGAGCGGCAGGTGGCGTTACGGGTACGGATCGTTCTTCTGATCGCTGTTATCCCCGGATTTTTTTGAATGTCCTATTTCATAGGACAAAATCCGGGGATAAAGGCGAACGCTACCGCTTCTACAGAATCGATTTCGTCCCCTCCACTACGCACGCCGCTTATGAGACAATTCTAAAATGTGTTTAGTAGAAATTTGGGGTAGTAAAAAGAAAAGGCGCTGCTTCCGTTGGGAGTAGCGCCTTTTTTTGAGAGTTGTAGTGAGTTGTTTGGGTTGGATGCTTTAAGCTAGGCTAGGTGGTTTGCTTCTTCAACTCAGTTAGATCGAATTCGTTGAATTGGTTTCATGTTAATTAGGAACGCTTGATGAATCTGAACGTAAATAGTCTTATCGCTCATATACTTATATAATATAAGATATAGAATTCAGACAGCACATGTGCAACCTTATTTCAAAGGTGGGGAATATATGGGATTTTTAAAAGAACTGGGTCAGTTTGCTGGAGAAGTTACCGGAAAAGTACTCGGCGGCACTGTCCGAGTGGCTGGAGAACTTACAGGCAGTCCATTCATTAAAGAAATTGGTAATGGCGTAGAAAAAGCTACGATTAATACAGGGAAAACCGTAGGACAACTTGCCAGCGGTACATATGATATGGCGAGTGGTGTGATCAGAAAAGACAACACAACTTTAGACGCCGGACTTGCCGATATTGGAGGAGCTGTTTCCAATACAGCTATAGGCGTAGTGGTATCAGCTAAGTATGTGTATAACGGTGGCAAAGATGTTGTTGTCGGCATGAAAGACGAGGACATGGAGAGAGTTAAGCTCGGGGCCAAGAATCTAATTGCCGCTGCGGCAGTCACTACATTGGCTGTAGGACTCGTTGAGGTTGTAGATGGTGTTGAAAGTATGGAGTCGGCAGAGTCCGTAGAATTGATAGAAAATCCAAATACAGATGACGTTACACCTTCCTAGCATCGAGGATTACAGAATTCAACTTTACAAAAAAAAAAAAAAAATGGACGCTAATCATTATAATGATTGGCGTCCATTTTCATCTCTTTCAGTTCAAATCAATTACTTCGCTTCGCCTACAACCGTAAAGCGTTCGTTCTTATGCTGCGGGTTTTCGATCTCATCGACCAAAGCGATGGCATAGTCAGCATAGCTGATGTAGCTGTTGCCTTCACTGTTCACCAGAATCTGATCTTTACCCGATTGGTATTTGCCTGTGCGTACACCCTCTGGATTGAAGAATCCCGCCGGGCTCAGGAACGTCCATTGGATACCTGAAGAAGCTTGCAGATCCTGCAAGTTTTTACCCTGGTTGGTCGCTGTTGCTTTGTATGCATCAGGGAATCCAGGGGAGTCTACAACACGCAAGGTTTGAGTTTCATCTGTGAACAGACTGCCTGCACCACCAACAACGATCAAACGAGTATTCGGCGCCTCTTTCAGAATGTTAATCAAGGCTTGTCCTGCTTCCACATGCAGATTCTCTTTACCGGCTGGAGCACCGAAAGCATTGACGATCACGTCGAATGATTTGGCATCCTCTGCCGTGAGGTCGAATACATCTTTTTCAAGTACATTCAGACTTATATCTTCCACTTTGGATGCATTACGAACGATCGCAGTCACTTCATGCCCTCTATCCAACGCTTCTTTCAAAATCAAATTCCCTGCTTTGCCTGTCGCGCCAATAATTCCAATCTTCATCATAATCTCTCCTTTGGTTAGGTTCTGTTAAATTTCATAATGTAACTATATTAGTTACAACATAACTTGTCAACTTCACCTCTCTATAAAAAAGCGTCCAGGTGCCCTCTTAATATGAACAACCAAAATACATACCAAACCACCACGCAAAAAAAAAAGACCTCCATAACGTGATTAGTACAAGACTAATCCGCTATAGAGGCCGCAATTCACAAATATTAACAATCTTTATCCGGTACGCCTGCTTCTTCTCTCGTCCGGAAGGATGAGCCACAGCCGCATGTTGCCACTGCGTTCGGGTTGTGAATGGTGAAACCACCGGACATGCCGGATTCTTCAAAATCAATTTCCAGTCCATTCAAATATTTCAGGTTTTCCTTCTCTACAACAACCTTCATGTTCTGAATATCCATATAGAGGTCCTCATCGGACTCTTTATCGTCAAAGCCCATGGCGTACGAAAATCCGGTACAACCGCCCGGTGCTACGCCAAGACGCAAGAACATACCAGGTGTCTCTTGCTGCTCAAGCATTTCTTTCAATCTGTCTGCAGCCGTTTCGCTGATGCTAATCATGCCAGGTCACTCTCCTTTTTCATATATAATCATGTTCAAAAAGGGCGCTTTTCAGTACCAAGAAGATGGGATGAAGATAGAAATGGAGTAGCGGAGCGTAGGCAAAACTACGTGAGCAACGGACATTTCGGCTGAATCCCATATTCGACGCTGAGATGCCGCTAGGCATCCTTCGTAATCAAAGGCGTACTTTTTGAACAACCTTTCGTTAACTCTTCTTTAAATTATACTCCACCCCGTCAAGGGGCTCAAGTCATCTTTGCCTGTTTCCGCGTTCCCCCTTAACTCCTTTTTCTTCCCAGTGTATTGAACCCCCGGGACACGAGGTTTATAATGAGTAGGTGATCGCTTTGAAATGTCGATATTTTGTCATGACTTATTCAGGCGATGGTCATATATAGAGTTGTAATTTTTTTCACATTTCGAGACTGTACGCAGTCCCCAATGCATATAGAGTCACAAGACTCATTTTGATGAAAAATCAGCTTTACGTACGCAGCATAGGCTGCACCGGGTAAATAAGAGTTAGTCCATATAAGAAGCGGCAGATGACCGCATCTTTTCTATGTAGTTCTGTAAGTAAGTCCTACACACAACTCGATTCCGGTTAAGAATAGGAGGATACAAAATGTCTACATTGGTAACACCGTTCACAGACAAAAGAATGGCTGAAATCGTTGAGAAAGTGCAGAACGGCGTAAGGCTGACCGTAGAAGACGGCGTTTATCTGTATGAAACGGATGATCTGCTGACTTTGGGCCAACTGGCCAATGAGGCCAACCTGCGTAAGAATGGCAAGAAAGTTTATTTTATTGAAAACATGAGCCTTTATTTTACCAACGTATGCGAAGCCCACTGTGCTTTCTGTAACTTCCGCAAAGATCAGGGCGAAGATGGCTCTTACACGTTGTCCGGTCAAGAAATGATCGATTACGTAGAACAGCATATTCACCCAGGTGTACGCGAGTTCCATATTGTAGGCGGACATAACAACCATGTTCCTTTTCAATATTATGTCGATTCCTTGCGTGCTTTAAACGAGAAATATCCGGACGTTACGTTGAAAGCCTACACGGCTGCCGAGATTGATTTCTTCACCCGCATCAGCGGACTAAGCATCAAGGAAGTACTGCAAGAACTGCAAAAAGCAGGTCTGAAATCACTGACTGGTGGCGGCGCTGAGATCCTGTCCGATGAATACCGCAAAAAAATGCGTGTAAACAAAGCGAACGTTGACCGTTATCTGGAAGTGCACCGTACTGCTCATCATTTGGGCATGCGTACCCATACCACGATGCTTTATGGATCCATTGAGTCCTATGAGGATCGCGTGAACCATATGGTACAAATTCGTGAACTGCAAGATGAGACCAACGGATTCATGGTATTTATCCCGCTCTCCATGCAGCCGAAAAGCAAAAACGCCAGCATCATGCGTCGTAACTCCGCATACGAGGATCTCAAAACGATTGCGATCAGCCGTCTGATGCTGGATAACATCGATCATATCAAAGCATACTTCATCAACATCGGTCCACAGCTGACTCAAGTCGCCCTTGGATTCGGTGCTTCGGATGCACACGGAACTATCGTTCGCGAACGGATTAGTCATGCAGCAGGCGCACTAACGCCTGAAGGCCTCACCCGCAAAGAGCTTATATGGTTAATTAAGGGTGCTGGACGCATTCCGGTTGAACGTGATACGTTCTACAATGAAATTCAAGTGTACGAATAGCATGTAGTATGAGCATCATTCCCATAAGCGACTTTCATTCAACTCGGGAGCGTTTGGCATGGAGTGGTGCGGATTACTGAAACATATGCCCATTTTCAATCATTTCAAATCCAGATTAAAAAAACAGGAGCAGCTATGTTATTGCATAGCTGCTCCACAGGTTACAGCCCCGTTCACACGGGACTGATGCAGAAAGGAAGCCGAGTCATGAAAAATTTCGTCATTCTCGGAGGCGGCTACGGTGGCCTCACGATTATCAAGGAACTTCTGGAAGGCAAGATCCCGTCAGATACACAAATCGTGTTGGTGGACCGCAGTCCCTTCCAAGGATTGAAAACTGAATATTACGCACTCGCAGCAGGGACCGTATCCGATTATGACCTGCGTATCCAATTTCCAGTCAGCGACAAAGTCACTTATCGTTACGGAGAAGTAACTTCGATTGACTTGGAACAGCGTCAGATTGAATTTGAAGGACAGGACCCTTTGGAGTATGACAAGCTCGTGATTGGACTTGGATGTACAGACCGATTCCACAATACGCCGGGAGCCGAGGAATATAGCTGTACGATTCAAAGCTTTAGCAAAACACGGGAGACCTACCTTCGTCTTAACGAAGTCAAAGCTTATGGTAACGTGCATATCGTCGGCGGTGGATTGAGCGGCGTCGAGATCGCTGCCGAGCTTCGTGAGAGCAGACCGGATCTGAACATCAGCATCCTGGACCGTGGTGAACGTGTATTATCCGCTTTTCCGCAGCGCTTGTCCGCTTATGTTCATGAATGGTTTGGTGAACATCAGGTCGAGACACGTGGGCATATTGCCATTTCCCGACTTGAACCGAACGCCATTTTCAACCGGGATGAAGAAATTCTGACGGATGCGGTAGTCTGGACTGCCGGCATTCAGCCCGTAAAAGTCGTACAAGATCTCGATGTGACCAAGGATCCACAAGGTCGTGTCGTACTGAACGAATATTATCAAATTCCAGAATATACCGATGTTTATGTAGTAGGTGACTGTGCCAGCGTGCCTTATGCACCAAGCGGTCAGGCTGCCGAAGTACAGGGTGAACAAATCGCCCATATTCAGCATGCCCTCTGGAAAGGCGAAAAGCCCAATCCGCAGCCACTCAAGCTTCGTGGCACACTCGGTGCACTCGGCAAGAAGGCTGGATTTGGGCTGATGGGCAAAACGTCCATGATGGGACGTGTGCCACGTATTCTAAAAAGCGGCGTGCTCTGGATGTCCAAGCGTCATCTCGGTTAATCGAGATCCAGCTCATCCCAGGCATCGGCTTCGGCAATTTTGGCCAATATAGCGTTATATAAATCCTCCACTTTGTCGGTGATGACAAGCTCGCCATTCACCAGTGCAAATGGAGTCATGTAACATTGGCCGCAGTTGCTGAGGCAGCCGTATTCTATCACATCATAGTCTGGATTTTCTTCCAGTTGATCCATGACTTCATCTGTGCCAAAATGCATATTATTGGCACAAAATTCAATAATCGGTCTCATGTAGGTTCACCTGCTTTGTTTGACCATTTTAATTTGTGGCCAATTGTAATATACTATAGTGAGGAAAGGAGTTGAAAAAAATGAGCGAAAACGCACAAAGCACCATGTATGATGAGGTATCTGAAGTGCTTGACAAACTTCGTCCGTTCCTGCAACGCGATGGCGGTGACGTGGAACTGGTCGACGTGGAGGACGGCATTATTAAGCTGAAACTGGTCGGTGCCTGCGGCAGCTGCCCAAGCTCCACCATTACCTTAAAAGCCGGGATTGAACGCGCCCTTCTCGAAGAAGTTGAGGGTGTCGAAGAAGTCGTACAAGTATTCTAATCAATCCTTCACGAAATAAACCTCAAGAGCCTTTCGCTTCACATGAAGCGGAGGGCTCTTTTTTTGTGCTATGCATCCTCACGCTGTATGTTAGGACGAATCGGGTCAAGTCCTCCAGATACATCCATAATGTTACCTGTTATAAAATCGGAATGATCCAGACACAGATAGGTAATCACCCGCGCAATATCTTCACCGCTTCCAGGACGTCCTCTCGGCGTTTCCTCGTCGGTTATACCTACCATCTCATCAATCGTTTTCTCTTTGTTGGCACCGCGAATATCACCTGGACACACCATATTAACCGTAATGCCGTAGGGAGCTTCCTCTACAGCAAGTGTCTTTGTAAATGAAACCAGACCTACTTTCGCAGCAGCATAAACCGCCCGATGAGGCCATGACCTCGCTTCTCCTGCATGACTGAAGCCAAAATGTATTATTCGTCCCCACTGCTTGCGCCGCATCTCCGGCAATACACGCTGATCCAGCAGCATCGGCCCAAGCAGATTTCCTTGCACAAGCATCTGAACCTCATCTTCGGAATACTCGGCAAACAGTCGACGTTCACGGACAAAAGGACCCGCGTTGTTCACGAGAATATCAATGCTGCCCAGTTTCTCTTCGACCTGAGCAACGAGCATAGTGATCTCTTCTGTCTTGGAAATATCGGCCTGGACGGCAATACACCGCACACCCTTGGCTACAATCTGAGTCTTTAACGCCTCAGCCTCCGTACGGCTATGTACGTAATTCAGAGCAATATGGCAACCCTGATCCGCCAGACTGAGGGCCGTCATTTTACCAAGACCTTTGGCACTTCCCGTTATGAGGGCAATCTTTCCCTTCACGTTCATCCCCCTCTTCAAAGAGCAGTCACTCATCCAGTATAAAAGATTTATCATCCCCCCACAACTCGCGTTTCCCACCAATCTGTACCATTTGCAAAAAAGTGTAAATTAAGGACTAAATACTTATCTTTCAAACCACTGAAATAAAATGAATTAGGTCTTTTGTAGGAAAATTAACCCTTTATCTCCAGAATTACCTTGTCTGGTCTGGATGCCTGTGTTAATGTCGATAAGTCCTTATTTTCTTATGAATATAACGACACAATACATATGTTCATGTAAATGACAACATTGCATGACACCTTCGAAAGGAATACAGCGTAAATGAAAAGATGGTTAGCCTCTCTACTCGCAATTTTGCTTATCGCCTCATTTCAAGCTCCATTCTCGACCACAGCATCTGCAGAAAGTGAAAGCAATAGCTCCACCGAAGATTATCAATGGATTGATGGGCCTTCAGACGTAGTCCTTGATAACAAAGCAACATTAAACGTAGCTGAAAATCTCTCCTATCTCGATGCAGCTAACACCCAAAGGTTCCTGGAAGACACGGACTCCTTCCCCAATGGAACGGAAATTGGAAGTATCTATGGCGCCGGCGAAAACTCCAACTGGTATGTTATCTTTGAATATAACGATACCGGTCATGTCGATGATAGTGAGAAAGACGATCTGAATGCCGATGAACTGCTCGATAGCTATAAAAGAGGTACAGAAGATCAAAATGAGAAAACAACACCCGAAAATCAATTGTTTATCACCGGATGGGAAATTGAGCCCACCTATGACAGCAGCAAACATCAATTGATCTATTCTCTTGGTCTTGAGGATGCAGAGCGGGAAAAACTCGTCAATTATAATGTGAATGTACTCACCCGCGAAGGATACATCGGTGTTATCCTCGTTACGGATAGTGCCAATTTTGAAGAAAATCGCAAACAGTTTGAAAGCTCCGTGCTTAACCAGCTCAACGTGATCAAAGGAAATACCTATGAAGAGTTTGATGCATCCGTAGACAAAAAATCAGAACTTGGCCTGACCAGTCTGATTCTCGGTGGTGCTGGTGTAGCTGTAGCTAAGAAAGTTGGATTATTGCTTTTACTTAAGAAAGGATGGTTTGTCATCGTGGCCGCTATTGTTGGTGCTTTCGGATGGATTCGTCGCAAGCTGACCGGCCGCAAAAAAGATGCTGACCCAGGAGATCAGAATTCGCTATCTCCTGCAGAGGAAGCTTACCAACAGCATGCTGCTGGACAGGAGTCCGCAGGCTCTGATAGCCAACAGACAGATGGACATTCAGATACTGATCCGAATAAACGTTAAGCTTATAAGTAAAGCACTTATAGTATTCCTACATCGAAGTGCTCTTACCTCAAAACGTTCTCTTTAACATGATGTACAAAACAAAAAGCCCTGCATTCTCCATAAAGAGAATGCAGGGCTTTCTTTAGTAGTTCCATAACAAGTGGAGCCGAGTATACAATATATTTTCAGCTTAATCGTTCAGCTTAAAACGCCGGTTCTACAGCACCTTGATAACGTTCTTTGATGAATGTTTTAACCTCTTCGGAATGCAGGGCTGCAGCCAGTTTTTGAATGGCATCTGCATCTTTGTTATCTTCACGGGATACGAGGATGTTTGCATAAGGGTTACCTTGAAGATCCTCAATCAGCAGTGCATCCTTCTCTGGGTTCAGATTGGCTTCCAGCGCGTAGTTGGCGTTAATGAAGACCAGGTCTGCTTCATCCAGTTGACGAGGCATCATGGCTGCATCCAGCTCGATGATATTCAGATTTTTCGGATTGGCTGTAATATCCTGAATCGTAGAAGTGATATTTGTGTTGTCTTTCAGCGTGATAAGTCCTTCTTTTGCAAGCAACAACAGTCCACGACCGCCGTTGGATGGGTCATTAGGAATGGCTACTTTTGCGCCGTCTTTCAACTCATCCAATGATTTGATTTTTTTGGAATAGCCAGCAAATGGCTCAACATGCACAGGTGTTACAGCAACGAGATGGAAACCACGTTCTTTGTTCTCTGTATCCAGATAAGGTTGGTGTTGGAAAAAGTTCGCATCCAGTTGTTTATCTTCAAGCTGTTGGTTCGGTTGAACATAGTCATTGAAAGTCACGATTTGCAAGCGAATGCCTTCAGCTTCGAGTTCAGGCTTGATGCTTTCCAAAATTTCTGCATGTGGTGTAGGGGATGCTCCCACTTTCAATTCTACGGTGCGCGGTGCGCCTCCAGCATTATCAGCGCCGCTGTCGGAATCCTTGTTGTTTCCGCAAGCCGCTAGAACCGCAATCAGCATAATACTAAGTAGAGCAAAAGACCATTTTTTCATGTGTAAAACCCCTTCTCCAATAAATTTTTTTGCATTTTGCCCCAAATCGATACCGAATCAGGTAAATGCTATATATGTGTTATTTCCTGGTGAACCATTTAACCAAACGATCGCCAGCCATCTGAAGCACTTGCACCAGAATGATCATAAATACAACGGATATAATCATAATTTCATTCTGATAACGGAAGTATCCGTAGTTGATTGCCAATGTTCCCAGACCTCCACCACCAACCATCCCCGCCATCGCCGTGTAGGAAACTAAGGTAACGATTGTAATGGTGATACCAGCTATCAGACCCGGCAATGCCTCTGGCAGAAGCACACGCCGTACAATCTGTCCGGTTGAAGCTCCCATCGCCTGTGCGGCTTCAATGACGCCACGATCCACTTCACGCAGTGTAGTTTCCACCAACCGGGCAAAGTATGGAGCTGCGGCAATGACGAGTGGTGGTATAACGCCCAATACTCCTGTAGCAGTGCCAACCAGTGAACGCGTAAACGGAATGAGTGCAACAATCAAAATGATAAATGGCACTGATCGCAGAATATTTACAATAAACGATAGTATCGTGTACACCACTTGAGATTGAAGCGAAGTCGACCTTGCCGTCATAAACAGCAATACGCCTAGCGGCAAACCAATGATTATCGTGAATAGGCCCGATGCTCCGAGGATTTGCAGTGTTTCAATTGAAGCCTTACCGATTTCTTCCCAACGTACTGTTGAAAAATCCATTTAACGAAGCACCTCCACATCAAGTCCCTGATCCACTAATTCTTTAATGGTGAGATTGATCTCATCTGACTGCCCCTCAAACCGAACGGTCAGCTGTCCATAGGGAACTTGTTTGATCGTTGAAATGGTGCCTTGCAAAATGGCGAAATCCACTCCTGTTTTGCGAACCGTTCTGGACAAAATCGCCTCATAGGTTTTATTGCCCAGGAAGGATATTTTCACAAGCTTAGAAGATCCATCCTTCTGTAATGAGACATCTGCACTCGCCAGAGCGGTCTCTTCTAATGCAATTCCCACCTCATGGTCCCGCATCATAAAGTCACGCGTAATGGCATGCTGCGGCTTGAGGAATACTTCCGTCACTGGCCCTTGCTCCACGATGCCTCCCTGATGGATAACCGCCACCTGATCACAGATATTCTGGATCACGTGCATCTCATGGGTGATTAGAACAATCGTGAGATTATACTTTTCATTGATATCCAGCAATAACTTCAGAATCGAATCAGTTGTCTGGGGATCAAGTGCCGATGTGGCCTCATCACACAGCAGCACGTTCGGATCACTCGCGAGCGCTCTCGCAATACCTACCCTTTGCTTCTGTCCGCCTGACAGCTGGGCCGGATATTTATTGCTGTGGTCCTCCAGTCCAACCAATGCGAGCATTTCCTTCACTTTTCGATCAATTGCAGCCTTGGGCGTATTAACGAGCTTTAAAGGAAAAGCCACATTGTCATATACCGTAGCTGAGGATAACAGATTAAAGTGTTGAAAAATCATGCCGATCTTACGCCGTTGTTGTTGCAAATCGGACTTATTGAGATCGGTTAGGTTGATTCCATCAACCCAAACCTCGCCTGCCGTGGGGCGTTCGAGCAAATTGATACAACGGATCAATGTACTCTTGCCTGCACCGGAATGACCGATAACTCCGAATATTTCACCCTTGCGGATATTCAAATTTAGTTCCGATAAGGCCGTCATACTTTTTGAGCCTTTACCGTACTTCTTGGTTAAACCTTTTAATTCAATCAAAATTACTGCTCCTTCCCACTGCCTACATGTATCTTTACCCGAATGAAAGGAAAACTCCCCTTTATCGTACAAAAAAAGAGCCCCTTTTGCAGAAACAAAAAGGGCTCTTCACGTGAAAGATTATACCTTCTCATCTGCCAAAATCGTGCCTTGCACCATTTTGTAGGAATTAGCACCTAACATCTATAAAGTATGACACAGCTGTCATGCAGTTATAAATCGGTTGCCGGGCTTCATCGGGCCTGTCCCTCCGCCGCTCTCGATAAG
Source organism: Paenibacillus sp. O199 (assembly GCF_001636635.1). Lineage (NCBI taxonomy): Bacteria > Bacillati > Bacillota > Bacilli > Caryophanales > Paenibacillaceae > Paenibacillus > Paenibacillus sp. O199. The sequence continues at coordinate 89,777 of NZ_LGRP01000012.1, forward strand.
AAATATTTAATTTATAAGTTCAGTAGTAGTTATAATGTTAATGTCATAAATGTTAATTCCATCTAACTGTCGATCAGGAACTCAGTATAATCCAAGTATTCCGATTTGTCAAAGGCAAATATTACTATCCAATCAGTTCGTCGGTTGATTCATTACCTGCTTATGCCACTTCTCGTTGATGTAGCCATACGCTGCTTTTAACGTCTCACATACCATATCCACACCCTGCCGGAGTTCCAAGAGATGCTGATCCAGGTCTTCCAGCTTCACTTTCCCTTGCAAAGTCTGGTGCAGCTGCCACAGATCATCCTGCATTTCGGAATTCATGTAATGAATCTCCATGTTTCGCCGTTTGCGCAATTTGCTCATTGGCTCACGATAAGAGTCCTTGATCCGGATTAGTTCGTTAGCAAGAACATAATGCAGCTTATCATATCCGAACTGTCTTAATACGGTGAAATAAGAATAATGAGTTTTAACATTGGTTGTATTCAGCTCAAATATTTCATTCAACACTGTACCTAACTTATCCAAAATGGCAAAACATCGGATGAAGCCATCCTTATAAAAATAGACGTAACGGGCATACTCCGCTTTTTCTAATAATGTCATATCATCCGTAGAGCCCGCTTTGACTTTCTGACGGAAATGGGAAGCTGCAAAACAGCTTTGTTCCAATTCATCCAGCGAAGAGATCAGTCCCTGGGTCCATATATACAGTTTACGAAAATCATGGGTAGGATCATGGTCCACATGCATCTGTCGCTGAAATAGCTCAAGCGTATCCGCCATCGCTTCCATCGCGTCCTTTAGTATCCCTTCGTTCTTACGCGGCTTTTCACCCAGCAACGTTCGCAGCATATATAGCCTCCTCTTTCCACTCTGCAGATCATCAAATTAATAATAATTCATCATATTAAACTAAATCGGAATCAGAGTAAACGTATGACCGCTGCTTACAATAGGGTGCCCTGACACACCTGACATCAAACAAAGTTCACCTGTCCAATGATGTACATCATCGGATGGTGAACTTCACTGGATTATCCCTGAACTACAATAATTCGGATATATTAGAACCGATTAACGGGCCGATGCAACTTGTACACCAGGAAACTCATATAGGTTAATACACCGAACAAAATAGCAATATCAAGCATATGCGCCAGCGCCACGAACATATACACTTCCGGACGATTCATCGTGAGCATCAGTCCAAAACCAATAACCACTTGCAACAAAACCAGCACAACAGAAATGACGCCAAGTGCTCTTAATTCCGTGTTATCCGGATGTTTGCGATACGCAAAATGACCGAGGATTGCAATGACGATTACTAATGAAACAGCTGCCACCCGGTGAGCAAAAGCAACAGCTACGCCTCCCGAGAGCTCAGGAATAATCTGCCCGTTACAGAGCGGAAAACCTGAACAGCCTCCAGCAGAATCCGTATGGCTCACAAATGCTCCAGTATATACCACGAGGTACGTATAGATCGTGGAAAACCACACCAGATTTCGGAACCCTTTGCTGACTCGCGGATATCGATTCAGTCGTTCCAATCCACCATGGCGAGCTTCCTGCCGAATACCAAGCGCCATCATCAATGAGCTGGCAAAAGCAATTAAGGCAAATCCGAAATGCAGTGCCATGACTGCGGAAGATTGGGAGAATACGACGGCAAAAGCACCCATGATTCCCTGGACAATAACAAATATCAGTGTTAACAATGAAAACAATTGCAGATCACGGCGTGATTTGCCAAACCGCAAAAATGCTACAAAAGAGGCTATGGACAAAAGCCCTGCCAGTGCGCTGACGGCGCGGTGGGAAAATTCAATTAGTGAGGCAACAGTATGTGCAGGCACAAGTTTTCCGTTACATAAAGGCCATTCTGCGCCGCAACCGAGGCCCGATTCCGTTCGGGTCACAACGCCTCCGCCAAATGTGGCCAGAAACATGACAAGACAGGTTAATACGGTTAACCATTTAAACAAGGTTAAGTGTTTCAATTTTTTCTCACCCGCTGTTGGTTTAAGATGGCGAAGAACTACATCCTCCGCTTGATTCGATACTTTGACACTTATTTCACAACTAAATTCATTATACCGGATAAATGTGTCATTGACGCCGCGCTTTGTGACAAAATGTTAACGTCTGTCGAGAAGTTGACCCGCAGGTCATCGGTAAATATGTACATTATTACAACGTTAGTTTCTCCCGAAAACTCGGAAAATACAAACGCCACTTCCCTATTTCAAGAGAAATGGCGTTCATTTAATTATAACCTTTAACATGGTTAACCTGTCATGCTTTATTTATGAATCGTGTTATACACCTCAACTGCACGCTGCAGGAATTGCTCAATCTCTTCTCTCGACTTGCGCAGTTTGTTCACATAACGAACAAGTTCCCGGCCATCTGTGTAAGCTACAAAGCTGGGGATGCCGAGGATATTTTGCTCTTCGCTCACTGTACCCACCTGATCTACGTCGACCTCAACCAACTTCAGCTCACGAGCAAACTTTTCTTCAACTTCAGGCATAAACGGATCGATGTACTTGCAATCACCACACCAATCTGCCTTAAATACAGCTACAGTCAAACGCGGAGATTGGATTGCCACATCAAATTCCGGTTTCGATGTAATCTTTTCCATTACAACATCTTCCTTTCTATACCTTGTCTTATTCTCTAAGTGAAGCAAATTGCGGAGTGGAAGTCAAATATTCGGCGCATACTGACATCAACAGCTTCCTAAACTAAAAACGTAATCAGATTATAAAGAAAGGAGGTCATGTTATGACTTCCGTTAAATCGGATTCCTCCGAGCCTGCCCAACATGGGTCGATATTACAGATGGTTCGATCCATCCCAGGTGCGGCCCGGGAAGTGTGGAGGGGCAAACAGGCGGCTTGGCAGGCTTCTGCACAGCTTCGTCATCCCTTGCGTGATATGGCTTGGGACTCTGACATGGCTGCTACCTTACAAGCTGAAGTGGAGCGCCTGTTGCCTGGAAACGAGAGTTCTTTTGCCCGAAATACGCTCAGTGCACTGGTCTGTGAAGAGGACTGCATCATTCTGGAAGAAATCAAGACATTAACGCAAGAAAACAACCGGAGTAACATCACTCGCACAGCAGCATACCTGGAATGTTACGAACAGTATCCAGAGCTGCATTGGGCCCTGCTTGCCCATATGGTATCCCGCAACGGCGGATATCACATTACCGATCTTCAAAGTGACCTTATGCATAATCTGCAAAATCAAACAGACCGTGAGCACATGTATCGACTACTGGAGCGATGTAATGCCCTCATTTTCCAAGATGCTTATCCCCAGCTTCTGTTATATATGAATAGCCGCCGGATCGGCCGGAGCTGTTTTCATTTGTTGTCCCATTTTCATGTATCGGCGTTCATGACACCGTTCTGGGAACGATTTTGGCTGGAGCGATGCAGCTCGCTGCTTAGTGTGGCATTAATTATTAATGAGCAGAACTATATCGAGAGCCGTGTCGTGCAGCATCCTTATTTTCAAAAACAAGTGCTGTCCAAACCCGCATTCCATCTGCATAATCTGGCTGGGCTGAACCATATCGTATTTCCACTCGGGCGGGAAAAAGGTCTTGCAGGCCGGGTTATTGAACATTTTGGCAAGCTGGATGAGCGGATTATGTTTGGTAAAGGCTTATATGCGATGCTGTTTGGAGTGGAACAAGTGTACACACAAGTATTGGAGTTTGCGCGTTCGGTTCCCCACCGTGGCTCACGTGCTGAATACTGGCCTGGTCTGTTCACCGCACATAAAGATGAAGACGGAGAAGCTGAGCTCTATAGTCAGGAGCTGTTGGATCAAGAATGGCTAGGGGAAGGACAACGGTTATATAGTCCTGAATTGCTGGCTGTATGGGGTGATACGCCGTATGAACCGATTACAAGGCAGGATTGGCTGCAAAATCGCGATTGTCTCGGTCATCTCACGGCCCCGCGCCGCCCTTGGCTGTTTGAGATGAGCCATGAGCATCGGTATGGTATGTTGAAAACTGCATTGGCCCATGATGCCAAAACCTTAACTCATTAAGGACAGAGGCCTTACCAGGGAATACGTCTAGAAGTCAATAATGGACTACCTTTTTTCGGTATTACAAAAAAGCCCTGTCCGCTATGAAAGCAGACAGAGCTTGTACTTATTTCAAACAATATAACGAAGTGTGTATTGTGTGTTGAATCGATTATCCACGTTGCCCGGCTCCACGTTGTAGACGCATGAGCGGACGGAGTATTTTTTGCAAAATACGAGGGTAACTGCCCAGTTCGTCTTTACGAAGTACACGTAGAACAACCATGAGTACCAAGTACACGACAACCACAAGCGCACCCACAAACAGACAGGTAACGAGGAATGATACACGTGTTGGCAGGAATAAATCAAAGATGGAGTTCCCAGCCCAGTTCGCCGCAAAACCAACACCCGCTGCACACAGCACGGTAATGATGAATCCTTTCCAACGATCACCCATGATCGAGAAATCAACAATTTTGCGAAGCACCCGCAGATTGAGATACGTAATAACCAGGAAACACAATGCGGTCGCAATAATGATCCCGTAAATGCCAAAGATTGGAGCCAGAATTAAACTCGCTACGAGTTTGACTACGATACCGGCAGCTACACTGATCATTGTAATCCGTGGTTTACCTACCCCAAGCAAAATGGAGTTGGTGGTCATCATCGTAATTTGGAAAATGGTACCGAACGTCAGCAATGTAATGATTGGTGTTCCGTCTGGGCTGGTAAATAGTAAGCCGTTAACGGAATACGCTGCCGCACACAGAGCGATAACGATTGGCATTCCTGTCAGAATCGAAATGCGCAAAGCAAGCGTCACCTGATTTTTCAGATGAACTTCATCCTTGCGTGCAAAAGCTGCCGAAATGACTGGCACAAGTGATTGACTCAGTGCGATAGCCAGAATCGGAGGAATACCTGCAATACTTTGGGCCTTGGCACCGAGAATGGCAAGAACTCCTGTCGCTTCATCCATCCCGATTCGTCCGCTAAGCAGTGGAACTACCAGCGATGAATCGATAAAGTTAATCGCCGGAACAGCGAGTGAAGATAAAACGATTGGAATCGAAAGTTTGAATATATCGCTGTAGATGCCCCGCATGGGCAATTGCTCCGCACGCTCATAATTCAATTGCGCCGCACGGTCATTTTTGCGAAGTTTCAAGGTGAAGTACAACATGACAGCAAAAGCACCAATGCTTCCGAATACGCCCCCAAATGAAGCCCCTGCAGCAATGGTTTGATCATCATAATTCCATTGCAGCATAACAAACGCCACGATGATCGCTGTACCTACACGTGCAAACTGCTCCACAATCTGTGAAATGCCGCCTGCCGTCATATTGCCGCGACCCTGGAAATATCCACGCATCATTGCGATGGCCGGGAAGAGCAGTAGCGCCGGAGCCAAGGCCCGAATGGCGCTCACCGATTCCGGTACTTTGGATACGTACGTCGCATAATAAGGTGCTGCGAACCATAATAAAGCAGACATAACTACCCCGGCTACAGCCGCAAAGATCAGGGCTGCACGGTAGATTTGTTGTGCTTCACCTGCGCGTCCCAGTGCATAGCGTTCCGACACCATTTTGCTAAGTGTACTCGGTATGCCCGCTGTAGCTACGGTTAACAGCATTAAATATACCGTATTGGAGATGGTAAACGATGCGTTACCGATATCGCCGAGGATATGCTCCAGCGGCACCCGTTGAACCAATCCGAGTACCCTCGCAATTAGCGCAGCTGCCGCCAAGATGAGCGTACCTCTAATGAATGTTTCCTTCTTAGACAAGCCAATTCCCCTTCTTTCCCCCACACCGACGTGCATCCAGATGAAGCCGCTCCCGAACGTCTATGCGAATCTTACCACCCAGATAATAAACAGAACAATCATGACGATTTGCAAAATAATTTTCATAACGGTGCTTGTAAATAGCCCCACCACGGAACCAAATCCGACTTTGGAAGCTTTGGCTGGTGAAGACCCTCCGATCAGTTCCCCGATAAAAGCACCGATAAATGGTCCCAGTACCAGTCCGAATGCCGGAATAACAAATGGGCCTATGATGACACCAATCGTACTGAGAGTCGTCGATAATTTGGAGCCGCCGAATTTCTTCACACCCCAGGCACTGACGACATAATCAGCCACAAACAGCACCACTACGATCAAAATCTGGATAATCCAGAACCATACACCGAACGGAACAAAGCTGAAGAACCAGCCATAGACCAGAAACGCGAAGAAAATCGCTACAGCACCAGGCAGTATGGGATATACCGTTCCGGCCATCCCCACCGCAAACAGCAGTACAATTAAAATCCAGCCAACGGTTGCGAGCAAAGGTTATTCCCCCTTCAAAATATGATCACGGATGACTTCGACAATGCCATCTTCGTTGTTGCTCGCTACGATCAGGTCAGCCGCTTCCTTCACTTGCTCCTGCGCGTTGCCCATGGCAACACCAAGACCCACGGCTTCAATAACCGCCAGATCATTCAGGCTGTCTCCAACAGCAACCACTTCGGACATCTCTATGCCCAGAAGCTTGCAAACTTCAGCTACGCCACTCGCTTTGGATACACCAGCAGGGTTAATCTCAATATTAACTGGTGAGGAGTTCGTCATTTGCAAGCCGCCCATTTGTTGCAGCTCCATCATAATCTGGTGACGGACTTCATCTACTTCGGTATTGAATCCGAATTTCAACCATTCCAGACCTTCAATATTGTCCGTCCAGCGATCACGGTTGAACAGCTCTTCCACGGAGTATGCCCAGTACCAGCTATTATATTTTTCGCCAATCTCCTGCATTTTGCGGATCAATGCCGGGTCCATCAGATGGCGCATATGCAGATCATGCGGAGCTTTCCAGACTTCACTGCCATTGACCGTTACCATCGGGGTCTCCAGCCCAAGCTGTACCGCATAAGGCATCGCATGAAAAACAGCTCTTCCCGTCGAAAGGCACACATGCACTCCCCGACGAATGGCGATCTGAATCCATTTGGCGGTTTCCTGTGTGATCTCATGATTATCGTTAAGCAATGTTCCATCCATATCCAATGCAAGCAATTTGTATTTTAGTTCACTCATGCCGTATTTCCTCCTCAGTTGTCTCTCTCCAAGTTGAACTCATGGATATACATATAGACACTATGTGGACAGAAAACCTTTCGATCGCTGTTATCTTTGATTTTATATATTTCCTTTATAGCTACAACATTGGTATTCCTAAGGGTCTGCAGGGTGAACGTTACGGGGACGGATCGTCTTCCGATCGCTGTTGTATCCAAATTTTCTTGAACCAACTTTCTAATAGTTGTAATTTGGATACAAAGGCGAACGCTTCGCTTCTTCAGATCGATTCCGTTCCCTCCACTACGCCTGTTATTTATAAAACCCAATATACCTGTTTGGAAAAACAAAATTTATAAAACCAAGTAATCGCTTCTTCAGGACTTTTCTGTCCTCTCCGTTTCCCAATGTATCTCCAGTTCAACTTATATGCTCTTTATATCTTATCTAACATACTCTCACAAAAAGATCGCCCGGCATTCGCGTAGGCGGATGCTCCGGACGTCACAGCTAACGACATTTTACCACAGATCGTCGGCCTGCAACAAAGTAACCCGCGATACGGGTGAACCTTTGCAACAAGGGCACAGGTGTCTGTTCCAATTCGTGTAAGAGTCTGGTATAAGATAAAACTTACCCGTATCCATGAAAAAACCGCCTGCAATGCAGGCGGCTGCTACTTTTTATCCATTAACGTGCCGCGAATTTGCGACGAGCATACCGGAAGACAATACCATGCTTTGGAGACAGCAACAGGGCCAGCACAAACAGAATTCCTGCTACCGCCACCATGCAACCTGCAATGGAAGCATCCAGCGCGTAAGCCATGATGTAGCCCCCAACCGAGGAAGCTGCTCCTACGAGCACACTGTACAGAATCATTTTACCCAATCGATCCGTAAGTAAGTAAGCCGTCGCTGCAGGTACAATCAACATGCCTACCACGAGAATAGATCCTACGCTCTCAAATGAAGCCACAGATGTCATGGAAACGAGCCCCATAAGCAGATAGTGGAACAACACCACCGGAATGCCGCAGGCCGCAGCCAGCGCCGGATCAAAGGCACACAACTTGAACTGTTTGTAGAACAAGCCGATTACAAGGAGGATGACCAGCAAGGTGATGCCCAGCATCCAGACCGCCCTTGGGCCTACATCCGTCCCTCCAAGCGTTAAGGTATCCCACTGGACATAAGCGATCTCACCGAACAAGACACAATCGAGATCCAGATCAATATGCCCGGCATTCAAACTGATCAAAATCACACCCACTGCGAAGAGTGCCGTAAACACTATTCCGATGGAAGCATCCGATGATAGTCCTCCAGCCTGTAAGCTTTGAATGAAGAACACCGTCAGTAATCCAAATACGGTTGCCCCAAGCAGCATCCATAACGAATCACGTGAACCGCTCCACAGGAAAGCAATCGCAATACCTGGGAGAACCGCATGACTGATCGCATCTCCAACCAGAGCCATTCGCCTTAATATGAGAAAACAGCCAAGAATAGCGCAGGCGGAGGATACCAGGATGGCCGTTAATATAATCCAAAACGTTGCCATTACAACTCACCCCGTTCCTGCTGTGCTCGCTGTGCAGAGAGTGTCTGTAGCGTGGCATGTTCTTCTCTCAAGTAAGCGGATTTCGCCTGCATACTTCGTAAACGGCGTGCTAACAGTCCGCGCCGTGGAGCAAGCAATGCGGAACCTGCAAATAGCACTGTCGCCGCCAGTACCGTTACTGGCCCTGTCGGTAGATTAGGCACCAATGTGCTGAAGATTGTACCTGTCGCACCGCTCAGTGCTCCAAATACGCCGGCCAACAGTACCATAAGCGAGAGTGAGTCCGTCCAGCAGCGAGCTGCTGCCGCCGGGGTAACCAGCAAAGCGGCCACAAGCACCACGCCAACCGCCTGAATCCCCGCAACAACCGCAATAACGGTCAACAGCAGAATCAGTTGTTCCAGCATGCCAACCGGCAGTCCCATACCCCGTGCGAATCCCGGGTCAAAACTCACCAGCTTGAATTCCTTGAACCATGCCAGACAAGCGATCAATAATACAAGACAGACACCGCCCATGACATACACATCCGTCATCACCATGGATGCGGCCTGACCGAACAAATATTTATCCAGCCCACTCTGACTGCCGCTTGCACCGTGCTGAATCCGAGTAAGCATCACTACACCAATACCGAAAAATACAGTCAGCACAATCCCCATTGCCGCATCCTGCTTGATCCGGGAATACCGTGTAATCCACGATATGCCGAAGGTCGCAATGATTCCAGCCACAAGCGCACCGAACAGAAATAATCCTACTGATTTGGTTTCAGTCAACATAAACGCGATGCAAATTCCTGGCAGAGCTGCATGAGCCAACGTATCCCCCATGAGACTTTGACGACGCAAAAATGTAAAAGAGCCAATAATTCCACTACTGAATCCGAGTAACAAGCAGCCAAGCAATATCCAGCGTGTATTGGGATCGGACAAAATGGCTACTATCCAGTTCCACATGCACTACACCTGGCCTTTCTCCGACCGGCTTCCGATCATCGCTATCCGGCCTCCGTACGTCTCTTGCAAAGTATCCGGTACAAATACTTCATTCGTCGGTCCATCTGCAACCAGCCGTCCATTAAGCAGCAGCACATGGTCGAAATATTCCTCTACTGTCGCCAGATCATGGTGAACAACCAGTACGGTCTTCCCTTGCTTCTTTAGCTGTTCCAACAATGAAATGATAGCTTTCTCCGTTGTGGCATCCACACCTGCAAACGGCTCATCCATGAAATACAATTCCGCATCCTGTACCAGTGCTCTTGCCAGAAAGACACGCTGCTGCTGTCCTCCAGAAAGCTGACTGATCTGGCGGTACATATAATCACCCATTCCGACTTGCTCCAGGCAGTGAGCTGCCAGATCCCGTTCTTTTTTGCCAGGACGGCGGAACCAGCCCAGATGTCCATAACGCCCCATCATGACAACATCGAGGGCGTGGGTTGGGAAATCCCAATCAACAGATTCACGCTGAGGTACATAGCCGATACGGCGCCGCTGTTCTCGGTAGGACTGACCAAAAATTTTCACTTCGCCGTGCATTTTGGGCACTAGTCCCAGAACGGCTTTGATCAAGGTTGATTTCCCAGCCCCGTTTGGACCAAGGATGCCAATCAGCTGACCTTCCGGGATGTCAAAAGATACCCCACTGAGGACCGGCTTTTTATGGTAAGCCACCGCCAGATCCCGAACACTAAGCGGAGCTGATGTAGGCTGTGTTCCCTTCAGATGGTTAGCATTTGGTTGTGATTGAGATTTTTCGGATAAAATTGTATCGCTCATGCTCTGTCCACTCCTCTCTTCATATCGTTTATCATTTTAATGCCTCTACAATCGTCTGAGTGTTATGGCGGATCATGCCAATATACGTTCCTTCTTCTGTTCCCTCAGCACCCATCGCATCCGAGAACAGTTCACCACCAATACTTACGGTATGTCCTTTTTCGGCTGCACCAGCAATAATGGCTTCCATCGCTTTTGCTGGTACGCTGGATTCTACAAATACCGCTTTGATATTGTTGTCCACAAGATAATCTCGCAACGCACTGACATCTCTTGCACCATATTCTGCTGCTGTACTGATTCCTTGAAGCCCCATCACTTTCATGTCATAAGCTTGGCCGAAGTATCCAAAGGCATCATGCGCCGTAACCAATACCCGGCTGGCTTCCGGAATCTCCTGGATTTTTTCCCGCACCTCGGAATCCAATGCCTCCAGTTTGGTTAGATACTGCTCTGCCTGGACCTTGTACTCTTCTGCATGTTCCGGGTCTGCTTCCACGAGTGTATCGCGCACAGCCTCTGTGGCATGCATCCAGTGGCTAACATCAAACCAGACGTGTGGGTCGTATTCCGTTCCGCCTGTATCTTTTCCTGAACGCAATTCCTCCACCGGAATGTTCTCCGAGACAGCTGTTACTATTTTGCTCTTGGACATTTTCTCCAAGATGTCTGTCATTTTGCCTTCAAGATGCAATCCGTTATAGAAGATAACTTTTGCTTGCTCCAGCTTCCTAATATCTCCCTGTGAAGCCTTGTACAAGTGAGGATCTACCCCTGGGCCCATCAGCCCGGTCACATCAACATATGCCCCGCCGACTTCACGCGCTACATCCGCAATCATGCCTGTTGTGGCTGTGACCTGCACCTTCCCTTCACTACCTCCTGTTTCCGCTGCACCTGAGCATGCTGTTAGTACGATAACCAGAACAACAGCTGCCAGTGTCATCAACCCTCTCTGAATGCTCCTCATCTTTACCATCAACAATTCATACCGCCCCTTTCCCTCTCCTAACATAATTGTCCTCATCTAATTTTGTTGTACAAGGTATTAAAATTTATACAAGACTAATAATGTTTCCCTTGTGCAAATTTTAGCCGATGCAAAATAAAAAGGCAAGGGATAATTTCCCCTGCCTGTCAAGATTCATATCTTGTTCACTTCATTAACCTGTTAGATATGATATTAAAAGAGCTACATCTACTGCGTTTCTTCACATTACTCTGTATCTTTCCCCTGATCTTTCTTCCCTTTTGGAGTCCCATCAAGGCCATACACTTCATCGTAAGCATCGAAAATTTTACGTGCAATCGGAGACGCACTGACCGATCCAAAGCCACCTTCGGGCACAACAACCGCTATAGCCAGCTTCGGATTATCCCGTGGTGCAAATGCGATAAATACTCCGTTTTCCTTTTTGTTCGGTCCTGTTCCCTGCTCCGAGGTTCCTGTTTTTCTCGCATAATCATAGGGGAAACCGTTAAACGAACTTACTTTGGTGACCATACCCTTGTGCACTTCATTCCAGTATGCATCAGCAAAATCAACCTCGTTTAACACTTTTGGTTTAATTTTCTTGACTACATTACCCTCCGCATCACGAATTTCCTTCACCAAATGAGGTTCGATCCGTTTGCCTTTATTGGCAAGCATTGTCGTATATTGTGCGAGTTGAAGCGTTGTATATTTCGCTTGCTGTCCAAATGAAGCAAACGCTAACCTCGTCAAGCCTGATTCGTCATTATCACTATTGTATTCTAGTGTACCTAGATACTCTTTCGGCAAATCCACTCCTGTAGACACGCCCAAACCGAACTTTTTCATGTATTTGTCCCACACTTCCACGCCCTCGGTCGCCCCATATTTGTTATAGAGGCCCTTTCCCACCATATCAATCATAAAGGCATTGGAAGATTTCTCAATAGCCCGTCTCGCTGTAATAGAGCCGTTAAATGCCGAGTGTGAATTTCTAACCTTTCTCCCATCTTTACCTAAAGTAGCATACCCTTGGTCATAGTAGGTTTGCCCTGTACTGAACAGACCCTCTTTCAATCCAATTAGTACACTAAGTGGCTTAATAACGGAACCCAACAAAACAACGGATTCCGTATGTTTTTTCGAATCGTCCGGCGGGAAGGAAGCCATTGTTCCGTTGCGATAAACGTACTTGATCTTGTCATAATCCCAGTCATTCGGATCATAATCAGGCATACTCGCCATAGCCACTACATTGCCTGTATCCACTTCCATGGCTACCGCATATCCCGTAACGGCGTTCGGAAGTTTACGCAATTCATCCGTTATTGCCTGCTGTGCTGCCATCTGAATTTCCTTATTGATTGTGGAGACCAGACTGTATCCCTTCTCCGGCGGAGTCTGTTGCATCGTACCCTCTGGCAAATTACGCAAATTAATATCAATGGATTGGTAGCCGCTACGCCCACGAAGCTCTTCCTGATATTGAAATTCAAGGCCATCAACTCCAACTTTTTCTTGCTGGGTATAGCGCAATCCTGGGTCGCGTTCTGTTGCTTCCGATTTGCTGATTTCTCTATACTTATCCAAGTTGTCCTGTTGGCCTTTGAACTCTCTTGTATATCCGATCACCTGAACTGCGACCCTATCCGGATCATACTTTCTTACGTTTTCCTCAAGTACCATAGCACCTGGATATTCAGACTTTTTCTCCATAAAATAAGCAATTTCCTTCATGTTGAGATCCGATTTCACCAGACGAGGAGTATACCCATGTGCCTTCTGAGATTCCAGATCCAGGCGTTTTAAGATTTCTGCTGCATCTGGTTGTTCTTTGTCCCCCGGATTAAACTGCTTAAATACAGCCGCCAGTTCATCAGCAAGTTCCTGTGCCTCCTGCTTGCGGTCATCATTTCTATAATCCTCATACAACAACACATAGAGGGATTGTACAGGCTCCGAATAAGCCAGCGCGACTTCCCCTGTCGCATCATAGATTGGCCCACGAACAGGGGCGAGCGGAATATCTTTGGTATTGCGGCTGGTTTCCATATAGGTCAGTTCAGGTCCCTCGACAAATTGTACAAAGGCCAACCTAAAAATTAGGATACTGAATATCACAAACGCAGCGAAAAAAAACATATTCATTCTTACACTAGACGGCTTGTTGTTGACTGGTGTATCTTCATTGGACATTTTCTTTTTCCTCAATCGGTTAAACATGGGATAAGCCTCTCCGTTCTTATGTAAAAGTAGATTCATCTATCACGCATATTGCATTAATCGGTTCAAATAACATACCTTTCCTTCTACAAGTCTATCAAAGGTCAACTGCCATGTCCTCCAGATTTTGGTTACATTTTCGTGAACATTCTCTTATATAAACGTGGCATGCACGATGTTTGTTACATATTGATTTGCAGCAGCTTGTGGAAAAGAGACCTCTCAGTCCTGGCAAACGTAAAAAGGACCCTCGAAAGGGTCCCTTCTTTTGGAATCAACGACTTACATTACTGTGTATCTGATTCCTTATTTTTATCTTTTTTCGGTACACCGTCCAGACCAAATTCCTCGTCATACGCGTCGAAGATCGCACGCGCAACAGGGGCAGCGCTGCTCGAACCAAAGCCCCCTTCAGGAATAACCACGGCTACAGCCAGCTTCGGATTGTTGCGTGGAGCGTAAGCAATAAATACCCCGTTATCCACCAATTTGCCTCCGACTAACTGTGTGGATGTACCTGTTTTTCTTGCAAAGTCATAAGGGAATCCACTAAACGCTGTTACTTCGGTTGCCATGCCTCGCTGTACTTCATTCCAGTAAGCATCATTAAAATCGACTGTGCTGAGCACTTTAGGTTTCATTTTCTCAACCACATTGCCTTCCGAATCACGGAACTCACTGACTAATTGTGGCTCCATGCGTTTTCCTTTATTCGCTAGCATCGTAGCATACTGTGCCAGCTGCATCGTTGTATATTTCCCTTGTTGTCCAAAGGAGCCATAAACAAGTCGAGTTAGTGAACTTTCATCGGTGTTCATATAATCCCGAATACCCAAGAATTCATTCGGCAGATCAATCCCAGTAGATACACCCAGACCGAACTGCTTCATGTATTTATCCCAAACATTGATTCCCTCTGCGCCATATTGGGAGTAAAGCTTCTTGCCAATCTCATCAATCATGAACACGTTCGAGGAATGTCGAATCGCATCATGGGGAGTTAACGACCCATAAACGTGTCCCGATGAGTTCTGTACTCTACGGTTATCTCCACCGAAAGTCGTTGAACCACGGTCTGAATACACCGTATTTGTTGTGAAAAATCCTTCTTTCAAACCGATCAATACACTAAGCGGTTTAATCGTTGAACCAAGTAATACGATAGATTCAGCTCGTTTTTTAGAATCGTCGGGCGGGAACGAGCGAATTGTACCATTTTGATATACATACTTGATGTCATCATATTGATCGTTGCTAATACTACCCGTTCTCCAGATATTCGTGTCATAATCTGGCATACTGGCAATCGAAACAATCTTCCCTGTATCCACTTCCATAGCTACCGCAAAACCTGTTTTGGCATTCGGATGCAGCTTACCTGAAACTGGATGTGTATGCAGCCAGCTTAGTTGATCCAGTATCGCCTGTTCTGTCTTCACCTGAACATTTTTGTTAATCGTTGTAATCAGGTCGTACCCTTTTTCGGGTGGGGTAGAGCCCGCTACACCTTCAGGCAAATTCCGCAAGTCAACATCAACGGAGTTATAACCACTTTTTCCCCGCAGAACATCCTGATATTGCAGTTCCAGTCCATCAAAGCCAACAAACTCATTCTCGGTATATACAAGACCTGGGTCCGTTTGCTTTTTATTGGCCTCATCGACCTCTTTGTATTTATTGAGTGTTTTAGAGCTTTTGAACTTTTTGAGATAACCAATCGTCTGAACGGCTACCGTATCCGGATCATAGTAACGCACACTTTCCTCTACAATCTGAATTCCCTTGAATTCATCCTTGTGCTGCAGGAAATAAGCCACTTCCTCATCGGACAGATCACTCTTAATCAGACGTGGCATGAACCCGTTTGCTTTACGCGAATTGAGGTCCATTGCTTCTAAGATGTTATCGACCGTAAGGGCCTCGGAATCCTTTTTCTTATACTGCTCAAAAACATCATGCAACCGGGTGGCGATGTCCTCCACTTCCGCTATATTCGGATTTGGCTTACCATCCACATCCCCATAGTTTTTGTATAAAGTCAGATACAAGGATTGAATCGGCTTGGAGTAAGCCAGCTTTACCTCGCCCGTGGAATCATAGATGGTTCCTCTAACGGGAGCGAGTGGTACATCTTTGGTAATATTACTCGCTTCCTCCTGACTGAGCTCAGGGCCTTCCACGAATTGCAAAAATGCCAGCCGTACAATAATAACGCTAAAAATAACAAAGGAAGCGAAGAAAAATACGTTCATCCGGTAACTGAAGCGCCGCTTGTCCGTAAGTTCGTCCTTTTCTTTTGAATGATTTTTCATTCATCCTACCTCTTTCATGACTTGATGCATACCGTCCAGGCTGTACAGCCTCGGCATGATAACCTGGCAACGTCGTCATCTCCCGGACCCATGTCCGGCGTAATATTAAGCTGATTGATCTTTCAGATGGGTATCGGCAAAGTTAGGAGGATTGAACCAATCACCACTAATCGCCCAAGTGGGGTCAAGCGGAATCCAGCTTTCCGAATCACTTAAATATATTTCATTCCAGGCATGTGGACCATATCCACCCTGCCCATTATAACCAAGTCCTGTAACCACTTTGACTTCCAGACCCTGTGAACGAGCCATGACTGCATATAAACGAGCGTAATCGATACATACGCCTTCACGTGTATCAAATGTATTTTGAGGCGTCTGCTCGTGCCATATGCCTTTTTGCTCATAATCATCCACTTTACCATAGTCATATTGAATGCGAGAACCTACCCAGTCATATAATGCCCTGGCTTTGGCTTCATCTGTCGTTTGACCTTTCACAATTTCTTTTGCCGCAGATTCAATATCCGCCGGAATGTTATGGTCAATGACTTCATATTTGCGTTGCAGGATCGCGCCAAGTTCCTTTTGCACGGCTTGCGTAAATACGGGCAGCTTGTCCTTAATAAATGTACCTGATAATGGCTCTATAACAGATTTGGCCCCTTGCATATAAATGGGTGAAGCCTCTACATAGCGACTGAACATGCTGCCCGGATAGAGACTTACAATCATGAACAACACGGCAATCACAATCATCCCACGGACGGAGCCAATGACTGTACCGATCACTGCACCTGTAAAACGGCTGAAAAATCCTTTGGGTCTGCTCTCTTGCTCTGCTGAACTGTATCTTCTGCTGAAAATAAGGGAAGAGAGCAATCCGAGAATCAATCGGATGAAGCCATAACTAAGCACAAACAACACGGCAAACCGCATCAGCGGAAAATCAGCAATGGCCGTAATCAATGTATAATACATCTGCTCCCATCGGTTCAATTCACGGTTTGGCATGTCTGCCGCATGCACAGACAACCATTGTTGAACATATGGCGCAAGCCATAATGTTAAACCGATGGATAACAAAATACCAATGACCGCCATAATGCCATCCATGAGGAACCCAAAGAGTCTTCCTGCCGAACGCGAAGCACCTCTGGACCACCCCTGAAGCAATGAAGCGGCCACAATCAGCAGCAGCATAATCGTTATGCCGTTGAATTCTTTCAGACTATCCAGCCAACTTTGCAGCACGTGTCCATTCCTCCTTTACTACGAAGACGGTGCTGTTCCGTTCTCCTGTGCCTGTTCGACAAACGTACGTATGGTGTCATTGTCGAGTTTCCATTCGCCAAGTGAAATTCCGCGGAAGGTCACATCGACTTTATCTGATTGAGTTCTGCCTTTAATCTCCACATTGGGACTTGTGATGGTGAACGCCCCATCCTGTCCTTTGACGTATTTAGCTTTGGAAGCTTCCTTAAGCATCATGCTGGTCGCTTCTTTCTTCAATGTGTCCATAGTACTTGATTGTACGTCAGTAACTGTCTGTTTGATCTGATCAATGGAGATGCCGCTGTATATCAGTAGAGCCGCAATAATGATGATGGCAATCGCCCATTTCAATACGGTTTTGACCACGTTCAGAACAAAGAACAAAATGATCAACGCAACCACGATCACCAGCCAGTTCTGCATCACAAACTCTTTGATTACTTCTATGTTCATGACTACACCTTCCGTATTAGAGTTGATTATTAACACTTCCCGAATATTATACATGATTTCCGAAGCTGCTGTCAGCTAAGCCCTCCTATGTAAAAATAAACGGTCTAAGTTCGTCCCGCCGGGCGTACAAGTAGTACCATGAGGTTCTGTCCAAGGAACGGGGAACACGTCATGACCAGTTATTGAATATGCATCGCTTAACAAGGAGGGGCTTCTGTGAAAACGGCCATCTGGCTATATCTATTTTTGTTCCTTGCTGTTTTTGATTTGCACGCCCAGTATCCAATCTTGACCCCTTTCGCTATCTCGCTCGGGGCGGCCCCGACCTTCATCGGCTGGATGATGGGCATCTATTCCTTGACTCATCTCCCAGGCAATCTGATCGCCGGAACCCAAATCGACAAACATGGCAGTCGTCGTTACATTGTGTTTAGTTTGCTGGGTGCAGGCATCATTTTGCTTATCCAGGCGCAAATCCATACGCCATGGCAGCTGCTCGCCCTGCGCTCCATCAGCGGGTTTGTACTTGCTTTTCTGTCTCCGGCCTGTCTCGCACTGCTTGCGCAACTGTCAAGTGATCCTATCAAGCAAGGTAAGTATATGTCAGGCCACGGCGTCGTACATACGCTGGCATCCGTAGTGTCCCCCGCCGCAGGCGCATTGATCGTCGGAGCTTTAGGTTTTTCCGCCACCTTTGCGAGTCTCGGTTATCTGCTCATTCTGTCCGGCGTTATCGCATGGTTATCCATGCCCAAAGGCCTCGCTGAGGTTCAGCACGAAAAAGTGACCGAGCCCGCCATGCCTAGCAACCCAGTCGGAGAAAAAAGAAAGTTCCTGCCCGTATCCTGGCGATACTTTGCTCTGCCCCTTGTCATTGCGTGTGCCCAAGGAATTCTTTTTTTTGAACTACCACTGCGCGGAGGCGGACATTCGTCCATGATGTCTACCGGGCTTTTGTTTTCCATTATCAGTATTGGAGCACTATTTACCCTGAGCTTGCTATTTCTCAACCGTTATTCCCCCAAACTGCGGTTGATTGCAGGTGTACTGCTAATGTCTTTATGTTTCTTTGCTATGGCGGCCATACCACAGATTCCGTTATCATCCGTGCTTTTCGTTCTGGGGATGTCTAAAGGTATTATTTTCCCAGCCATGGCAACACTCTTTATTCATTTAAGCGGTGGAAACAAGCTGGGTCGCATCTTCTCATTGCAATCCATTGCTACCTCCATCGGTTCTTTCATCGGCCCCATCACAGCAGGACAGCTTCGTGTGGGTTTATCGCCGTATTTCATTGCCTTTGTATTATTGATGATCGGCATTATGCTGCTCCCTTATTTCACAGCCAGACGCGAAGCTGCCCTATCTGATCCCAAAAGCATACTGGGTTAACCATATCAGAACGCTCCATATCCATACCCTTTGACAACAGAAAGGCTTGTATTTTTCTTGGCTTTGCATCATTCCCCCATTTACAGCTAAACTATATAAAATGGACTGATGTTTTACACACAAACGAGGTGACTTCTTCATCTTCAAGATTTTGTTAAATATCCTCATTAGGAATGGATGATCAGCAGAAGTAGTGGAGGGGACGGAATCGATTCTGAAGAAGCGGTAGCGTTCGCCTTTGACTCCAGATGCTATACCTTTCAAAAATAAATTCAAAACATTTGGAGGCAACAGCGATCGAAAGAACGATCCGTAGACGGAACGACCACTGTTGCTGAGACATTCAGTTTCAGAGTGTGGAAAAGAAGTTGAAAATCAAAGATGTTTCTGTCAGCGTAGTCGCACGTGTAAAAATTAGAAGGTCCATTTTATATAATCCAGTCGATTTTCGCTGCAACATTTCCCGGGGAATGTCGACATAAGCTCTCGATCAAGAGGTGAATATGATGCCTATTCATGTCATTGTGGAAGGTAAAAACGACCGCAGCAAACTAAAACGTCTTGTAAGACCCGAAATCAACATTTTGTGCACATTTGGAACACTGAATTCCCTCAAGCTTGAATCGCTGCGCAAACAGGTTGGTTACGATGAGGTCTACTTATTTATGGATAATGACAGTTCGGGCAAAAAAATCAGGGGTGTGCTGCGAGATGCCTTCCCGGACGCAGTACAGATGTATACACGACGCGGTTACGCTGGTGTGGAGGGAACTCCCGATGAATACATCATCGCCCAGCTGGAGAAAGCCGGATTGGAATCGTATATCCAATATCCTGAATTCCCATCGTTTTAAACCGTAAGAGGCTGCTCGCCGGGATATTCATTCAACCCAGGAAGCAGCCTCTTTATTTGCTTGTTATTATGAACGCATTTTTATTCCTTGATCAGATTGCGAATGTCTTCCGCAATGACTGCTGGTTCAACATCCTCTGTATTAAACGCATTGTATACCTTGCGCAACTGGTTATTCCGATCCACCAATCCAATCATGTTCATATGGGCAAAATCGTCCTTGTTCTCACCCTGAATGAGGATCTGGAATGAATCCTTGGCGAGCTGCTTCGTCTGATCCATATCCCCCCGCAGGAAGTACCAGCCCTCATAATCCGCGTGGAATCGATCTGCAAATTCCTTAATCTTCTCCTTGGTATCCACTTTCGGATCAAATGAGATGGACACAAAAGAAACATCCTTGCCAAAGCTACCGTCCTCTTTCAACAGATCCTGCACCTGGGATAACGTAAACGTCGTAATTGGGCACACATCCGGACAACTGGTGAAATAAAAGTAGAACAAACGCACCTTGCCTTTGGTATCATCCAGAGATACTGTGCTTCCATCCACATTTTCCATCGAAAAGGATTGAATCTCCCGAATTTCGGGTAACTTTTCCTTGCTGGCAAATACGGTGCCCCACATTAAATACACCGCCATAATCAGCGCAAGTCCTAGCAGCATCCATGTCCATTTATACTTTTTCAGCATCATTATCGTCCCTTCCGATATCAGATCATATGAATACGCATACATAAAGTTTTAACGATTTTCTATAAAATTCATGGACTCTGGATCGTGTTTTTAATAGCATTTTCTCATTCCCATACCACTTTGATGCATATGTATACCAAGAACCCAACCGACAATGTGCTCTGTTGTTATTGTAGCTGTTCCACGGACCTGTGCCCATCTAATGTTTATTAGCATTTCCTAATGCTCATTTGTGCACTGTATCCAGAATCATCAATATAAAACTTAAGGATAGATAGTTAATGGAGTAAAGGAATACCTTTTTGGCCCAGGCATCTGTGTTTTGTGCACTAAAGCCTTTAAGTGCATAGTACAGCCACAGCACGGAAAGTATCAGTGAGACGGTCAAATAGAAGATTCCTGCATACCCGTAAGCATACATGAGAACCGGGACAAAGATTTGCAAAACCAGATAAGGAATCATCTGAATCTTGGTCCGTTCAATACCCTTTACAACTGGTAATAGCGGAAATCCACCAGCCCGATAATCTTCCACCCTGCGGATCGCGAGCGCCCAGAAGTGTGGAGGCTGCCATAAAAACAACATGGCCAGAAGCAGCCATGCACCAAGATCCATACGTCCGGTTACTGCGACATACCCGATGACTGGCGGCATTGCACCAGACAGGCCACCAATGGAGGTGCTCCATGTCGACGAACGCTTTAACCAAAGGGTGTACATAATCACATAGACAAACATGCCAAAAATGCCGCATAATCCGGCAAGTACCCCGGAGAAGGAAAAGAGTACGGATAATCCAATCACACCCAAAATAATGGCATAGGATAGAACGACTTTGGGTGTTAAACGTCCTGTTGGCAAGGACCTGTTGCGAGTACGTTCCATTTTGAGATCAAGTTCACGATCAAAGTAGTTGTTAAATACACAAGAAGAAGCCATAATCAGCACCGTTCCAAGCAGGGTCAGCACCATCTTGCCATAGTTGACGTCCCACTGGGATGCAAGCCAAAAGCCACCAAAAACCGCAATAAGGTTGGTTCGAAGAATGCCCGGTTTCGTAATATGGATAAAATCTTTCCACGTCCCTGACTTCATCGGAGGCGCAGATCGTGTTGCTGAATCGGAAGAAGCCTGGTATCTCAATGGATTGTCCACGCTTGTGAATCCCCCTTCTTCTTGATCTCATGGAGGTTTCTCTCTCTGCCTCCCATATAAAGTTTATCACAGGAAAAGGAAAAAGAGTTTGACAATGCTCGTACAATTGCTGTCAATTGAGCAGGTTCTTGTCATATCTTTGGAAATTAGGGTGTTTTGCTTCCCGGTAGGCGGATAATATACACTATATATGGGTATCACCTAGATAGAGAAGCAACTCGCATTAACGATACACCACACAAAGGAGACGTTTATGGATACTTCTACACATTTTGTCATGGGGATTGGTTTGGCCGGTCTGGCTTATGTCGATCCTGTTGTCGCGACGAGTCCCATGCTCGCAGCTGCGGTCATGGTTGGTACCATTGCAGGCTCGCAGGCTCCTGACATCGACACTGCGTTACGTCTCAAAAGTAACTCGCTCTACATTCGGAATCACCGGGGTATGTCTCATTCATTGCCATTTCTACTGTTATGGGTTCTGCTCATCACCGGAGTCATTGCACTGATCTTCCCGGGTGTCGCTGTTGGACACGTCGCGGCCTGGACTGCTGTCGCCGTAGGCGTGCACGTTTTTACCGATTTATTCAATACCTATGGAACCCAGGCAGCACGACCTTTTACAGAACGCTGGATTGCCTGGAACATCATTCATATTTTTGATCCGTTTCTGTTTACCACACATGTGCTGGCCATTTTGTTATGGGCTTTCGATCTGATCGCCCCTGCTCCACTCTTTGTTTCACTGTATATTTTGATTGGCTTGTATTATGTATGGCGGACAATAGCACGTGCTATGGCTGTTAGACAGGTGAAACGACTCGACAAAAATAATTCTGAGGCTCATTATATGGTCATCCCAACGATATCCTGGAACCGCTGGCATGTGGTGAAAAGATTTGTAGACGGCAGTTATGAGATTGGCAAAATGGATCATTCCGTCCTAACCTGGAATCTCCATGCTTCATCGTCCACTCACGCGGCTGTCGCCGCCTCACGCAAATCTCCTGAAGTCACTGCGTTTCTGTACTTCACCTCCTATGCTGTTGCAGAGGTGGAAGAATTACCAGCAGGATACAAGGTTCGCTGGGCAGATGTGCGTTATCGACACCGCAAACAATATCCATTTGTCGCTGTAGTCGTTATGGATCGAAATTTCGAAACGATTGATACGTATGTCGGCTGGTTAAGTGACGAGAAAATGGATAAAAAACTTTTATCCGCACGCTCTTGACGAAAGGTGCATGGAAGGGCACAATCAGACATAGGAACGAATGCGCGCGAGAAAGCCCGGAGCGTTTCCGCTCCGGGCTTCTGCTTGTTGCTTTTT
Source organism: Paenibacillus sp. O199 (assembly GCF_001636635.1). Classification (NCBI taxonomy): domain Bacteria; kingdom Bacillati; phylum Bacillota; class Bacilli; order Caryophanales; family Paenibacillaceae; genus Paenibacillus; species Paenibacillus sp. O199. The sequence goes on from NZ_LGRP01000012.1 coordinate 112,937, forward strand.
GGTTATAATAATTATTTGCCAGACCCAGCCAGAGACTGCTCAGCGATTTGTACCAGACGTTTGGTGATATACCCGCCCAGAGATCCTGTCTCACGGGAAGTGTAGTTACCGTAGTA
>NZ_LGRP01000012.1:113062-156534 GCF_001636635.1 Paenibacillus sp. O199
TGGGATAGTTACACCCAGTTCTTGTGCAGCTTCGATTTTCAATTGTTGCAGTGCTGAGTTTGCTTGAGGTACCACCAAGTTGTTAGAACGAGATCCTTGAGCCATATTTAAAATCTCCCTTCAATCTGTGTCTGTAATGTAATTGCAAGCTTGCAAGATTATTATGGCTCGTGCGCTTCAGGTTATACGGAATTTCATCAAATTTCTATATGGAGGTTTTTCCCAATGAGCAAAGGTTTATCGCTATGGTTTGCATTCTCTTCGATTATGTTGTTAGCGGTTACGGCGATTATGATCTCTTACTCCGGCTGGTTGGCTACGCTGCTGTTTGTCGTGTCCGTTGCCAACATCGGCTGGGGATTCGTTATTCGTGCAAAAAAAGAGCGTCGTGAAGCACGTACCACCTCGGAAACCGCCTCTTGACCGGTAAACTTCATAGGTATAGTACGAAACGATAATAAAGAGGAGCCCCATCAGGGCTCCTCTTTATTATGTGAACGATTCATCTACTTTAAGTTACTTGCCTCGTCCAACTACAACGTACGTCTAGGAACAAACCCCATACGTTCTTTAACCGCATTAAGTGTCTGAGAAGCCACCGCTTCTGCCCGACGAGCTGAAGTTTCCAGGATGTCTGCTAATTCGCCAGACTCACGAATCTCACGATACCGTTCCTGTAAAGGTTCAATAACGGATACGACCACTTCAGCCAGTTCTTTTTTGAACGGACCATACATTTTGCCTTCATAGCGCTCCGCTACTTCTTTCAATGACAGACCTGCGCATTCAGCGTAGATACTCATCAGGTTGCTGACCTCAGGTTTGTTTGCCGGATCATATACAACTTCACGACCGGAATCGGTTGTGGCACGACTGATTTTTTTGCGGATGACATCTGGCGGATCAAGCAAGGCAATGTAGCTGCCTGCATTGGGATTACTTTTGCTCATTTTGGAAGATGCATCATCCAGTGACATTACACGAGCACCCACCTGTGGAATATAAGGGTCTGGAATCGTGAAATACTCACTATAACGGTGGTTAAAACGTCCCGCCAGATCGCGTGTCAGTTCCAGATGCTGCTTCTGATCCTCTCCTACAGGCACAAGATCAGCATTATACAGCAAAATATCAGCAGCCATTAATGAAGGATAGACAAACAGCCCGGCGCCAACGGAATCTTTACCGGATGATTTGTCCTTGAACTGAGTCATGCGTTCGAGCTCGCCCATCGATGTCAGTGTAGTCATCAACCAGCCCAATTCCGCGTGCTGCGGTACATGGGATTGCAGAAACACATTGGATTTCGTAGGATCGATTCCTGCTGCGATGAATAAGGCAGCTACCGCCTCAGATTGCTCACGCAGCGCTGCTGGCTCTTGAGCTACCGTTACAGCGTGAAGATCAACCACCATGAAGTGACATTGGTAGTCATGCTGCAATTTCACAAAGTTCTTAATTGCTCCGATGTAGTTGCCCAATGTGAGCTTGCCACTCGGCTGAATTCCCGAAAGTACTGTTTTCATTTCACATAACGCCTCCTATTTGTTTTGTTCCTATTCTCCGCGAACGCAAAAAGGCCCCACATCCGCAAGGGACGTGAGACCGTGGTGCCACCCTTATTCGCATTTCTCCATTCCTCTAGACCTGATTAAATCATGTAGAAGAAATGCCTTCATTTCTCCGTAACGTGGAGTATACGTCCAATTCTACTAAGGATAGCCCAAGATCAGACTTCGCCTGTTCAAACCAGCACTCAAGGGTCCATTCGGTAAAGAGTTCACACCGGTTCACATCACCCACCGGCTTTCTGAAGAGAGTTCTCTTGGCTTACTTGTCCCTGTCATCGCTTTGCTTATCATTCATTGGATAAAACGCATCGTTCAGAATACCATCTTAATCCGCACGAAGCAGAATGTCAAAATGGGAATAGCTTTTTTTACCCACTTAACAGAAATCTGTTATGATGGAATTGCTTATCCTAATCACCAGCATTCATTCGGTATGCTAATGGGATAAGTGGCATGTACACAATGACACGCCTGCAACGGCAGATAGGAATGGTCGTTTGCAGACAGATTTCAAGTGGGAAAAGGAGCATCGATATGAAAAAAGTGACCAAAGGCCAATGGAATGGTTACGACACGTATATCCTACATAGCCGTGAATTGGAGATTACCCTGCTGCCACGTCTTGGAAATAATATTATTTCGATTCGCGATTTAGTGCAGGGCCGCGATGTCGTTCGCAGTCCGGAAGAAGACGAACTTGCCTTTTATTTGCAGAAGCCGTATCACTTCGGCGTTCCGCTTCTTGTTCCGCCAGGCCGCATTCATCGAGGACAATTCGAATATGAGGGAGTTCATTACCAATTCGATCAGAATACGGCCAATGACAACCATATTCACGGCCTCCACCGCAGCCAGTCCTGGTGTGTCAGCGACATCGAAGAAGATGAAGATGGCTGTGCAATTACAACGGAATTATTAACTGAAAATGAAAAGCATTGGATGGCTCAATTTCCAATTCCTTTGAAGCTTGAGATGACGTTCAGACTACAAAACGCGGTGTTAAGCCAGCGTCTGCGTGTGACCAATCTGAGCTCTACTCCTGCTCCTTTTGGAATGGGATATCATACATGGTTTCTGCTTGACGGCAAACCTGCCGAATGGTCACTTCAACTTCCTGTGTCCGGAATTTACGCTCAGAATGAAGAACAACTGCCTACTGGTGAGATTGAATCTCTCGGAGAATGGTCTTCTTTGAACGAAGGCATGAACATGCAAGGACGAAACTGGGATACCATTTTGAAAGCTGCCGAAGGGCAACCAGCAGTAGCTCACTTGCGCAGACAGGATGGATATACGCTGAAATATTCAGCGGATGAGGCATATTTCAAACATTGGGTCCTCTTTACAAAGGGCGAATCCGATCAATTTCTATGCATTGAACCTTATACCTGGCTTCCTGATGCACCCAATTTGAATTTAACAGACGAGCAAACGGGACTGATTCGTCTAGAACCTAAACAGCCCGTTGAGCTATTTACACGTATTGAGATTGTTCCGCCAACCGAGTAGTAATCTTGTACTCTCAGGGATCTTCTAGGGAACATAACCCCTATTTTTTCCTTTTATTCTACGTAGCCGATCCATACTGGGTCGGCTTTTTTCATGTTATATCTCATTTCTATTATCCAAATTTTCCCTTACGCCATATCATGCATATTTCCTCATTCTCTAACCATACTAACATCACCAAGCCATAAGGAGGTGACACACATGTACGGAGGTCAAAACCAAGGTAGCGGAAGCCGCTCCAACAATCTGGTTGTTCCCCAAGCAAACGCAGCATTGCAACAATTGAAAATTGAAGCTGCACAAGAGCTGGGTGTAACTATTCCCCAAGACGGTTACTACGGTAACTACACTTCCCGTGAGACAGGTTCTCTGGGTGGTTACATCACTAAACGTCTGGTCCAAATCGCTGAGCAGCAATTATCGGGTCGTTCGTAAGCTCGTAATTTGTGCTCGTATATGCAACAACAAAAAGCGGCCTTCCTCGGAAGTGCCGCTTTCCTGTGCTCATCACAATTATGAAGACGACTCCATGCCTGAATCCATGTATGTATTGGTTCTTGGATAACGAATCATCAGGTTCGCCATATTATAGTTGGACTCCATCGTGGCATCAACCAAAATCATGCCTTGTCTTACCGTAAAATCATATGCAATTTCTCCATGAGTCCAATTTCGCTTGAATTTCAAAGTTTCCAGTGCCATTGCGCGGAAAGAAGAGCGCTGGGTTTCGTTTAATCCACCGTCCTCCACTTCCATTTGACCGTCTCGTCCGGTTATCGGATTATGTCGAATCCCAAACTTCCCAATTACATTATTTCGTATTTGCACAAAAACCACACCTGAATCTAACCCTGATAATTCATGATCAAGCTCTTTGAACACCAAATCCAACTGTCGTGCTAATGAAAGCTGGTCAATTTTTACCATAACGCTCCTCCTTTATGCACTTCATCCTACAAAACAAGGACTTACGACTCATTATATGACAACAAATGTGGTCATTCAACAAAGTCAAACAAACTTGGGTAATTATAACTATAATTTGCACAATTAATTGCCATTTTGCGTCCTTTTAGCGAGTTATTTCTCTCAATTGCGACAAAATATTTAGTGGGACCTTAACTTAAAAAAACACAAAAAGGGCCGCAACCCCGTATGCATTTACACAGGATTGCAGCCTCATTTCATATATAGGAATACTATTTTGCGGATTCTGTCATCTCAAGAAATTGATCAATATCGGCAATGACCAGGTTCGCTGCATTTTGCCAGAAATCAGGTTGTGTGAGATCAGTACCCAGATGTTTCTGAGCCAGTTCTTCTACCGTCATTCGGCCTGTATCTCGCAACAAATCATCGTATTTATCGGCAAATGCCGTGCCTTCCTCCTGCGCTCTAGCGTAGATGCCTGCACTGAACATATATCCGAACGTATACGGGAAATTGTAGAATGGTACACCTGTCAGATAGAAATGCAGCTTGGAAGCCCAGAAATGCGGATGATCAGATGCAAGCGCACCACAGAACGCTTCTTGCTGTGCTTCCACCATCAGTTTGGACAACTCATCTGCATTTACCAAACCTTGTTTGCGTTGCTCATAGAAGCGATTTTCGAACAGGAAACGAGCGTGAATATTCATGAAGAACGCAACGCTTCGTTGAATCTTGTCTTCGAGCAGAGCAAGCTTCTCTTGCTCATCCGTTGCTGCCTGAACCAGTGCATCAGCTACAATCAACTCAGCAAAGGTAGATGCCGTTTCCGCCACATTCATGGCGTAGCGTTGATTCAAGGCTGGCAGTTCTTCCATAATGTGCTGATGATATCCGTGACCAAGTTCATGGGCAAGTGTCGACACATTCGACGGCGTCCCAGAGAAGGTCATGAAAATACGTGTTGCTTTGCTGAGTGGCAAGGACGTACAGAATCCCCCTGGACGCTTGCCAGGACGGTCCTCTGCTTCGATCCAACGTTTCTCAAACGCCATCTCTGCAAATTTGGAAAGTTTGGGACTGAACTTGGCGAATTGATCAACAATATTGATGGCTGCCTCGTCATATGTGACTTTTCCACCCGACTTGCCTACGGGTGCATCAACGTCACTCCAACTGAGTTTCTCTACTCCAAGCAGTTTCGCCTTGCGCTCCAAATATCGAACCAACGCAGGTTTGGCACCATTAATTACATCCCACATCGTATCAAGCGTCTGACGCGACATCCGGTTGATCGCCAAAGGTTCCTTGAGAATATCATCCCAGCCGCGCTTCTCATACAATTTGAGACGGAAGCCTGCGAGATGGTTTAATGTATCTGCACAGAAGTCTTCGACATCGGTCCAAGCTTGTTCCCAATTGGCGAATACAGTCTCGCGTACATTCCGGTCACTGTCGCTCAGCTTGTTGGAAGCCTGGCCTGCGGACAGCATAACCGTTTCACCATTTTGCTCAAAGGGAATGTTAACCTTGCTCACAATGGTGTTATAGAATTTGCCCCAGCCATGGTAACCATCGACGCCCAAATCAAGCGCAAGACCTTCAAGCTCAGGAGACAGTTTCTCACGAGCTTGCGTGCGGCTCTCATTCAATGCAAAGGCAAGCGGCTGAATATCCTCCCGAGCAATCCATGCTTCCCATACAGAGTCTGTCGTTTGGCTAAGCGTATTATCGAATTGGGACTTGGTACTGTTCAACATCGCGCCAAGAGAACTCATGGTTCCCTGAAGCTGAACTGCTTTTTTATCATTTTGGTTTTGTGAAGAAAGACAGGACACAAATGCGGACCCTTCCGAAATTCGGATATAACAGCTCTGAAGCAGTTCAAGGATCGGATCAAATGCATTCGTTTCTTCCAGCGACTTGGGTGCAGGTGTTTCTTTCAAAAGAGCTTGCAGCTTGCGTACATCCTGCTCCAGCTCAATCAAATACGCAGCGAACGACTCGGAGGCAGAACCTCCACTAAAAATGGACTCCAGATCCCAGACGGGTTGTAATGGTGTTTTCATTTAAATAAGGCACCTCTCTCAGTAGAATGGATAATTAACCTTGAATTAGAACTGGTTTTATAAGCGCTATATCTCTATACTAGAGAAATAGTTTAAGCTATTTTCAGGAGGTAATCGTATGAAACCTTTACAAGTCTCGGCTGACACAGCCGTCAAATTAGCAGAATCCCTGGGTGTTCCCCTCGAACATCTGATGCATATGCCGCAGCATATTCTGATGCAGAAAATCGCCGAGTTGGCCAAAGAAGAAGCGGCTAAACCTGCCTCTACGGAAGGCGAGCAAGAATGATCCCCTTTGAGAACAGCTGGCCTTACGATATTGTAATGGGGGACATTTATGTACAGCAATGTCCGTACTGCCATGCAAACAATGTACTGCTGCCGCTCAAACCGAAGGAGCTTGTACGCATTCGCGAAGGAAAAAAGAAATTGCTGGTCTTTCCTTGTTGTAATGCCAGCATGACCGTGATCGACAACGATAGTGATTACCTGCTGTCCAGTCGTCCTGTCCGCAATTAGAGAACAACTGTCACTTATCAAATGGGGCTGCGTTTCGCAGCCTCTTTGTCTGCTTCAATCATTTCATCTGGCAATTCCAGCTTGCTCGAAATCATCTGTTCCCGCAGTAATGCCCACTGCTCTCGCGAAGCTCGAATCATGGCAGCATCGGTAATGCGCTTGTCATGAATAACCCTGCCGAACCATTTTACAGCCTCATGGAATCGACCTACCCTGCGGTTCAACTCTCCCAACAGATAAAGAAGCTTGGCTTCATTCCCGCCAGTACCTTCCCGTTCATAAACCTTTACATAAGCCTCAAGGCTAAATTCAAGAAAACGGTTTTCCTGGGTATGATCCTCCATGTACCGATACAGCCAGGCAATATGATGCAGCAGACCCGCAACGACACGATCTTTCTCCTGAATAACCTGCGCAACCAACAGTCCAAGCTTGTACGAATCCATCGCCTGTTCCAGTGTCCGTGCTCCGCTATAGTCTCGTTTCACCCAACGATTGCCGATCTGCTCCTTAAAAGCCTTTCGCTGTTTATCGTTTAATTGTTCTGTCGAATTCTCTGTCGAAGCAAATCCACACTCAGGACAAATTCGAACAACATAGAAATCCGGATTTTCCCGCTTGTAGTACGCACAAAAATCGGAATCCGTCCGATATGGCCGTTTTAAGCTTGGTCTTACGCGTGAGGTATCATACTCAGTCTCGCAATAATGACACTTCACCTTTACCTTATACAGAGGCTCTAATTCCACTCATTCCATCCCTCTCCCATAAGCTTGTAATCGGAACTAAGGTGTATTCACAAAATGATGTGCTGGCCCCGACAATCGCTGCAGGACGAAAGAATGTAACGGCTCTTCCACACCAACTTGTGTCAACGCCTGATCCATACATGCAAGCCAAGCTTCTGCCCGTTCAACTGTCACTTCAAAGTGCATATGGCGGGCACGCATCATCGGATGACCAAAAGCTTCGGAAAACAATGCAGGACCACCGAAGAACTGAGACAAAAACATGTATTGCTTGTCGATTACCGGCTGAATATTCTCCGGAAAAAGAGGTGCCAGCTTCTCATTCTGCTGAACAATCGGATAGAAAGCTTCGACCAGTGCACGAACGCCTGCCTCTCCACCAAGATTGTCGTAGATGCTCAAACTAGGATTCATTCCGCTTTTCCCTCCTTTCAGATGTCGAATTTTGACATATATTACACTCCCATGCTTAATTATGAAAGGAGATTGAAGAACAAGGCCACGAACGCCTTTATCTTCATTCTATCAAAAAAATCCCAAAAGTCCTATATAACATGAAAGGATTATGGTCCCACATAGCCATGACTCATACAGGTCTATCTCGTGCTGAAGGCACAAAAAAAGCGCCAAACAAGAGGTTTGGCGCACCAGATATTTCATTAATAACTTCGCCAGTCCTCTTCTTCAGAGCGCACAAGCGAGGCACGTATAACATAAACAAAAGCACAAACCAGGATTCCGGTGACAAGACTCATAATCATCACTCCATCCGATTTAATTCCACCTTCAAGGTAATTAGGTGACGTTCAGGCGTTTTTATCATTTTAGCATACATCTCTTAAAAACACAGCCACTTTTGCAAGCGCTTTCTAAACATTAATTTGTACTGTTTGTCCGCTTTGTCTCATATATTGATAGCAAAAGCACCTGCGTTCTGCTGCACACTGACCATTCCAAAAATAAAGGAGAAGAATTCATGGCCGCTTCACAACGAATCACCCATGTCCTGATCCCACTAGCTCTCCTGATCCTGTGTGTGTTGATGGTGCTGTTTCCTGCGGAAACCTGGCATGCAGGTGTACGTGGACTATCCATTTGGTGGGACGTGCTGTTTCCCTCCCTTTTTCCCTTTCTGGTGCTCTCCGAGCTGCTTCTTGGCTTCGGCATTGTTCATTTTTTGGGTACACTCTTAAATCCATTGATGCGTCCGCTATTTCGCGTTCCCGGAAGCGGCGGCTTTGTGTTTGCCGTCAGTTGCGCCTCCGGTTATCCCACTGGAGCCAAATTGACTGCACAATTGTGGGAACAAAAATTGCTTACTCGGGAAGAAGGTGAACGCCTCGTTGCTTTCACCACATCATCCGATCCCATCTTCATGATTGGAGCCGTATCGGTCGGTTTTTTTCATAATGTAGCTATTGCTCCCATACTGGTCACATCACATTATGGTGCTGCATTTCTTGTGGGCCTGCTCATGCGGTTCCATGGCGGCATCTCCGCAAAGGATAAACAGCCGAACAACAACTCTCCCTCCGACTCTGAGGAGGTACACAAAAACAGACTGCTCCGAGCCATTTATGCCATGCACGAGGCAAGAAAGGCTGATGGACGGGCATTTGGTGAATTGCTGCGCCAGGCAGTCTCCTCATCCCTTCGCCTTATTATTATCGTAGGAGGGTTAGTTGTATTCTTCTCCGTTATGATGGAATTACTCGTTCAAACTGGATGGCTAGGCGGGTTATACGCCATTACGGAACAACTGCTTTTATATACAGGATTCCCCCCTGCCTTATCCCACAGCCTCGTAGGCGGATTATTTGAAGTCACTTTGGGAGCTAAAGAAGCAGGAGGGGCGGGCATATCCATTCCGCTCGTGTACAAAGCTGCTGCTGTTGCATTTGTCCTCTCCTGGGGAGGATTATCCGTTCACGCCCAGATCATGAGTGTCCTGAGCAACACACCGATGAGATATGGCCCCTTTCTGTTTGCCAGAGCAATCCATGCTCTCATTGCACCCATACTTGTACTTTTGTTATGGATGCCGATGATGGGTGATTCAGATTGGCCTGTTTTGTTCCAAACCGGTGCCAAATCAGAATTATTTTCGTATACACCAGACTGGGGACAGATCTTTTTTTCGGGAGTAGGTGTACTTGGAGGCGTATTACTTTTCCTGCTGATACTTTCTCTACTAAGTCCCTTTTTCTTACCTCGACGTATAAAAAAATAAGCCCTCCTGTGCGTTTATATACAACTGAATATCAATCCAACGTTGTGTTCTTCCCTGGAATTGATTATCATCGGTAGTATAATGACCACAAAGGAGCTTTCATCTTGAGATACTATGTTCAAGACCGCGGAGACCAGTTATCGATTGATCTCAGTCAGCAGTTTCATGCGCTGGCAAAAGAGGAAGGGTTTAAGCTGGATGCAGAATCGCCGGAGATTGTCATCTCCATCGGAGGCGATGGTACGATGCTGCAAGCATTTCACAATTTCATCGACCGCATCCCGGACATTGCTTTTGTTGGGGTTCATACAGGCCATCTCGGCTTTTATGCCGATTGGAAGAAGGAAGAATTACGTGAATTGGTTCGATTGATGAGCGGCAAAGGCGACCCGGAACGACTCAAACCACGAATTGTGGAGTATCCACTGCTGGAGCTTGAGATTCGTAAAAAGTCGGGCAATACCTCTTATATCGCACTGAACGAATTTACGTTAAAAGGTGTAGACGGTACAGTCGTTGCTCAGGTCGACATTAATGACGTGACGTTTGAGATGTTCCGGGGAGACGGTATCTGTGTATCAACACCTTCAGGCAGTACGGCATACAACAAGGCGCTTGGCGGCGCTATGGTGCATCCCACAATCGAGGCTATTCAGATCGCCGAGATTGCTTCGATTAATAACCGCGTCTATCGGACGCTGGGTTCACCGGTTATTTTGCCCAAGCATCATCACTGTGATATCTTCTCACGCAAGGATCAGCGGTTGCTGCTTACCATTGACCACGTAAACGTTATGGTGGAAGATCTCATATCCGTACGCTGCCAGGTGGCCCGTCACAAGGTCAGTTTTGCCCGTTTCCGGCCCTATCCGTTTTGGAACAGAGTTCGCACAGCTTTTTTGGACTAAAATATACGCAACAAAAAAAGCGGTCCTTCTCAGGAACCGCTTTTTGCTTTGGCTTGAGGCTGATCTTTGCTCTTCTGAAGCACAAAGTACGCACAGCCAAAGTTGCAATATTCATTGATATAGTCCACCATGCTGGAGATCGTGGAATCCTTCGTTGCTTTGGGATGGTTGTCCCGGTAAAAACCTTTCAACCGCAGCTGGCTGTAACCCCAGTCCCCAATAATGTAATCGTACCGCTCCAGCACTTCGCTGTAACGGTCACGGAAGACTTCAGGATTCCAGCCTTCTTTGTGGTTTTGTACGATTTCATAATTCTTTCCGCCGATTTGAACAATAACCGGTTCTTGGGGTTTGTCCTGAGCCGATTCTTGGGCTAATTCCTGAACCTGTTCTGTGCTATTATCTTCTTCCAATCCGGTATCCTCCATCATGCGTGTGTTGCCGCCTGTTCAGCATGTTTTGTAGCAGATTTTACCTGTTCGTGCGCACGGTAGGAACTACGTACCATCGGTGCAGATTCAACGTGGCTGAATCCACGCTTTAGTCCTTCCTGCTTCAATGCTGCGAACTCTTCTGGCGGATAGTACTTCTCCACAAACAGATGTTTCTCTGATGGCTGCAGGTATTGACCAATCGTCATAATATCACAATCCACAGCTCGCAAATCATCCATCGTTTGCAGAATTTCATGATATTCTTCCCCTACACCAAGCATGATGCTCGATTTCGTCGGGATATTTGGCTGCATTTCCTTGGCACGAGCAAGCAGTTCGAGTGAACGCTTGTATTTCGCCTTGGCACGGACTCTGTCCGATAGCCGCTCTACTGTCTCAATGTTATGATTCAAGATGTCCGGTTTGACATCCATCACAATCTGCAAGGAATCCCGGTCACCCAAAAAGTCCGGAATCAGCACTTCTACGCTACATAAAGGCAAACGACGACGAACGGCCTTCACCGTCTCCGCAAAAATCGTCGCTCCTCCATCCTTCAGGTCGTCACGCGCCACGCTCGTAATTACGCAGTGCTGCAGATTCATCTGTTCTGCCGCTTCTGCCACGCGTTCTGGTTCCTGCAAATCAAGTTCCGTTGGCAAGCCGGTATTTACCGCGCAAAAACGGCATGCCCGTGTGCAAATGTCGCCCAAAATCATAAAAGTAGCCGTCCGATTAGCCCAACATTCGTAAATATTCGGGCACCGTGCTTCCTCACATACTGTATGCAGCGTTTTGGAACGCATCATCGTTTTCATTTCCTGATAGTTATCGCCGGTTGTCAATTTGATCCGAATCCAGTCCGGTTTCGGTTCTTTAACACGTTTAGCCAATGCATAAACCTTCTTTCTACTGAAGTTAGGCTGTTGCTCGGAACATATTATACCATGAAAGCGCTGGAAAAACCCCCATTTGTCACATCTTGTGCATTCATGTCTTACATGGATAAAATGAAGACTTTTGAAGAACGCTAGGTTATAGCTTGGTTCACCGGGCACCATGTGCATCATCTCATTGGAAAGGGGGCTGCTTCCCTGTGCAAGATCGCTTTACATCGCGGTTAACTTATTCCTTTTGGATCAAAACATTACTTGCAGGCACACTGCTTCTCCCATTCTTGCCTGTTGATGTTTACGGTGAACCCACCGCCGCTGATTCCAAACCTCAGGCTGTAGAGCAAAAACCAGCGGACATTTTCGCATCGCGCCGACATCTATATGAAAGCATTGGTCAGATGACCCAAATTCCCTGGTACAGGCTCGCAGCGATTGATCAATATGAACGAACCATCTCGCGTGCTCATCCGAAAGATCGTAAACATCCGGAACGGCTGACCGGCATATTCATGACCTCCCCAGCCTGGAGAGGCTGGCTAAATCCGAATGAAACGGATCAACAACCGGGTTCCATTGTTTTTTTCAATGGATATGGTCGTGACGGTTCTGGTGATGGCGTAGCAGATGCCAATAATGACCTGGACGTACTTTACAGCATGGCTTCCATTGTTCAGAATTATGGGAACAAGCCGGAGGACTTCAACATCGCTCTGTGGGAATATTATCATAACTCCCGGGCTGTGCAGCGCATTCAGCAATTCGCGAAATTATATGAGCATTTTGACAGCCTCGATCTCTTTGGTCACGCCTTTCCCGTCCCTCTCGGAACCAACTATTCATATCGCAGCACCTGGGGAACCAAACGCAGTTGGGGCGGGTACCGTATTCATGAGGGCACAGATATTTTTGCACCGCATGGCCTGCCTGTGCGCAGTACCTGTTACGGTGTCGTGGAAATCAAAGGCTGGAATCCGTTTGGCGGCTGGCGTATCGGTATTCGTGATCTGAACAACCATTACCACTATTACGCTCATCTATCCGGCTTCGACAAAAACGCCCATATCGGCGAAGTGGTTACCCCTGGTCAGGTTTTGGGCTGGGTGGGCAGTTCAGGGTATGGAAAACCAGGTACACAAGGAAAGTTTCCTCCTCATCTGCACTATGGCATCTATCGTGATAGCGGGCTGAATGAATGGTCGTTCGACCCTTACCCGAATCTGAAGCATTGGGAGCAGGAAGAACGTAAACAGAAGAAAGCCAAAAGCAAATGAGGCAAAATGAGGTTGGAATAAAGGATAAAAAGTATCTACTTAGTATTCAGATGAATTTTAATACAAAGCGGGACCTCTATCTTAGGGGCCCCTTTTTGTATTCGATATTTACCTTTGACTCATTAGTGGTTTACATCCACGTCAAGCTGCAATCCCTCATTGGGATCAGACAAATCCGGCTCAACCTCCAGTCCATTTCCGTTCAGACCGTTTGCTGGAGCCTGCTGCTGATTGGGAGAGGTTGAATTAGGCGTTCCTCCATGACCACTCGAAACACCCGTCTGACCCGATGGCAGTGCAATCGCGGGTGCATTGCTGCCGTTGCTGCCTACCGGTTTGCCCTGATTATCGTAGTAGTACATCGGCACATCCCCGACCACCAACAGGTAAGATATCGGAATTTCCGTATCAACGGTCTCAGGTTCCATGTCAAAGGGCACCACTACCGCGACTTCGGCAATGATGTGAATGTACACTTCCACCAGAATCATGTTTATACCGGCGTTCTGCTGACGGGTGTTCAGATCCACCTTGACGGCTCCCTGAGGCTCAATACGAACCGGTATACTTGGACCAAAGGATGCCAGTACCGGGCTGCCCAACGCCTGCCCCAGCGGAATTTTTTCTTTTAACATATGCACATTCTGCAAAGTGGATTGCACGATGTTCATCGTACTCGCAGTGATCCGCATATGCTCATCGTAATTCAGCATGAATCCGGACACTTTCCCAGCCGTATCGGTTTTCCAGTCAATCAATCCTTCGGTGGATTTGCCTTCGGAAACCTGCGCTGTAATCGCCTTGTTGATCGCTTCCGTTGCAATCTGCTTTACTCTGATTTTGGCCAGATGCATGATGGGTGGTTTCATTTTCTTATCCACATAGGCAAAACCCTGCATCAAACAAAACGCTGTTACCAATAAAATAATCAACCACATTTTGCGCCTGCCACTTGGCGGCTTGCGGCGTCTTCGGCTTCGCCATCGTCTTCTCATCATCGGGCGTCCCTCCCCTGCGGGATGAGCTATAGGCTATATACTATCCTTATGCACTGTTGTCCCGAAAAAGAAGGACAGCACCTGCTCGTACGGGGATATCATCACTTACAACTCAACTAAAAAAGCCTTCCACCAGCAGATTTTGTCTGCATGACGGAAGGCTTTTTAATGGAATATGGCTCTGAGGAATCAGATCCCTGTCCACATTTTATTATTTCGGAACGGACTCCCAATCTTTCAGGAAGCGCTCAATGCCGCTGTCTGTCAGCGGGTGTTTCCACAATGTTGGCAGGAGCGAACCCGGAATGGTCGCGATATGCGCACCAGAAAGAGCTGCATCCTCGACATGTTTGATATTACGGATGCTTGCTGCAATAATTTCGGAAGGCAAATCATACGTATCCAGAATGAGACGCAGATCGCGAATCAGCTTCATGCCATCCACCGCAATATCATCCAGACGGCCAACAAATGGACTGATGTATGTTGCGCCAGCTTTTGCCGCCATCAGACCCTGTGCTGCAGAGAAGATCAGCGTTACATTGGTTTTAATTCCTTTTTGGGTCAGTTCATGACAAGCATAGAGTCCATCTTCGGTCATCGGTAGTTTAATCACTACATTCGGTGCCCATTCTGCAATTTCATAAGCTTCCTTCAACATATCCTCGGCTTTAAGTCCGATCACTTCAGCACTGACCGGGCCTTTAACAACGCCACAGATCTCCTGAATCACTTCTTTAAATACGCGACCTTCTTTGGCAATCAAAGACGGGTTGGTCGTGACTCCATCCACCAGACCCAGACGTTCGATCCGTTTGATTTCTTCAACATTACCTGTATCTAAGAAAAATTTCATGATATGTTCCCTCCACTTGATGAATTTTATAAACAGCTATACTCATCATTACCCGATTATCCGTATATGTTAACAGTTATATATGAATTAATTTTTTTCTACAGCGTGACCGCCAAATTCATTACGCAATGCTGCAACAACTTTACCTGTGAACGTGTCTGTTTCCAGGGAGCGGTAACGCATCAACAGGGACAACGCGATAACTGGCGTAGCAGTTTGCAGATCAAATGCTGTTTCAACTGTCCAACGTCCTTCACCGGAAGAATGCATAACACCTTTAATTTCGTCCAGGTTAGCATCTTTGGAGAATGCACGCTCTGTCAATTCCATCAACCAAGAACGAATAACGGAACCGTTGTTCCATACGCGAGCAACTTGTTCGAAGTCGAAATCGAAGCCGCTTTTCTCCAATACGTCGAAGCCTTCACCGATGGAAGCCATCATACCGTACTCGATACCGTTGTGAACCATTTTCAGGAAGTGACCGCTACCTGCTTTACCTGCATACAGGTAACCATTTTCAACGGAAGTATCCTTGAACGCAGGCTCAACTACTGCCCAAGCTTCAGGATCGCCACCGATCATGTAACATGCGCCATTACGTGCGCCTTCCATACCGCCGGATGTACCAGCATCCATGTAGTGAATGCCTTTAGGTTTCATTTCTTCGTAACGACGGATGGACTCTTTGTAGTGCGAGTTACCCGCTTCGATGATGATGTCGCCTTTGGACAACAGTGGGCTTACTTCAGCCAGTACAGCGTCAACCACGTTGTGAGGAACCATGATCCACAATACACGTGGGGATTCAAGAGAAGCGACCATTTCAGCATAAGAAGATACGCCTGCTGCGCCGTATTCTTTCATTTCATTAACAGCTTCAGCGTTCAGGTCAAAAGCAACCACTTCATGTTTGTGGTCAATCAGGTTTCTACCCAGGTTCAATCCCATTTTACCTAATCCAATAAGTCCAAGTTTCATTGCTAAGTTCCTCCTGTTATGAACAATGTTTAAATTTCATCTTTGTTGCAGAGCACCAGACTACATTCCCGTTTCGCTGCAACCGTTCCGGTTACGGATCGTTCTTTCGATCGCTGTTGTATCCAAATTTCTTTTCATCAACCTTTAATTGATGAAATTTGGATACAAAGGCGAACGCTTCGCTTCTACAGAATCGATTTCGTCCCCTACACTACGTCGCTACTTAGGCAAATCAAGTGCGTCGGCCATCTATATTTAAAAATTTTCGCGGCCTTCCGAGTATTACCGGAAGGACTTATGCAAAATTGGAACGGTGTAATTCATAAAAATTTGTATATTATTGAGCAGAACAGACTGTAGTGTTCTCTTCTCTGATGCTGCTCTTACAATACTTTTACCACCAACGGTAGCCGTTCTCTGCAATCAGACGATCTGCTGACTCCGGTCCTTGCGAACCTGCGCTGTACGTATCAAGTGGCACACTGCCCTCCTGGAATGCTTCCAAGATCGGCTGTACCCATTGCCAAGCCAGTTCAACTTCGTTCCAGTGAGCAAAGAATGTAGAATCGCCACGCATTGCGTCAAAGATCAGGTTTTCATAAGCTTCCGGAATGTTGCGTTCACCTGAGTTGAAGCTCATATGCATAGGTTCCACTTCGCCTTGGTTGAGTGGGTTTTTCGCATTTAATTGAAGCGAGATGCTTTCTTTCGGACCAATTTCAATCGTCAGCAAGTTAGGCTCTGTTGTATTTTCGGATTCATGACCTGTTTTCAGTGGAGCCTTGAATTCAACAACAATTCTGGTTGATTTCTCAGCCAGACGTTTGCCTGTACGAATGTAAAATGGAACTTCACTCCAGAATGGATCATCGATCCACAGTCTCGCGGCAACATATGTTTCATTCTGAGAACCAGCTGGAATGTCAGGCTCGTCCAGATATCCAACAACAGAAGTACCTTGCAGTTCGCCTGCTCCATATTGGGCACGAACGACTTCGGAAGCGATATTCTCTTTCGTCAATGGACGAAGAGCTTCAGCGATCTTCTGCTTTTTGAATTGAATTTCTTCTGGTGTGCAGCGTTTTGGCAAATGCAAACCAATCATCATCAGCAACTGAAGCATATGGTTTTGGAACATGTCACGAAGGGCACCGCTTTGGTCATAATACGCGGCACGCTCTTCGACACCAACCGTTTCACTTGCTGTAATCTGTACATTTGCAATGTAACGATTGGACCACAAAGCCTGAATGACCGGATTCGCGTAAGTGAGGGTTTCAATATTTTGAACCATCGGTTTACCAAGGAAATGGTCAATACGGTAAATTTCTTCTTCCGCAAAAGTATTGCTCAATTTTTCGTTCAGATCACGAGCAGATTGCAAATCGTGTCCGAATGGTTTTTCGATGATGAGTTTCTTCCAGCCTTTGGTGTTACCCAAGCCGCTTTCTTGAATGTTCAGTGCGATTGGCTCAAAGAATTCCGGTGCAACCGACATGTAGAACATGCGATTCTCGGGAATATTGAGCTCTTGTTCACGTTTCTGAACCAGTTCCAGCAATTTGGTGTAATCTTCAAGCTTCGTATTATTTAAAGAACAATAACGAAAAGCACCAATAAAGTCGCGAACTTGAGCTTCTTCTTCCGGTGTTTGACGGGAGAAGGTATGCAATGACTTTTCGACATTCGCCTGGAAGTCAGCATCCGACAATTCACGCCGTCCAAGACCAATAACGGAGAAGGATTTCGGCATTTTCGAATCAATGTACAAATTATATAATGCAGGGTAAATCTTACGTTTGGCTAAATCGCCTGTTGCCCCGAAGAGGACAAATGTCATTGCGTCCATTGGAGTGCCTCCTGTGATCTGTGCAGTATAGTATATGATGATACAAAATGTTCAAATCCAAGCATGACAAAAGACGGAATTAGTGGGGGAGTTCCCCGCCTTACCTCCGCTTGTGTATCTGACCTGAATTAAACATGGAACATTCCTTCTCTCCACAACCTTAATCAAGGTTATAAATTGTAACCAATTGAATTGACGTTACCCATCTTACACCTGTCGTCACAATTCGTCAACAATCGTGTCCAACCTGTGAACACCAGTGTTTATAGGGTTTTTATTTAATGTTAACGCTTTATGTGGTAACATTAAGAACAATTGGTATGTGACATTTTACACATAGGGCTTGTGGACACTCAGGTTACAATAAGTATACTAATGCTATAATAAGCATAACTAAATCAAAGGAGTACTATTATGAGCGATGATGAGAATGCCAAGCAAATATGCGAAAAGGTGGAACAGTCTTATCAGATCATTGGCCGGAAATGGGTAGCCCTCATTATTCATACTTTGATGGAAGAACCCAAACGATTCAGTGAAATTCACGCTTATATCCCGGACCTGAGCAAACGGGTACTTAATGAACGGATGAAGGAACTGGAGGAAGAGGGACTTGTCGTGCGTCATGTGGTTACGGAACGCCCTGTTCGGACAGAATATATGTTGTCCCGCAAAGGCACAGAGCTGGGGCGCGCATTAAGCTCCGTAGAACGATGGGCCGATAAGTGGCTGTAGCACGTACTTTTGAGGAAAGTATAGGTGTCTCATTCTATTTTAGAGAAGGAACTTATTTCACTTTTACTTACGACATATTGAGAATTTTAAAATAACGCTTTAAATTTCATTACGATAATGTGCTGACGCTACTTTTAATAACATCAGCAGTTACACTCATGTAATTTAATGTCTGCTGCTGCGTTCAAAATGCTGCCGATACTGTAGCGGAGTGGTTCCTGCCGACTTGCGAAATAATTGAATGAAATAAGATCCATTGGGAAATCCAGCTCGTCTGCCAATCTCTTCAACGGAAAGAGTTGTCGTTTCCAGCAGAAGATATGCCTGCTTGAGTCTTCGGGCGGTGACGTAGTCCGTAATACTGCTTCCTGTTTCTTGCTGAAAGATACGGGAAGCATAAGACTTGGATAAATGAATATCATTCGCCATATGATCCAGTCTGATTTCATCTATGTAGTGCTCTTCAATCCAATGCATCATCTTCTCCGCATGCCTTAATTGACGTGATTCGACCAAGTGTGGTTGACTCGCCTGTTCCCCGTCATTTTGTTGATCCAAAATATTCAATAGTTGTAGCAAAAACAGCACCGATTCCTCCCATTCTCCCCCAACCCGACTGCGTGACTGGTGATAACTTTTGTATATCCAATCCACCTGATCCATAGATGAACTTAGATCAAAAACCTGCTGTTGATTTCTTCCTTTCCATAACCTCGAAAAAAAAGCACGGCGATGTGGGAACGCTCCCAAATATCGGTCCATTACAATGGGCTCTACATAGAAAATGTTCCTTTCATATGGTGTATCTGGATGAACCTCGGCATAGACGTGATGCAGCTGATATGGCTGAAAAAAGAAGAGCATTCCTTTACGAATGGGATAGGTATGATTATTCAATACCACAATGCCTTGCCCTTCATGGACATAGAGAATTTCCCCGCATTGATGCCAATGATAATATCCTTTGAATTCGTTTACCGATTTAATTTGATAATCCCATACCAAAGTATTTCCCTCAAAGTTCACAGGTTCAAACACTCTCGTTCCCCCTTCTTCACAAATGACAACAGAGCAACATTTCTTCATATCCTAACACAACTTTTAAGGTTTTTAAAAAGATATAATCTCCTTATAGGAAAGCGTTATCTTATTTCTAATTAACCCTAAGGAGGTTATCTAATGGCCAAGGCAGAATCCGCCGTAACTACGACATATTGGCAGGAAGTCATGCAGAAGCTCGAAAACAAATTGCCAGGGATGAAAAAAAACATTGGGGATAAATGTCCTCATTTTGCCGGTGATAATGGGAAGTATGATAACATCAATACCGATTGGTGGGTTTCAGGTTTCTGGCCGGGTATACTGTGGATTATGTACGATATGACAGGAGAGGAAAGCTACCGGGATGCGGCATGGTCGTGGGATGAAACTTTGGAGCAATGGTTTATAAGACCAACAGGAGAGCTTCATCACGATGTTGGCTTCCAGTTTCTCTCTACTGCTGTTATCAAACATAAAATTACAGGTGATGAAGACGCTCTCAGACGTGGTCTGGAGGCAGCCAATTTCCTTGCAGGACGCTATAACCCGGCAGGCAAATTCATTCGTGCGTGGAATGAAGACAAATATGGCTGGGCCATCATTGATTGCATGCTGAATATCTCTTTGTTGTTCTGGGCTTCAGAAGTGACGGGAGATCCCCGCTACAAACATATTGCCATTAGCCATGCAGAGACGACCATGCAGTATGGTGTTCGTGAAGACGGATCGACCAAACATATCCTTTCCTTTGACCCGGAGGATGGTCGTTATATTGAATGTTTTGGCGGACAGGGATATGCTCCTGAATCCTCATGGAGTCGTGGTACCTCATGGGGATTATATGGGTTTGCCAATACGTATCGTTATACCCAGGATGAGCGTTTCCTGAACACAGCGAAACGAATCGCCCATTACTTTATTGCTGCGCTGCCAGAGGATCATGTACCTTACTGGGATTTCAGACTTCCGACTTTGGAGGATCAGTCCCGAGATAGCTCTGCAGCAGCAATCGCCGCATCCGGTCTGCTGGAACTGGCCGCCGCCGTTCCTGAAGGTGAAAAACGACTCTATGCCGATGCAGCCGAACGAATCCTACGTTCCTTAACAGAGAACTATGCGGTCTGGAATCAGCCAGAGCATGAATCGATTCTGCTGCATGCCACAGGCAGCGGCAATTCCTTCATCGATGTCTCCCTGATCTATGGAGATTATTATTATCTGGAGGCCATCGCGAAGTTGAATGGATGGAAACATCGGGTGTATTGATTTTGTTTTGTGAGTAGGACTCCAATAAAATGAAGCCAGATCTCACAATATCTGTGGGACTGGCCTCTTTTCCATGTTTATTTAACTACGACTCCAACTTTCTCCCTAACGTAATATCCACATCCTCGAAGTTCTCCACGGCTGTCTTTTTTTCATAAAAATGCACCGCATTTTCCATAATCCCTTCCCTTGTATAGAAAGCATCCTCTGCCTCTAGTGGAAAAGTAACCTTCTCTCCCGTACTAGCCGATTTATAGATACCAACAATGAGTTCCAGTGTATTCCGACCACTCTTCCCATCCACCAGAAGCGGTGATTCTGTCTCAATGGCGTTTAGCACATTCTCTACTTGCCCGGTATGCCCCACATGAGTAACATCTGGTAATTCGTCAGCGAGTTTCTGAATCTGTTGTTCCAGATCTGGATTGGGTTCTGGGAATCCATTCGTTCGTGCCGTAGAAGCAACGACCTTCCAAGGCGCAGATACCCTGGCCTCTTTACCCTGAAAAATCAACTGCTGCTCCTCTCCGTGGTGTACCACGGAACTGGTGATCATACCAAGTGCTCCTTCTTGGAATCGAAGCATCGCCATGGAAATATCCTCTACTTCGGCATTATCATGCGCCGTATTCGCCATCATGGCCTGCAATTCCACCGGAGGACCCATCATCCAAAGCATCGCATCAATATGATGTACCGCATGATTAAGAGTACAGCCTCCACCTTCCTTTTCCCATGTACCACGCCACCACAGATCATAATAATTATGGCCCCGCCACCAGAACGAATCGACCTGTACGTGGACAATGGGACCCATAAGTTTGCTATCCAACACATCTTTTAGTTTCATCATCGGTGTCGTAAAACGATTCTGCGCCACAACCGATAGCAGCTTACCACTCTTTTGCGCCGCTTCCAGCATCATATCCGCCTCTTGCAAAGAAGAGGCCATTGGTTTTTCGACAAGCACATGTGTACTTGCATGCAGAAAATCACATGTGATCGTTGCATGGGTATACGGAGGGGTACATACCGAAACCAAGTCAATGTTTTGATCCAGCAATTCATGATAATCGGTAAAAGCTCGTGCTCCTTTCAACCCATATTCGTTAATTTGTTTCTGTGCTTTTTCCGTGTACATATCCACCACAGCTACGATCTGACATCGTTTAGGAAATGCCAAATACGCTGTAATATGCGCTGCACTGATCGCGCCTGCTCCAATAATGGCTACTTTTAACATGAATGCATACCTCCCTTATTCCCTTCACAATACACAATAATAAAGCGCTTTTATGCGTTCATCTTGTGATAAAATGAAACTATATTGCGCTCTTGAAGGGGAGGCATTCCTAATGGCCATCATCACTGAGGATCAATTTAATCTGGCATGCCGTCGCACCTCCACCACTGCGTTCCGAGAGGTTTTTCACGCTCATTCACAGATGGAAATCACGTATATCCATGATGGATATGGACAGCTAATAACCGAGGGTCAGGCATTCTCCCTTGAACCGGGTACGCTGATGATATTCCGCCCTTTTCAGCTGCATCAGATCCAGATTCAAGTCACGAAAGAACATCCCTTTATCCGCAGCGTACTAATGTATGAGCAGCACCTGCTGAACCCGCACTCTCGGCAATTTGCCGTATCAAATCGTTTTACAATGGACCTTCTCGGGCAAACATCTCCGCTTCAACCGATTCGTCTTTCCCCTTCATCCCAAATGGTTCAGATGATTGAGCAATTTGCCGATATTCTACCTACATTACTTCCACATGAAGTGGAAGAGGATACACGAGTCTTTTTACTTGGACTGCTCGCACAACTTCGCTACCTTTGGAAAGACAGGCAGTATCCCAGCTCTACTACGCTCCCAACGAGTCCTCCCGCTCTGCATCCTCATGCTGAGGCTGTCATGCAGTGGATTGAAGAGCACTACAATGAACCGTTTCGTCTGGAGGATATCGCAGATACACTGCATCTCTCACCTTATCATTTGTCCCATATATTTAAAAAAGCTACCGGTACCACCATCGTTGCTTACGCCCAAGCTACACGTATTCGTCATGCTTGTGTGTTACTCACAAGTACCACACATACTGTTCCGGAAATTGGCCACCGTGTAGGCATATCCAGCCCATCTTATTTTTGCAAAGTCTTCCGCAATGCAACAGGCACTACGCCGCATCAATATCGGCTGAATATGCAACGCAGATAAGAAGATTATCTACAAAATCATTTCTACAAAATAAAAAAGGAGAAAAAGGAATAAAACCCCTTTCGCTCCTCAGCCCCTAACACTACCTAAGCTACTCACCCGGTTTGCGTACATCCAGTCCCAACTTCTCCAAGAAAGGAAAAATCTGCTCCCGTACCTGCGTCAGTTCTTCCTTCTGCTCCGCAGACAATCGTTCTTCATGCATGTTCCCATCCTGATCCATCACCATGGCTTCATAATGCTTCATCTGTTCATACAACGATTTGAACTCGGTAAACTGCTCCTTGGAAAACTTCGTCTCTGCCATTGCTAGCTGTTCCTTCCAAAATTGTTCCTGGTCCTTAGGTTCTTTTGGAGAGTCTGCACTTGCTGCTTCCAGCTTTTCAAAAAAAGGTTCCAGTTCTGCAGTAAGACGATTAAACTCCGTCTGTTGTGTGACACTCCATTGCTCGGGGTGCATCTCTCCCTGTTGATCCGCATTCTTCAAAGCCATTTGCCCCATTTGCTTCATCAGATCCATAAATTGAATGAATTCCTCTTCACTTAAATGTGCTTTGGCTGTCTGGAGCTTCTCTTCCAGTCTCATATAATCCTCCGATGTTCCACCCACCGCTGATATATTTTCCTGTGAACCATACATTTCGTTAGCCAAATAGGTATACCCCGCATAGGCTCCCGTAGGAATGATGAGCACAGCAGCCAGCAGCACAGTAACCAGCCATTTTTTCCGATGTCTTTTGAGATGTGATTCACTTCGTATAGCATTCATGATTTTATGTTTTGTTCTCTCAGGAATTGTCCAGTCTTTAGTCTCTTTCTGGTAGGCTGTTCGCAGCTGTTCATCGAGATTCATGTAAATCCTCCACCTTTCCCCGAATACCTAGGTCCAACTTCTGATTCTGCCTCAGCTTGGTTAATGCCGCATGAATACGCGATTTCACCGTTCCTAGCGGAATGCCCAATATACATGAAATCTCTTCTTGTGTGTACTCGTTCAAATAGTGAAGAGTGATGGCCTGCTGCAGCTTGTATGGCAATCGGTGCACCTGTTCAAGCAGAGGGCGATTTGCCAGTTTGTTGATTAAGTCACCGGAAAAATCATATTCCAGCCCCGTATCAGACTTCTCCATCCGCTTGCTAAAACGAAATTGAGTCAATCGTCTGCGCCGGTAACTTCGAACCTGCCGCATCGTCACACCCATTAACCAGGGACGAAACGCTCTCTCCGAATCGTATCCCTCTAAGGACCGGTAGGCCTGAATATAAATTTCCTGTACCAGATCTTCCGCGTCAGATGAGTCACGAATCAGAAAACGCACAGTGCGATACACATCCTTCACCGTTTGCTCATATAACTCCCCGTATGCTTCGTAATCTCCAGCCCGGGTTAATTCCACAAGTTTTATGTACTTTTCTGCCTCACTCATTATCCATCCCCTTCCTCCTTACACTATATATTGGCATACCAGCTCCATATCGTTCGATTTATTTATTTCAACTTCTCCGACTATACAAAAAAAGCCTATTCCTCACTCATCGGTCGAGTAGGAATAAGCTTATATTTCTTACTTCATATGAACATGAAGTATATTATTCATGGGCTAAACCATCCGCTGCCTCATTACCTCAAACAACAAGATCGTCGCCGCCATCGCGGCATTAAGTGACTCTGCCTGTCCCTGCATCGGAATTGTAATTGCATCGTCCACCAGTTGTGCAGTAGACTCCGATATGCCCTTGCCTTCATTACCGATCACAAGCCACACCGATTGTGTAAAATCATAACTGTAGCACGAATACTCCGCCTGTAAAGACGTACTAACCAACTTTACACCCGCAGCCTTCGCTTCAGGCAGCAACGACTCCAGCTGACCTTCTACAATTGGCAAATGAAACAATGACCCCATCGTTGAACGGATCGTTTTCGGATTATAGACATCCGCACAACCAGCACCGAGCACAACTCCTGCCGCTCCCGCTGCATCCGCACTGCGAATGATCGTTCCCACATTACCAGGGTCCTGAACATTGTCCAATACAACGACCAGCCCCTTGGAGGAAGACAACAAGCTTTGAAGCGGCTCACGACCTTTATGTACAACGGCAAAAACAGGTTGGGGTGTCATTGTATCCGTACACTTGGCGATAACTGCAGGAGATACACTGATCCATTCCACACGCTGAAGTGGAGCCTCCAGTCCAGCCAGTTCCTTGGGTACACCCTGTTCCCCATCGTAAACGATGCATTCCAGATTTGCCCCGGCACGCAGCGCTTCCTGTACGAGATGAATACCTTCAATAATATATTTATGTTGACGGGTACGGTGCTTTTTCTCCAGCAGCTGTGCCCATTCCTTCACACGTGTATTTTGCGGTGATACAATATCCATCTTTCCATCCTTCCCGTCTGCGGGATTTTTTATCAACATGTTACATGACGAATTGAAATTTCCCGCCTAAAGATTGCTTCATCATCCTATCATTATACTTATCACTTTGGATACGCAAGCTCCATTTTCGTCAAATGGTCTTTGTGACCAACAATGATCAGCACATCCCCGTCCGCAATCCGATCTTCCGCATACGGAGAGATATTCATCGAATTCCCACTGCGGATCGCCATCACGTTACACCCGAAACGAGCACGAATATTTAGCTCCAGCAAATTTTTACCAATCATTTGCTCGGACGCTCTCATCTCCAAAATGCTATAATCCTCAGATAACTCGATGTAATCGAGAATGTTTGGAGATGTCAGATGATGGGCTACACGCAGTCCCATATCCCTCTCAGGATAAATTACCTTGTCCGCTCCGATCTTCTGCAGTACTTTACCATGAAGCTCATTTTGTGCTTTTACAATCAGAACAGGTACACCCATATCCTTCAGAATAAGGGTCGTGAGAATACTCGACTGAATATCTTCACCAATCGCCACAACGACGACATCAAAATTCCGTATACCCAGCGCACGCAGCGCTTCTTCATCTGTAGAATCTGCCGATACGGCATGAGTCACCACATTGGACATTTCCTGGGTTCGCTGCTCGTCCGCATCAATTGCAAGTACGTCGAATCCCATGCCGCTCAGCGCATTGGCTACACTTGATCCGAACCGTCCCATGCCAATGACGGCATATTGTTTTTTTCCCATTAGGGTCTAACCTCCCGCTGCACTTCAGCATTACGCATCTATTGGTAGTCCATTTTTCAATTAAAGGGTGAATGTTTACTTAAATATCCTTCGTAGTATACCACAAAGCCCAATAAACTTGAATGCGCTCACGCTTCCCAGGGAACAGTATTAGAGCAGCCGAATATACGAGGAGGGACTTGCGATGCCAATTACATTAAGCCTGCGTGAAGCGATTGTTCATAAGGTTCATGATAAAAGTGATGATCAGCTCCGGGAGATGATCGAAGGTTCTGTAGATGGACCGGAAGCAGCATTACC
This sequence comes from Paenibacillus sp. O199, assembly GCF_001636635.1. Lineage (NCBI taxonomy): Bacteria > Bacillati > Bacillota > Bacilli > Caryophanales > Paenibacillaceae > Paenibacillus > Paenibacillus sp. O199. The sequence goes on from NZ_LGRP01000012.1 coordinate 139,551, forward strand.
CGGACTTGGTGCCATTTTCGAAATGATCTGGAAGAACACGGAACCTGCCAAGCAGGAAGAATTAATTCAAATCGCGCAGGAGCATCTGCACACCATTCCCGTTCAACCCATCAGATAATTGAAGCCTTGGAGGGAAAGGTACCATCATCACGTTGTTCTGTCTGCAAAGAAGGATTTTGGCTCATTGGTCAGGATAATGCCTTGCTCCAAGAGTAAGGCAGTTATATCCCATTAGACTAATTAGGCTCCTCAACCAAACAAGGTACAGCCACTGAGCAAAACTCAGGAGGTTGTACCTTGTTTGTGTATACCAGTATTTTAGAAAAGGAAAAAGTTGTTCAATTAAATATTTTAGCGATTTTATCAAATAAAGCTGATATTTCTTCATCTCCAGCAGTGGATGTATCCGTATTCCCCCATGCATTCTTAAGTGCAGCCAGAAGATCATTCTCATCATCCTCACCCGAAGAGGCAGCCCCTGATCCCGAGCTGGTAATGAGACTTTGCAACTCACTCAGCAAGGATTTCTTTTCATCAACAGTAAGCGCGTTGTTCATTGTGTTATCTTGGTTCTGCTCGTTAGAATTTTCTTGAATATTCCATGCAAATGGCGGCATAATCCCACCCATAGCTTGCATCATTGGAGGTGTTCCATTGCGATCAGAACGCGATGAATCATTTGCTGGCGGAGGTTCAGGGCGTTGGCTTTGAATCATTTCAGCTACCTGGTCAAACAGATCGGAGATATCCTCATCCGTTGCTGATGAGAGGTCCTGACCGGATAACAAATCAGATATGGAAGCCAAAGGGGTCACCGTGCTGCCACCAATCTCATTTGTTACTGCTGAAGCATCTGAAGAAGACAGATAACTTTGCAGATCAGATAACAGAGATTTCTGTTGATCCGTCGTCAGTATAAACGCGTCCTCGCTTCGATTGTACGTTCTGCTGTAGTTTTCTGTTGGGAGTGAGGACTGTACCCCTCCAGCATATTCTGCAAATTCTTTGCTTAATTCAAGTGAATCAGCAGCCTTTCTTTGCGCAGTGTCGTAGTCCAGGCTATTTAACTTGTTTTCGTTTGCCTTTACTGAATGATCATAGGACGTTGTGATCGAATGCCTGTTAATGGATAGTGACAAAATAGATCTCCTCTCTCTGTGTACATATATTAGTAGCCGTACCGTACACTTCAATTTAATCGGTTGCCAAACTGAATTTAACCTGAGAGCAGACTGAATGATGACTGAATGTTATTCTCCCTTTTCCCTATGCGGGTGAAACCTTAATGAGATATAAACGCTGGGAACGACAAAAATGACCTAAACCCCTCTGATCAGGGATTAGGTCATTTGTTTCTGCTGTCTTTACTAGTTTAGGAAGAAACGGCTTATGGAGCTGTCTCCAGGAATTTCGCCGTCGGGTTTTTGTCCATTGCGGTTCTCATCGCGTATTCATTTTCGAACAGGACAACATAATTACCCTTTTTATCTTTTACCAGAGTGGAGTTGATCCGGAATTTACTTGGGTCCAAGTTCTCGTCCACGATCCAGCGCGCGAATTGATAAGGCATGCGCTGCAATTGCACGTCTACCCCATACTCGCCCTTCATCCGGTATTCGAATACTTCGAACTGGAGTTGACCAATTACGCCGAGAATGGTCTCGTCGAAACTTACGGTCTGGAACACCTGAATGGTTCCTTCCTCCGTCAACTGGTCAATCCCTTTTTGGTACTGTTTATGTTTCAACGCATTTTTCACGGTAACTTTGGCGAAAATCTCTGGTGAGAATGTTGGCAATTCCTCAAATATAACTTCGCTGCCTTGGCTCAGTGAATCTCCAATCCGGAAGATACCTGGGTCGAACAAACCGATAATATCGCCTGCATACGCCTCTTCCACAATATCCCGGTCTTGTGCCAGGAACTGCTGTGGTTGGGACAACTTGATCTCTTTGCCCACACGGTTATGCTTCACACTCATCCCACGTTGGAACTTGCCTGACACAATACGCAGGAACGCAATACGATCGCGGTGTGCAGGGTTCATGTTCGCCTGGATTTTGAAGACATAACCGCTGAATTTCTCATTCGTCGGCTGAATCTCTCCTGCTGTACTACGACGAGGTTCAGGCTTCGGTGCGAGTTGCAGGAAATTCTCCAAAAACGTCTGCACGCCGAAATTATTGATGGCACTACCGAAGAATATAGGTGTCAGTTCCCCACGCTGTACTTTCTCCATGTCGAACTGGTCTCCCGCTACATCAAGCAGTTCCAGGTCCTGACACAGTTGATCATGCAGATACTCCCCTGCCATCTCGCGGATAATCGGATCTTTGTAGCCATCTACTTTTTGTACTCTAATGGTCGAATGATCGTCCCCTTGGAACAATTCCACCTGATTTTTCATTCGGTCATATACACCGCACAGCTCGCGACCTGTACCAATTGGCCAGTTCATCGGTACCGAGCGGATACCCAGTACATTTTCGAGTTCTTCCATCAGATCAAACGGGCTTTGTCCTTCACGATCCAGCTTGTTGATGAACGTAAAGATGGGAATACCACGCTTCGCACAAACCTGGAACAATTTGATCGTCTGTGCCTCGACGCCTTTCGCCACGTCAATCAACATCACCGCGCTATCCGCAGCTGTCAGTGTACGATACGTATCTTCACTGAAGTCCTGGTGACCTGGTGTATCCAGAATATTGACACGATGATCCAGATAATCAAACTGCATGACGGAAGATGTAACCGAGATCCCCCGTTGCTTCTCAATTTCCATCCAGTCACTTGTTGCATGTTTGCTTGCTTTCCGAGCTTTTACTGTACCGGCAAGACGAATCGCGCCCCCGAACAGCAATAGTTTCTCGGTCAATGTCGTTTTACCCGCATCCGGGTGAGAGATAATGGCAAACGTCCGGCGTTTGTCCACTTCCTGTTGAAGAATGTTATCTGCAGCTTTGCTCATAGATTCTATCCCTTTCGTCCGTTCATTCACGTTAATCCGGCAAGGCCGGTCTACCATTCAATCTTTATGCAATCCGGCTATGCCGGTTGATTGTACATTCGCATTTCGCATATGAGGCAATTAAGCATCCTATGTTAATTTTACACATTTACAACGGAGTTCATCCTCCCTAAGCATTGTGCTTCCATTCATGCCGTAGACCTGATTTAGTATCCAACTTTCCTATTGTACCATAATCTTTACCGAAAATAACCGATTACGTACAGCAGATTCTTCTCTTTTCCGATTGCAAAAAAAGAGCACCCTTCCGCCATCATTATGGCATCCAGGTACTCATTATTCATTTCGCTTGCCGCTCTTAGAAAATTAATGCGTCCAGTGCGTATTGTCCTCCACCTGTCAAAGCTATTGCTACACCAACCACCAGGATCGCAAGGTTATATTCAAATCCGTTTTGCGTGGACCAGTATCCGTTCGCACCATGAACCTTCACAATCGCAATAACCATAGTCAGAGCAATCAGAATGCCGCCTACCGGTGTGAGCAAACCCAGAGCCAGCAGCAATCCGCCACCGAATTCAGCCAGCCCTGCCAGTAACGCAACCAATGCGCCGGGTTTCATCCCCATCGATTCAAACCAGCCGCCCGTTCCCTTGATTCCATATCCCCCGAACCATCCAAACAATTTCTGAGCCCCGTGCGCCATAAACGACAATCCAATCACCAAACGAATCAACAACAATCCTACATCCAACATTTTCTTTTCCTCCATTCAATATATACAAAATAGTATTCTTAGATTAAAGATATTATGCTAAATTTTTTTTCTTCATGAATGTATTTCGTAACCCCTTCACGTGGTTCACATTTTATCTCATGAATGATGTACGTATCCGATTCGTCATCGGGTTTCGTATGTCTTTTGCGTAATCTCTTTATCTCTTGAGTTGAGTATAAGTTATATACTTACTTTTTGTCAATAACTTATTTTATTATATGCACATTTTTACATCCTACACTTCTCTATCGCAAAAAAGACCTGAAAAGATCGCATCTCTGCGTTCTTCCCAAGCCTTCTTTATAACAGTGTTAATCTTATCACCAATAAAATGACTTCGCTCTAATAAAATCCTGCCACTCATAAGTGATACTCCCGCGATTAATTATTCACTTGCCAGACGACACTGTCTTCGTCCTGACCGTTCACCGGCCACCAGTGGAAGCCGTCCTGTTCCAGCAGTTTGCCTGTTGCTTCAGGACCCCACGTACCTGCCGGATACGTGTGCAGCTCACCATGATTCTCCGCCCAAGCCGCCGCAATCCGGTCAACGAAGGACCACGCTGTAGCAACTTCATCCCAACGGGTAAAGTAAGTGGAGTCTCCTTCTGCTGCATCATGCAGCAGACGTTCATACGCCTCCGGCGAGTTGATTCCAATCATGCAGCTCTGACAGAAGTCCATCGCCAGCGGCTGAATCTCGGAGTCGGACCCCGGCTTCTTGGCATTGATTTTAATATAAATACCTTCCATCGGATTAACCCGAATGACGAGCAAATTCGGCTCCAGTTTATACTTTTTGCCCAGATAGACGTTACTCGGCATGGATTTGAATTCAACCACGATTTCGGTCGTTTTCACCGGAAGGCGCTTGCCTGTCCGAATATAGAACGGCACACCCGCCCAGCGGAAATTATCCACAAATACACGTGCGGCAAAATAAGTCTCCGTATTGGATTCCGGATCAACCTTGTCCTCCTGGCGATAACCGGGAAGCAGCTTGCCACGATACTCCCCTTCCGTATACTGCCCGCGCACAACGTTAGTGCTTACTTCTTCATTAGAGGTAAATGCACGCAGAGAACGCAGTACCTTAACCTTCTCATCCCGGATATCCTCTGGGAATAGACGACTTGGCGGCTCCATGGCAATCATCGTCAGCATCTGCAGCATATGGTTCTGTCCCATATCGCGCAATGCTCCCGAATGATCGTAGTATCCACCACGTTCTTCCACACCAACCGTCTCTCCCAGAGTAATCTGGACGTTGGAAATATGTTTATTGTTCCAAAGCGGTTCGAAAAAGGCATTACCAAAGCGAATGACCTCGATATTCTGTACCATTTCCTTGCCCAGATAGTGGTCAATGCGATAAATCTCTTCCTCACGGAACACTTCACGAATCTGCTCATTCAGATGCTCCGCAGATTGCAGATCATATCCAAATGGTTTCTCAATCACCAGTCGATTCCACCCGCGGCTCTCCAGCATTCCACCATCACGCAAACTATATGACACGCTGCCGAAGAGCTCAGGTGCCAGCGCCAGATAGAACAGACGGTTACCCGGTGTGTTAAACTTCGCTTCCAAACTCTCTGTCTGCTCACGTAATTCTTTGAAACCATCCACGTTATTGATATCTAGTGATTTATACTCAAAATGTTCGACAAAAGCGTTCCACTCATCGGGTTCCCCCGCTGGATAGCGGCAGAACTCCTTAATGGATTCATAGATGTCTTCCCGGAATTCTTCTGGTGACCTCGGACGACGCGCTACACCAATAACCGCAAAGTCTTCGGCTAATTTACCTTCGCGGTAGAGACTGTAGATAGCCGGAAACAGCTTCCGGCGGGCCAAATCACCCGTTGCTCCAAAAATGAAAAATACTGCACCTGGTGTCTGCACTTCATCTTGCATTTGTTTTTCGACCATGGGCTCCTCTTTCTTTCCGGGAAGACATCTCCACACTCTCCCCGAGCTATGTAATGGTGTTATATACGCAACATACAACCGTCAATTACCAGCAAATTCCCTTCTTGGATGTGATGCCATTTTAGCATAAAGCCCCATGGGTTGCACTAATTTTCCTGAGAAATGTTATCAATATTTTTCCACAATTCATGGAAATTTCATCTATAAAAATTCATGATCAAACTTATAAATCTGCTTTAATATTGCATTAATATTCAATCGTGATCACCGGGAAACCTACTGTAACTCGATTGGTCCCCTTTTCATCATCCTGATGGACCGCCAGCTGCATGTTCAAGAGATGCGTACCGCTTTTAATCACTATGGGCAAATCCGATGCCTCATATGACACGCTGGCAGTGCTGTTATCCGTATAACGTTCTATCGCTTGCATATTCATATCTCCAGACAGCTGTTGCTCGATTTGCTGCAATTGATTGCTGGCGCCACTTTCCATTGCTCCTGTGCCCTGCACAGCGAAATTCCAAGCCGCCTTCATTCCGGAGTCTGTGAGCAACTGGGATACTTGTTCATGCAATGTGATCAATAAACGTTGGTCCGTATGTTCATTGCCTGATAACTGGACGATCGCGTAGTATTTATTTTCCCCCGTAACGACAACATTGACCAGAATGCCTGCGTGCTGAGCATCAGCAGCCATCTCACTGCGATACACATCATGCCCCGTCTGAACACCGTGTTCAGGCTGTTGCAATCCTAGCCGATGAGCAAGCAGCTCCGCCTGGTCTTTTGCATCTCCACGGCCTTCCCCTTGCCATTTGATGACTAGACGCTCCACATGATCGATTGCTGTATCGGCAGTCTTCATCAATTGTTCCAGCTTGCCTGCTTCGGATTCCGTCTTCTCAGCGTACACATGAGTCATGCCTACAAGTATAATGATTGCTAATGCGAGTGTGCCTACTGTCATCCATCGATTTAACATTCGAATTCCTCCGCTCTTTCTTACATTCTATGAATCTATCAACAGCATGCCCCCATTACTCATTTGCTAAACTTCTTTTTGGCACACAAAAAAAGCCCTATCCACCATCTTCATGGCTGAACGGACCTTATATCATCTTATGGCAGAACAGACTTTCGAATCGTGCTCCACCGATTGCTTAACTTCACTTGGGCACTCAACAAACCAATAGTGCATGCCTCAACCTTCACACGCTTCTTTTTCTATTCCGCAAGTCCATTCTTATAAGCATAGATGGCTGCCTGTGTACGGTCATCCACGCCCAATTTTGCTAGTATGTTCGTGACATGGAATTTGACTGTCTTGATCCCAATAATCAGATCATCTGCGATGTCCTGGTTCGATTTGCCTTTAGCGACTAACCGGAGTACATCCATCTCCCGATCCGTCAATTCATCATGAGCTGGTGCCACTGCCTGCGGCTGTCGGAAACGATTCATCATTTTGGACGCCACTTGTGACTCCAAAACCGATTGCCCCCGAGCTGCAGCGCGAATCGCATCTGCGACCTCATTGGCTCTCGATGTTTTTAGCAGATAACTGAAGGCTCCTGCCTCGATAACCGGATACATTTTTTCATCATCCAGATAACTGGTCAGTACAATGACCTTGCATTCCGGATACATTTTGAGCAGCTGACGGGTGGCTTCAATGCCGTCCATCCCTTCCATGACGAGATCCATCAGGACAACATCAGGCTTATACTCCTGTGCCAAGCGAATACCTTCCTCACCGCTACCTGCTTCCCCCACCACTTCAATGCCATCTTCGGTATCCAGCACCGCAGCGAGGCCAATACGTACCATTTCATGATCATCCACGAGCAACACTTTGATCGACGTTTCCACTTCCGTCTCCGTTTCTATTCCCGTCTCCATTGACATGTTCTTCCCCGCTTTCATCGTTCATCAAAGGTATTGTAATCTCAATTCGTGTTCCTTTGCCCGGCGCCGTTACAAATTGAATGGCTCCGCCAATTTCAGTCACACGTTCACGCATATTAGTCAAACCATAGGAGGCCTGTTTCTGATCGTCGAGATCAAATCCCTGACCATCATCGCGAATCAGTACCCGAATGGCATCTACCCGGCGCTGAAGTCGAATTTCCATCTTTTCTGCCTTCGCATGACGTAATGTATTGGACATCGCTTCCTGAACAATACGGAACAGATGATTCTCAATGCCTTTGATCAAATGAATGTCTTCATCCATTTCGAGCACAATGTCCATAGGTACTTTTGTTTTCAACTCCATCACAAGATCACGCAAACCTTGTTCGAGATGTTTACCCTCCAGGTAGACAGGTCGCAAATGTAATAGCAACGCCCGCATCTCAGATTGAGCTACCGACGCCATCTCTTCAATCAGGGCCACCTGCCGCTGGGCACGTGCAAAATCCTTTTCCATTCTTCGTCCAACCGCTGTTGCGGTCATGGAAATGGCGAACAACTGCTGCGATACCGCATCATGCAATTCTCGTGCCAACCGCTGCCGTTCCTCCACAATGGCCGTTATTCTTGCCTGTTCAGCCAACTGCGCGTTATTCGTAGACAACCTTTGTAAAGAAGAGACCTGATCTTCCCACTTTTTGCCGATACGTCCAAGCTGCTCACTTAATCGCCCGACATCATCAATGCCGAGGTCCGGCACAGTACGTGAGAGTGACCCCTTTTCCCATTGCAGCAGCGTCTCTCGCAATAGTTCAAGCCTGCGTTTGACCCGGTAACTCTGATAGAAGCCGAAGGCCGCACCCATACCGACCAAGAGCAATAGTAACGCAAGACCCGATTGAATCAGATGCCTCCACCCTGCAAACGGAGCAAGATAACCATATGTATACAATACATACAAGATTACTATGAGCACAATGAAAACAAGGAGGATCCCTTCACCCATACTTCGGGTTACCATGTCGGTATGTCGTTTTGTCTTCATCCGGGTCTCCTCCTTCTTCACCTATTTAACTTATTACGGATTACTGATGTTTAGGTCGCCAACAATATAAGAAATGACAAATTTTGCTTTATGTTCACTGGACTCATATCCAGGAGTTCTCCATACCAATTTGTTCATCATGCCACTATCCTGCTCTCCATTCAGGCTAATCCGTCCAAAGAGTACAGATGCCTCAATTTCAACACCATAATCTTCAGGCAGTATCAGACGAACATTCCCCATAACTCCCTGCAAAAGTACAATCGTTTGTTTCTCTTCCGGGAGGGAAAGTGACAGATCTGCATTAATCTCACCCATGGCATGCCATAGGCTCATACTCCGCAATGTCCATGGTGCTTGATCCCAATAGTACCGGGCCATGAAGTTTTGCTTGCGCATGATATTCCCATCTAGATGAATCTTTTTGTTTTTGGAATAAAAATAGGCCAGCGAAGCCAATACAATCAAAAATACAATCATTAGATTATCAAGCAACAACAGAGCGGCACCGATACCGAGGTATCGATAACCTTTATGTGTATCGCCCTTACGAACTTGTACCATACCTATCGTTAACAGAATCAGTGCGGCGACGGTCAGCAGGTTAATATTTCGGTTCAGTAACATCAGCATGCCGATCACAATGATTACTACAGCAAGCCATTGACCCTTCTTATTCATCTCTGCCGCACCTCCTCTGTAAGTTAATCTTCCCAATTCGACGGAAAAGCCATATCAGGCTTTGAACACCTGTATGGCTTAACCTTTGTTCTAGAAACCGTTCTTTATTCACGATTTATAGAATATCATATTGTCTGCTGAGCGAACAGTTATTCTTTTGAAGTACCGCCCGTTTCATTTTTGGCACCATTGCCAATTTTGTTTTTCAGAGCTTGCAGCTGTTGATCCACTTTGAATTGCTTTTCGGTATCTACAGGGTTAGTGTACGTAGATTGTGTATTACGATAAGGTGCACGGCTCACATCAGCTTCAGCTTCCATTTGCATGATTTTCTCTTCCATGCGGTGGAATCCAAGGGATGCACCACCACTCTCGATCGAGTGCAAGCTGTTGATTTGAGACATTTGTTTTTTGGCTTTCGCCATCTGTGCACGGGATACGAGTTCATTACGTTTGTTACGCATTTTGTAGAACTCATCTTTCATGTCATGCAGCTGTTGCAGCAAATCTTTGGCTTGAGCTTCGGATTGAGCATGAAGTTCTCTGTATTCCGTAATTTTTTGATCGAAGTAGATTTTCTCTTCCACAATTTACGAGCCACTTCTTCCTGACCATTAGCCAGTGCAGCCTCTGCCTGAGACTCACGTTGTACCGATGTACGTTCTGCTTCGTCCAGACGCTGTTTCATGCGACGCTCGTTCGCCATTTGTTTGGCGACTGTTACCTCTGCCTCATGAATTTCAGCCTCCATGTCACGCAAGTACTGGTTCAACATTACAATCGGGTCTTCCACTTTATCCAACATATCATTTACCGACGCTTTAGTCATATCCTTAATCCGTTTAAATACTCCCATTTTACTTTTCTCCCTTCTCGTAACGAGATAATTTTTGGCGAAGCTCTTCAACTTCTTTTTTCAATGCTTTTTTCTCAATATCTTTCATCATGGAATCAAGTTCACTTTCTTGCTGTGACCCTGCTCCGTAAGCGTTATTGTCGTAAGAACGTGGACCAGACTGAGGTCTGCTGTTGTATCCTGGGCCAGGACCAAAGTTTCCAGGGCCTTGATTATGATTGTTTTGGAAAGGACCTCTTGGCGGCTCGTGATCAAAGTTGTTGTATCCTCTACCAGCGCCAGGACCAGGGCCCGGACCATAGCCGTATGGATCATAAGGTGGATATGGCTCTTTTGGCACCACCAGTGCTGCGATGAAGTAGATTAACAACGACGTGCCGCCAGTTACGAAGATACTGATGACGAAGATGATACGCAGCAAGGTTGAATCCATGCCGATCGACTCGGATATCCCACCACATAATCCTGTCAGCATCCGGTCACGTGTTGAGCGATATAATTTGCTCATGTGCTTACTCCTTTCGTTTACTTGTATCCTCTTACGTGATCAGCACCATAAGTGTATGGATCAGCGTGATAGGGTTCTTTTGGCACTACCAATGCAGCGATGAAGTAGATCAACAATGATGTACCCCCCGTAGCGAAAATACTGATGAAGAAAATGATACGCAGCAGCGTGGAACTAAATCCAAGATTTTCAGATATGCCGCCAATCAAACCTGTCAGCATACGATTACGCGATGAGCGGTAAAGTTTATTCATGTGTCTACTCCTTTCTGTCATTGTTCAGCTTTTGTTTCAGCCGTTCCAGTTCTTTGTCCAGCGTAGAGGATGACATGGTGCCAGACGTACCTGACCCATCCTGACTCATCCGCCGCAAATCCCGGAGACTTTGTGCCTCATATTCGAGATCAGAAACTTGATCGTCCAGCCGGTTGAACATACGGGGTACATTCTGACCGTTGTAGTGACCTCTCTGATTCATTCGTTGCTGCAATTGAATCGTCTGCATACGAGCGTAGTAATATTGGCGTTTGCTGTATACATTTTGATACTCCACTTTCAGTTGGTCGATCTGTTCGTCCAGTTCCTGTAAAGCCGCGTTGCTTTGTGCGTATAATTCATTGTATTGCTCCATTTTTTCCTCGTGGAGGATTTTCTCCTGTAAAGCAAGTTTAGCTAAATGCTCCTCGCCTGCTTTCAGAGCCATGGAAGCTTGTTCTTCCCGTTTGTGTACCATACCTGCTGCCTGATCCGCTTGTTGTTTCATTTGTCTGGTATGGCTTGCATATTGATGACGAAGCTTCTCGGCTTCACCGATGTCTTGGCGGGTCGAGACCAGAAACTGATCAATCAGTTTGACTGGATCCTGACTTTGCTCCAGATGTTCGTTTAAATTAGCTACGGTAATATCCCGCATTCGACGAAATACACTCATTTTGTCTGTCCTCCTTATCATAATCGTGAAAGCTTAGTAACGGCCACGACGACTGCGATTATTACTCAACATGGAGAATCCGAAGATGATTAACCCAATCGCGATGATCGGTCCGATCAGCCAGGCTAGTTTACCCAGCAATGAGAGGATACCGATGAAGAGAACAATCCATCCAAGCAGTACATTTCCTCGTTTAACTCCGTAGTAGCCAAGTGCAATCATCAGGATCGGAATTAGATAACCCATTAAATGTCCCAGTAGAGGAGTTAACTTCCCGAAGAGGAGGAGTGCACCCAATGCAATCAGTACAACCGCCCAGCCATTTCCTTTATTCCATCTCATAATTATTGTTCACCACCCTTTCGGTTCGTTAATTTTGGTTTGTGTGTTTGTTCGTTTGTTTCTTGTTTAACCTTATGTCCTTATTCTAGGGGAAACTGCGACTTTTCAAAACAGACCGTGGACGGTTTTTCATCCTAGACTCAGGTCGGGGATCGGGTTGGACCTTTGACTGTCCCTGGATCAGACCATTGGCCACTATACCGAATAAAGGCCTTAAATATCCCTTATTAACCTTCTTCAAAGCCGTTTCACCCCGTATGAATACGACGTCCATACCTCTTATCTACGTTCTCCCTCGACTGACGTTTCCCATTATGCCTTCCATTAAAGATAAAACGACCTCAATTATAATTTGAACGATTTCATGATCATCATTTCCACTTGAATTTTTATTACTTTTTTATCCAAATAAACAAAATTTAGATTGTTCTATATGTAAGCGTTTACTAAAATAGAAAGTGTTACTAATCCAAAAGTCAGGAGTGGACCTGTGCGATCATTCAGCTATCTACATAAAATGATAGTCTTCGGAATCTTGTTAAGTACCCTGCCCATTCTGTTGACGGGAATCGCCGCTTTTATCTATTCTTCAAAACAATCAGAGCTGCATCGTGCTCAAGCCAATAAACAACTGTTAATCCAAATGCAAACCAACGTGGAGCACAAACTTGCAACCGTAAGCTATATGCTCGATCAGGCCGTTCGGTCACCGGACACGCTCCATTCGCTAACTTCATCATCATCGGTTCAGGGCACCGGGCCTTTGTTTGCTGAGAAGTTACAGACCGAATTCAAGAATATGAGATCATGGGAGCCTCTAATGGATATTACACTCGTAAATCAGACCCAGGATTGGCTTATCGATCATGCTGGCCTGTACCTGAATACTGATTTTCCAATGGCTCTGCCCATGAAAGACTTATTATCGAACACACTCACATCCGGTTGGCAGCTTACACCATCATCCGTGTTTAACAATAATGAACGCCCGATGGATTCAGGCTGCATTTACCATATTGCACTCGCCAGATCGATACCCGATGTAAATGTTTCTTCTGACGCTGCCCTGATTGCGGGAATTCCCGCATGTTCACTGCAAAAACCACTGGAAGAGGATTCACCAGACAGCTCTAAGGCCGGACTAATCATTTTGAATCGTGAACAACGCATCATGGTCCACCCCGATCCCGAATATATTGGTCAGCCATTGGCTGCAGCAGGAATAAAAGATAGCGCGTCCGGTACCAATCTTAGCGAGCTGTTATCTATCCGTGGATTCGCTGCCTCTTCAGGCCAACGGGAGGTACGTATTGCAGATACACGTTACTCGCTGTCCTATACGCATTCTTCTCTAAAAGGGTGGACATATATTCTCATTTCGCCTACGAATATTCTTACTCACGAGTATGTTCAAATTGGGTTGCACACCATGTATATCAGTGTCGCTATGCTACTGCTTTCACTGTTGCTCTCATGGGCAGGCTCGAGAAGAATGGTTATACCCATACGCAAGCTTCTCGTACAACTTGGTGATAAACGCTTATCCAAGGGTAACTTGGAAACCAATTCTACCCTTCATATGGATGAATTTGAGCAAATCAGAGCTGGCGTTTCACAGCTGTCTGCTTCTCGATCCCAACTTGAAAGCAAATTGAATCAGTATAAGTTGCAGATCCGCACTCATTTTCTAATCAACCTGCTTCTGGGAAAAAATGCTCCATCCACTCTTCATGACACACTCAGAGAGAATGGTTATGGTACACAGCTTCAAGAGTGGCAACAAATAGCCGTCATTGCAGTCCAGGCTGATCTTATGAATCACACCAAATATCATGCCAAGGATCGTGATCTGTTGCTGTTTGCCGTTCAGAATATACTGGAGGAGAGTGTTTATGCAGAACAACAGTTACTTCCTGTCGTATATGAACAAGCCGTCATTACAATTATCGGTACCCCTGAGCAAGATCGTGTTCGCTTTTCACAGCATCTGTATACGTTAACGGAACAGCTACAACATCAAATCAGTGGGATCCTTAGTCTCCAGGTAAGCATTGGCTTTAGTCAGCCCCACGCCTCCCTATTTCAGATACCGCAAGCTTATACGGAGGCCCTTGAAGCGCTCAAGCATCGAATGAAACTGGGAGCAGGCATCATCTTTCAATTTGAGGCGATCGATAATCGTACCTCCCATTGGGCACTGCCATATCCAGAATCACTGGAGTATACGCTGATTCAGGCTATCCAAAATGCCGATGAAGCCCAGGCCTCCTCTCACCTCCATCAGTTGCTTGAAGTGCTGTTCGGCATGGAATGTACACCGGAAGAATATCAGGTAGCACTTACCCGATTGTTAACACATATTTTGCAGATGATGCAGGAATCCGGTATACGATTGGGACAGATCTCCAAAGGCCATGGGTCTATCTTCAATGAACTTCATGCTCTACAGTACGCAGCTGAGGTTGAGCAATGGTTTAACAATCATATCATCACACCGATCATTCTCATTTTGAAAGAAAGACAGTACGCCCAATATCAGCACATATCCGAGAAAATGATTGCCATCATCCAGCAAGAATACGATAAGGATCTGACGTTGGAGGAATGCGCATCCAGACTTCACTACAATGCCAACTACCTAAGTAGTGTGTTCCGCAAAGAGACAGGCTGTGCTTTCAGTGAGTATCTGACGAAGTACCGCTTCAGTATAGCTAAAAAGTGGCTTGACGAAAGCGAGCTAGCGGTCAAGGATATTGCCGCACGGCTTCGTTATAACAACCCGCAGAACTTTATCCGTTCTTTTCGAAAATGGGAAGGGATCACTCCTGGACAGTATAGGGAACGAAAGCATAAGCCTGATCTATCCATAAAGCAATAATTGGCTCTTTTGGTGATGAAGTACGACGGTTATAACTATTTCTATCTATAGAAGAAGAACGTTTGTTATTTAGTCGAAGAATAAGTTGTTTTATATATGAACATCAAAAGGGAGCAGTATAACTGTTCCCTTTGCTCCCTTAAAATTTCATCTAAATTGATTATTGCTGAAATGGGTCTACTGTTACTTGGGCCGTAACACTTTCATATTCGGTTGCTCCAATTGAATCAGAATTTTACCGAACTTCCCTCCGCGTGAGAATGTAACCATACCATCCTTGTAAGTGTCTCTAATATATTGCTCAGCCAAGGCAAGTGAACCTTCATCCGTTGGCAGTTTGTGCGTACTAAGCCACTCCTGAAGCTTATCAACGACTTCCTCAACAGGCATCTCCATATAACTTGTTTCTTTAGTGATCAAGGTGGTGTAAGAATAATCTTTCAGGTACAGCAGCTGTTGTATATATCCCATATCTCCAGCGTTGTATGATGGAAAGACACCTAGTATCTCTTTAAGCTCATCTATTAGTGTGTGCTCTCTCGGTCCAGCCATCGTGCTGATATAAACATACTTTCGGGCAGTGCTGATCGCCTGTTCAATCGTTTCCCAATTCGACATTGCCGGGCACATGGATGCAAATGCAAAATCATATTTCTTCTCCCAACCCTTGTCCTGAATCGATATGTCCTCGAACCGCTCTGAAACGATATCAATACTGGATGTAAGGGATGCAGGAATTGTCTCCTTCATTAATGAAACTAACAGTTCAGAGGGCTCTACAGCTGTAACGGTCGCTCCTTTGGTTGCAAAAGGAATCGTAAAGATGCCCGACGCTGCTCCAATGTCTAATATCGATAACCCGTCAAAACTCACTCCCTGATTTTCAATCCAGCCTATGATGCGTCCGGATCGCTGCTTTCCTTCTTCTGTAAACGATTGTTGATGATATTCTCTAGCCCATCGTTCAAACGCTGATTTCGCGTCAAACGCTGCGCTCTTCATTTTGTATGTTGAAGCTGTGGACTGATTCTTCCACGCTTCTTCCCACATAGATAGATCGAATAATATTTCAGAATGCTTGGATATATGTTTTTCCTCAGACACGTTGCTTCCCTCCATTTCTTTTATAAAATATAAATCCGCTCGCAAAAAGGATATTATCTTGTTTTGATAAGCATCTTTTATATGTTTAAAAGAGCTATAATATCCATAATTATTCAAAATAATATCAGAGACTTTATATGTCTACAATATACTCATTGAAGTTATGCGTCAATACATAAACAAAAATAACTTCATCTCCTTCTATAAGCCATAAGAAATTAGGGGATGAAATTGACGCAGTAGCACAGCAATTGAAAGGTCGCCAATTTACAGGTAAAGCACTACTTTGAATCTAGAGATACCAGAATGTCGCGTATTTGCCCAAGCACATCATGCTGAATTCCCCTGCAGTAATTGTTGTGGTGACCTACAAGAATCCATTCAGGATCCCCCTCTTTGCCTAAGTACCACAAGTCATCTTTCAACCCATCAAATAAAAAAAGCTCATTAGATTTTGCATCTAATGAGCTTTTCCTTACTTGCTTGAATACCGGCGAGAGGACTCGAACCTCCACGGTTTCCCACTCGATTTTGAGTCGAGCGCGTCTGCCATTCCGCCACGCCGGCATATGATGTTTTTATAAAAATATACTGGAGGCGCCACCCAGATTCGAACTGGGGATAAAGCTTTTGCAGAGCTGTGCCTTACCACTTGGCTATGGCGCCATATTTTGGAGCGGACGACGGGAATCGAACCCGCGACCCTCGCCTTGGCAAGGCGATGCTCTACCGCTGAGCCACGTCCGCATAATGGCTGGGGATATAGGATTTGAACCTATGCATGACGGAGTCAAAGTCCGTTGCCTTACCGCTTGGCTAATCCCCAAAAAACAAAAGGGCGATCGAGGGGAATTGAACCCCCGAATGCCGGATCCACAAACCGGTGCGTTAACCACTTCGCCACGACCGCCATAATACAATATGCTCTTAAAAGTTAATTGGCAGGGGCAGCAGGAATTGAACCCACACCAACGGTTTTGGAGACCGTTGTTCTACCTTTAAACTATGCCCCTAAAAACTGGTGGAGGATGATGGATTCGAACCA
>NZ_LGRP01000107.1:0-442 GCF_001636635.1 Paenibacillus sp. O199
TAGTAGCTTAACCATATTTGCTCCGGTTTCGATGGCGCGCTCCACTTGTTTTGGACTA
Organism: Paenibacillus sp. O199; assembly: GCF_001636635.1. Taxonomy (NCBI): domain Bacteria; kingdom Bacillati; phylum Bacillota; class Bacilli; order Caryophanales; family Paenibacillaceae; genus Paenibacillus; species Paenibacillus sp. O199. The sequence continues at coordinate 59 of NZ_LGRP01000107.1, forward strand.
CGTCCAAAGCCAAAAGTCGCTTCCCATTCGATACCATCGCAATAGCATTCTACCTTATAAACACTTCACTTGTTTACACAAGATCAGCTAGGATGATTGTTGTTTCAGTTACTTGAACCGAACAAGCATTCATCCCTAAAAGGAATGTTCTAATTCGCAATTTTCGTTTCGATATCTAGTTTTCAAAGAACAAGCTCAATAGACGAAATTCTTTGGTGGAGCCAAGCGGGATCGAACCGCTGACCTCCTGCTTGCAAGGCAGGCGCTCTCCCAGCTGAGCTATGGCCCCTCAAATTCCATCAAAACTGAACAAATGGATAAGTAACTGTGTTACTTTTGCAGCTAAGCTGCATATTTGAATGTTTCCACTCGGGAAACGATTCT
>NZ_LGRP01000015.1:0-146662 GCF_001636635.1 Paenibacillus sp. O199
TTCTTGGCCGGAATTAGAATATACCATGTACAAAAATAAATTGCAACCCTTAATTAATATTTTTCTATCTCCGTTTTATGAGAACAAATAGAACCGTTATATCTCCCTTCTATCTATAATCAATCTTTGTCTTGCAATCAGCCCCCATCTGCTACACTCAATAGATATGACAATGTTGAATATCATTAACTTATTGAGAAAGGTAATAGTTAATGTTCATAGTAAACTGAGATTCTATTCGTTTTGAAGAAACACTATTTAGTAGCTCAAGGGATACTTAGTCTTGTATCGCACATATCTATTAGCCTCTATAACAATATATGAAATCAGATTTTAAGAAACTACATCTAATAGATATTAACTCTCTCCATGAGAGATAAGTAGTTACTCGTGTATCTGTTCTTTCATATAAAAGAATAGTTATTGAATAATAAAAGGAGTGGCGTATATTGTTAGCCAACCTCTCACCACCACCTTCTCCCCCTCAGCCCCTGAACCTTCCCATCATAACTGTATCGTAATACCGACCGTCCGCGTGTCGTCGATCCTTTTTCACAGTCCCCTCTATCTCGAAGCCCATCCTTTTGTAAAGCTCCATCGCTTTATCGTTCGTCCCCACCACGTTCAATGTCATCTTCTCAATTCCATTCGTGTCTGCCCAATCTATTGATAGTTCGAGTAGTTTCTTGCCAATCCCGTATCCCCAGAACTCTTTCGCTACACAAACGCCAAATTCAACCTTATGAGAAAATCGCTTTAGATCAACACCTTCACACCTGGAATACCCGACGATTTGTTCCTTTACAATAGTAACGAGAAACAGGTTTCTCTCTTTCTCAGAGTCCAACCAGATTAGTTGTTCAAACCCCGCTGGATCAATAAAGCCTTCACCTTGCTCACGATCCATATACTCGGTTTCTCCATCCATCTGTAAACGAAGTGAAGACAATGCCTCAGCATCCTTTTCCATTGCGGACCTAATTGAATAGGTCAATCCTTTTACGTTAAACTCCTGTTGATCGATGATCATACGTTGTAATCCGTCCAATCTATTTTATTATGCTTACCCTATTGATGGCTCTACCCCACCTCAGACGGACTCTTGCCCGTAAGCATCTTGAACACCTGACTGAAATAGGTCGCGTTGCGGAACCCAGTCATTTCACTAACCTCGTAGACCATGTAATGCCCTGACTGTAATAGCTCCAGCGCACGTTGAATCCGATACCCATTTACATAACTCACAAAGTTCTCTCCGGTCACCCTCTTGAACAGCTGACTCAAATATTTGGGGTGTACAAACAGTCCCTTGGCAATGGCTTCAAAACTAATCTCTTCAGCATAATGCATTTCAACGTACTGTTTTACCTGCTCCACTAGTTTATTGCTTTTTTTCTCGCCCATTTCTTTACGTATCTGTTCCATCCAGTTTCGAATAATACCATCCATCCAGCATATCAGATCCTGCAGCCCATATTTCGATTGAATTTCCCGCAAAAAGTGGCTCATCGAGAGCGGTGGTGCCAGCATGGGATAATGCCGGTTCCAACTATGAATTAACGTGTCGAACAGGCTCACAGCCACAACCTGCACATCCTGAATACTGGTACCACCCCCTTCTTCCAGCAGATTGCGAAAGTGAACCCATATCTCCTCTGCCAGATCAGTCCTCATACCTGCCCATGACTCACTCCATTGTCGCAGCAATTGCGAGTAATCCGTTGCGCTCGGGGTTAACGCATCTGATGAATCATATCGATATACACGGCTCCCGCCCTGAAACTCTGCTTTCTCCAGCGCCTCTCTGCTCTCCAGATAGGAGTCCATCACTTCGCATAAGTGCTCTTTGGACGTTCCAATACCTGCGCTCATTTCGATTTTGAGATACGTAAAAATCTGATCAATCATCCGTTCAACAATGGACTCAAATTGCTCTAGCGGGTCCTTCTCGTCAAATAGAAGCAGCACTAACACCTGGTCCGAGTAATCCACGATCTCCACCTGGCAGTCGTTTATCTGCGAAGTCTGCTCTTTGACGGTCTCCTGAATAATATCAGCTGCCCCATATCTTAATAGCTGCCAGTCCCTCTCTTTCATCTTTGTCAAAAATGCAGGCCGGTACAACTGTAGACTGATGGCGCGCACTTGAGAGGGTATACGAATGCCCACATAATCCATACGCTCTGCAGGTAACTCTTCTTCCCGGTAGCGTGTGGTTAACAGCTCGTGGAGAAACAATTTGCGAAGATAAGGAACCACCCGTCCAATCTCCTGTTTGTACGTCCGCTCCAGCTGCTCACGCCGCTCACGCACATCCTCTTCCAGTAGCACCTCACGCAGAACAGACTCAATCTCCTCCACTTCCGCAGGCTTTAGCAAAAAATGATTCACTCCCCAGCGCATGGCAGCCCGGGCATTCTCGAATTCGTCATATCCGCTAAGAATGATGATCGGCAGATGGGGATGGTCCCTCCGCAACGCCTGCGTGACCTCAAGTCCTGTCATTCCTGGCAAATAGACGTCCGTCATCACAAGATCGGGGCGCAGCTGTTGGAATAGCTCCAGTGCGTCCACGCCATTGGAAGCTGTTCCTGCAATGTGGAGGCCAATGGATGGCCAATCAATATGGTCGGTCAATGCTTTTACAATATGCGGGTCATCGTCTACGAGCATAATGGTTTTCATTCATTTTCACCGCCCAGCCATAAGTTTAATTGTTCTTCCGTCTCAATACGTGGCAACGTAATGGTCACTTCTACTCCGCCTAATTCACCTGCACATATATCAACGCCGTACCCAGTACCACAATACAATTGAATGCGTTGATGTACATTTCGTATACCAATACCAGTCGTCTCCTCCAGCTTCCAGCCCTCAGGCAAGCCCTGACCGTTATCCTTTATGCAAATGATGACTTTGGGTGGTGGATCGTTGCTCTCCGATTCCCGCATATCCACCTGTATACGAAGTTGTCCTTCCTTCGGCTGCCCATGCATGACCGCATTTTCAATAAAGGGCTGCAAAATGATTTTGGGAATGTAACAACTTCGCACTCTCGGATCAATCTGTTCCTGATAATCAATAGAGAACGGCAGCCGCTCCGACTGAATGCTAACGTAACAACGAGCATGCTCCAACTCATCCCGTACTCGGATGAATAATCTGCCACCGCTCAATCCAATACGCAGCAGTTTGCTGAGTTGAACAATCATGCGGCTGATGTCCTTGGCCTCATAATCGAGAGCACGCCAGTGGATCATGTCAAGTGTGTTGTACAAAAAATGCGGTTTGATTTGCGCCTCCAGTAAACCGGTCTGTGCTTCACGCTTCGCCCGGCTCTCTTCCTTGACCTGCTCCATCAACTCCGTCAACTGTGAAGCCATATGGTTGAATCCATACGCCAAATGGGCATATTCTTCGGTAAACGAAAGCTGAACCCGGGTATTGAAATCCCCCTTCTCCAGTTGCCTCATCCGCTTGATCAACTGACGTAAAGGACGAACAATCCGCCAAACGAACAGATACGCAAGTACCGCTGAAAATAGTAATCCCAGCACAGCTATTCCAAGGACCTGCCATCCGGCCTGCCTCACAGGAGATAACAGGGTGTGAACAGGGATGGTCTGTACCAGTCGCCACTGAAGCATGGCAGGTCTTGAATACAGAACCAGCTGCGCTCCACCAGGCTTGCCGGAAACCACTTCAAATCCGTCCTGCCCATGTTCAACATGCTCCTGAATCCATGCACGATCAACGACTGGTTCGCTTTCCCCAGCAGCAGCTGCATTAGCAGATACATTAATAGAAGGAAAAATTTTTGAGGCTCCATGAATTAAGCTTGAATCCTCAGCAGAATTCACCCCTAAATTGTCATCGCCCATCTGCATGACGACGTTGCCTGCGGTATCCACCAACAGCACCTGTCCATCCAGCACCATCGGCATATCCGCAAATCTGCGTACAATATCGGCGCGACTCAGGCGGATGAGCACGTAGGCTACCGTACCACCCCGGCTGTCAAAGATTCGCTGGGCGTATCCGATTAGCGATTGGCCTGATTCGTTTTCCCGCAGAGGTACCCAAGCCGCATCCGCATGCTCCAGTGCAGCAAACCATGAATCACCGGCAATCGTATCCACTGAATAGATGCGGTCGGCCATCGTGACAGTGACACCGTTGAAGGAATCCGTATACAGCTCCACTGAGGTAATACCTTCACTGACTACCACCGTATGATCCAATATTTTGGACACCTCACGCCGTTGGTGGATCTGTGTCAGCCTTCCCGCTCCCTTCGTTTCAAGCAGACTCGACAGCTCACGGTTGCTCGCCAAAGAATAAGCCGTGCCTGTCACACCTGTAATAAAATCAAACCCGCGGCGTGTACTCTCATTCAGAAGAGCAAGTCGTGCTTTGCTGATCTCGGTAAACGTGACGGCAGAGAACGACTGGTATGCCAGCCAGACAATAACCGAGACGAGCAGCAGGTTAAACGCAATAAAGCAAGTCACCATCAACGTGGAGAGCTTGCTTTGTTGCAGCTTATGATTTAGGAATACAGATAATCTTCGTTTCCGCATTAGGAATCAACTCGTTTCGTCTTGGAATTACCCTTTGAGCCCAGAGGTCGCGATTCCTTCCACGAAATACTTTTGACACACGATAAATACGATAAAACAAGGCACCAGTGACAGCACTGACATCGCAAACATCGGTCCCCAATCGGATTGGGAACTGGAATCGAGGAACAGGCGTAAGCCTAGCGGCACCGTATATTTGCTGACATCACTCAGATAGATCAACTGGCTGAAGAAGTCATCCCATGTCCACAAAAAGGTAAAGATCATCGTCGTCACCAGCGCCGGAAAGGCCAGCGGAATGATAATTTTGGTGTAAATTCGTACAGGACCACATCCATCAATCGTAGCCGCTTCATCCAACTCTTTAGGCAATCCCCGAAAGAACTGGACCATCAGGAAAATGAAGAAGGCATCGGTCGCCAGCCATTTCGGCACGACCAGCGGCAGATACGTATTCACCCATTCCAGATGGTTAAACAGAATATATTGAGGAATCAGCGTCACATGGTGTGGCAGCATGATCGTCATCAGCATTAAGCCAAAGCAAATCGCTTTGAACCGAAAATTCAATCTGGCAAAGGCATACGCCGCCATCGAGCAAGAGATGACATTGCCAAGCACAGCGCCCAGCGACAGGACGACCGAGTTGGTCAGAAAACGAGAGAAGGGATTGCCCTGAATTCCTGTCCAGCCATTGATGTAGTTTTGCCAGTTCCATTCTTGCGGCCAAAACCAAGTTTCGGTGAAAATCATATGTCCCGGTTTGAATGAACTGCCCAGCATCCAGAGCACCGGGTACAGCATGACAAAGGCAATGACCGAGATCAGTACATGTTTGGCGACTACCCACGCAGCAGAGTTTCGTTGTCCAATCATGATTTTCCACCATCCTCATAGTGCACCCACAGCTTGCTGCTGCGGAATACCAGCAATGTAAAGACACCGATCAGAATCACCAGCACCCAGGCCATCGCGGACGCATAACCCATCTGGAAGAACGAGAACCCTTTTTTGTACAGGTATAAAGAGTACATTAATGTTGAATTGACTGGCCCCCCGCTGCCGTTACTGATGACAAAAGCCTGAGTAAATGACTGGAAGGAGGTAATCAGCTGCATCACGAGATTGAAAAAGATAACCGGCGACAGAATCGGCAGTGTGATATAAAAGAATCTCCGGAGTGGGCCTGCTCCATCAACGGCGGAAGCTTCGTCATACTCAGGTGGAATCTGTTTCAAGCCTGCCAGGAAAATAATCATCGACGATCCGAACTGCCATACGGACAGCAGTACGATCGAATACAGGGCATATTTCGGGTTGGCTACCCAATCGGGTGCCTTAATGCCGATCATGGCAAGCACCCCATTGAGCAGTCCGTCACCGCCCAGCATTTTGCGCCACAGCATCGCAATCGCCACACTTCCCCCAAGCAGGGTTGGGATGTAATACACCGTTCTGTAAATGCCAAGCCCACGAATGCCTTTGTTCAACAGCATCGCCACCAGCAGGGCAAAAATCAGCTTGATCGGTACGGATACGGCGACATACGTAAATGTGACTTTGAGCGATTGGATAAACAGTTTATCCGATGTAAACATCGTGGTGTAGTTATCCAGACCGACCCAGGAAGGGGCGGCCAGGATACTGTAGTCTGTGAACGAAATGTATAAAGAAACGAGCATCGGCCCAAGTGTCAGAAATAATAAACCAACCAGCCATGGGGCCAGGAAAAGAAGCGCTGCTCCATTATGGGCATATCTCCGTTTCACCCGCCGGGCTGTCACACGCTCGGTTCGTGCTTGACTGACCTGTGTTGTACTCATCTTCGCAACCTCCCCGCGGAATATGAAGTCTGGAACCGTTCAAGTGTTATTGACTTGATGCAAGTGTCGCCTTGGCCCCTTCAATGAACTGGGCAATCACATCCGGTGTGTTGTCTTGACCAAAGGCAATCTGCTCGCTTGCACTCTTGAAGCTGGTATCCACTTCGGAAAATCCTTGCGGGTATGGCGGATCAATTTCACTGGAGTTTTTCGATACCACATCGATAAATTGGAAGATAACTTGCTCCGCTTCTGGCAGTGTAGGCTGCATCTTCTCACGGATACTGGCATTGACGGGTACTCCGCGTTCCGAGCCGAGAATGGCGGTAGCTTCGGGATCATTTACCATGAAGTCGATAAACATTGCCACTTCCTTCGGATGTTTCGTTTTGGCATAACCGGACAGGAACTGGCCTGCTTTCAGGTATTCACCGATTTGCTTTTCACCCACACCGTGCGGAAGCACTTGTATCCCAAGCTTATGATCCTGGTTTTTGTTCACCTGCTGGAACGTCAGCAATTGGTTAGACCAGGCAAAGTCCATGGCAGCTGTACCAAGTGAGATCGGGCGTGTCTCCAGTGCATTCGTAGTGGACGCTGTCACTTCTGCGGAGGTAGCACCTCCGTTCTCACGAAGCGCCCCCCACATGTCAAACCATTGCTGAAGCTCCCCGCTGGTTGCTGTCAACGTCCCGCCATCAAATAGCCCCTTGCCTGTTTGCCGGATAAATACCTCAAACATGTTAGTAGTTCCCGATACATCCGCCGAACCGTAGAAACCGTCACCCTTCTCTGCTGCAATTTTGGCAGCTACGTCACTAAAATCTTTCCACGTCCAGCTTTCCTGCGGCTCCTCGATCCCGAGCTCCTGGAATACGGTCGCATCATAGATGACACCTGGCGCATTTACACCCAATGTAATGGCGTATAATTTATCGTCAATCGATCCGGCTTTGAGCATGCTCTTATCATGATCCTCGGTGCGCAGCTCCTTGCTCTCTGCGTATGGGGTCAGGTCAAGCAATGCACCACGCCGGGCAAAATCGGTTAGAAAAGCGTAATCCATCTGAATGATATCCGGTGCATTTGAACCGGCTACCTGTGTGGTCAGCTTGTCAAAGTATCCGTCCCAACCGGAATATTCCGGCTTGATGGTAATGCCAGGGTGTTTTTCTTCAAACAGCTTAATCACTTTGGTCGTAAGATCGTGTCGAGTCTGTGATCCCCACCAAGTCATACGAAGTTCAATATTGCCGGAAGTTCCCCCTTCTTCTCCTTCATTGGATGAAGCAGATGGTCCTGATGACCCTCCGGAACAGGCTGTAGCGAACATTAACAGGGATAGGCAGAACAAGGTTACCCACTTTTTGGTATTCAACATGAATGAATTTCCTCCCCTTTAGCTTTTATGGAATCGCTTACAAAAACTATTGTAACGGCCTATGGCTGCTCATGACATAAACAAAAGTAAGCTTTCCTGTCAAAAAAGTAAGGGGTTGGGACAAATGTCCATTCAATTGTCTTCAATATTCTTAGTGATTAAATAACCACCAGGAATGACGCTCCCAGTGGTTATTCATATATACTGCATTCCTCGTGCCGCGTACTCTACTTCGCTCCATCTCACCAGTGGTCATCCAGCCGTCTGCAATGAAACGTTAGAGTAGCTATCATGTGAGATTTCGATCAAGGTATCCTGTAGTTTTACTGACACTTTCAGGATTGCGTCACAGCAGTTGATGACACCTTAGGCTGGGCCAGATGTTTCTTCATCTTCGCCACTTCGGTTCCTGCCAGCATCATAATGCCAATACCGTGATTGTCATTCGTTACCGTGAGCAGGTCCTTATTGTAATATTCTGCAGTAAAGGCATATCTCGAACCACTGCATACACCATGTACATTACCCTGACGATCAATCGCTTTACGGGTTAATCCGTTCCAGGCCCGCTCAGCCGCTTCAATGTAACGTTCAGGTTGATATAACCAACCAAAACGTACTCCCCGTGCAAAACCATAAGCAAACATCGCTGTACAGGAGGCTTCCTGGTATGTTTCCGAATCATTCAATACCTGATGCCACAATCCACCCTCTCCTTGCAGAGCTGCATATCCTTCACATAATTCATTAAAGAAGGCAATTAAAGTCGGGCGCTCCGGGTGCTCTGTCGGCAAAGCTTCCAATACCTCAGACAGCGAAAAAAGCGTCCAACCATTTCCCCGTCCCCACGGAATTTGTGTCGCCTGTCCATATTTAAAATCGTATACGTGGGACATGATCTTGAATTCAGGCATGAACAGATATTTCCGATACAATAAAAATTGTCTAGCAGCTTCATCCAGTGCTGAATTATTTCCCGTCAGTCGGGCATACCGCACAAGAAACGGAGTGCTCATATAAAGGTCATCTGCCCACATCGTATTCTCGGCAAATTCACCGATACACTCACGGTAAAATGCACCGTCCTCCTGTCGCTCCAACCGGGTCAACATAAAATCTGCAATTCGATCGGCAATCGGCAAAAACGTCGGCTCCTGACATTCGGAATAGGCTTCCAGCATGGCTGAGCCAAAGGAGCCACAGTTATCCAGCATTTTCATCATAACCAGCTGCTGGTTAACCGCTGGGAAACCATACTGCTCCCGATCCCATAATGAGTACTCATCCATACGGGTACACGCCTGCACATGTTCTGACGCATAACGCGTAATGTCGGGCCGCTGCAAATAACGTCCAGTTTGCAACAGACCATATACGGTGACACCTAAAGGATAGTCCCAGCGACCATAGTTGGTTACACTGCCTACGGTCCATTTGTTACTGAGCATTGCATTTTCATAATAGGGGCGTATCCACGCATCCGGTCTGTCCAATCGCCAATATATGCGTTCCTTCCGTGTATGTTGGCTTCCCATTTCTTCTGGGTTATCGTTCAATACACTTCCTTTAAACACCCGATCAGTACGCATTAGATCCTGCAAATCAGGTTCTACGTCCTCCGATTCAAAAGGTCCTAGATATAGCCACGGCTCTCCAGAAGCTCCGTGCACACGCTGGGGAAGCTCCAGTTCCAATTGCTCTCCATTCACCGTTGCATTTATTACAAAATTCCATGACTCAGCCGTATCGCTACATTCACTGCGAATCAACAGGTCATTCCGTCCAAAAGATCCGGGTATGTTCACCTCGAATGGACCTGCTTCCTTCAATTGCACTGCCGATACACCGTTCAGCCATATATTCAGTGGTCCGGAAGATTGACCAGACAAACGGATCGGGCAATCACTTGAATCCCTGTTGATTAACCGTGTCCACGCATAGACTTGCTGACCTGGAAGATGTCCGTATATTCTCTCCAGGGATGGTTGCGTCTGTTTCTCCTCTGACCATTGCGCGTCAGGCAGCCAATCTAGTCTGTGATCCTCTTCTGACCCGAGCAGATTCCATTCCGGATGATTCTCCTCCGAACTTATCGGTTTGGAATACACCCATCCGGCCTGTCCCTGTCTCTCCTGGAAAGGAGCAAGCACATTCAGAATACGCACTTTCCCCTCGTCCGAGCCAAACTGGCATCCAAAGCCCGCAGGTGTATACTTCATCTCCAGCAACAACATATTCCATCCCGGTTTAATGTCGATTCCCAGTTTCACAGTCGCGTCCAGGTTGATCTCATCCATGACCGTGGAGCGATATACCAATTGCTCGTTAAAATAGAAGCGAACCGGTCCATAACAGCGGATCAGCACATCCAGATTTCGATCTTCATCCCCCCATACCAGCGCTGCGGCATAAGAAATCTGACCTTTCTGTGCATCAGGGAAACGTTTACTCAAATTCAGATCATACAGACCCTTCTCATTTTGCAAAATACCAGACTTCTGAAATACGCGATATACAAAATCAGCCTGCGCGTTGGCACCTATATACCTCTCTGCCAGCACCTTCAGCACCTGATCCTGATCTTCTCCGAATCGATAGTACATACTCTGCGGTTCACTGAAATACGTTGTCATTGAATGCCCACATTCCTCTCCCGATGGAATACATAGGTATAGCGCTTAACCTTTGTGAGAAAATCCCTTTTTGGTGAACGTTGATGATCCTCGTTTATCTTTGGAATAGCCAAATAATAAACCAAGTATAACTGACCTGCTTCCCGGTGGCTACAGATTTTTGATTACGCTTACAAATAAATAATTGTATTGTCAGTCTGACGATAAGACAAAACAACGGACTACATCGTTGTAGTCCGTCTCATGTAAATTAAAATTATCCGAAGATGTCAAATTTAACGAATAGCTTCTCTGTTTCTTCATATACAGATTTGGTTAATCCTTCGCCGTCAGCATCTACACGAATGATTAAATCATATTGACCTCTTGTCTCATTCATCTTATTTCCCAATTGCAAAATAATAGGTGTGCCGGGTTCTACATTTACTTTAAGCTTAAGCGTATGACCATCATTACTGATCTGACTGCTATCTATTGTATAATTCTCACCATCAATTTGGTAAGAATCATCTATGCTAAACTGGAACGCATCGGTCCAATACTCGATGGTGCCATCCACAAATTCTTCCCCTACATCGTAGTTTAGAGAAAATGGATTATTTCCATATTGAACTTGAAGATACTTTGTTTTAGAGTTGCTTGAGTCGAAGCCAAACTTACTGGAACCTATAGTCGGCACGTCTACTGGCATTTCTCCGTTTACAAGTGTAAAAGTAAATACATGCGCCGCATCTTTAGGAGACTCATTACCTGCTGAATCCTTGGCAGTAACCACAAATGTGTAGTCTCCTGGAGTCAAATTTTTCAATTTGGTAAGCGCAAGTGAACCATCCGATTTGCTTTTGGCAAGGGGAATTCCTTCTTCCAACTCTCCTTCATCCACGACTCCATTCGTATTCGCATCAGTCCAACTATAGAAAGTTACAACGGCTCCTTCTTCACTTACTGCTCCAGAATCCCCCTGAACTTGATCCCAGGTTCCGCTGTAATTATCGATAATGCTAAATTTGCTTACATCCACCGTTGGTGCTGTTGTATCCGCAGGTACAGATGGATTCATGTTCCCGCTGTCGCTACTTCCACCTGATGAGGACCCGCTATTATTCGAACTGGTAGATGGAGCCGGAGTAGGCACGGGCGTTGGTGTTACCTCTGGTGTTGGTGTTGGCGTAGGCACTGGTTCAGGTTGCGGACCTGTAGTTTCTTTTATCGTTTGCAGCAATCGAGAAGCCGTCAGTGCCGCAGCTTGACGATCGGCTTGTAACACGGGTTTAAACATGTTGTTTTGATCACCGATAATGTATCCAGCTTCGAGTGCCGCTCCAACCGCATCTTTTGCATATTTCGAAATAGTTGCGCTATCCTTGAACGTTAAGGAAGCAGCTTTGCCCGTTACGTCTGTTCCCTTTGCTCTCATCAGGGTTACGACCATATCCTGTCTGGATAATGTCTTACCGCTCCCGAATTCCCCGCTTCCCATGCCTTTAAATATACCTGCTTGATATACCGCTTCAACAGAAGCATAGGCATAGCTAGTCACAGGAATATCTGTAAATGTCGGATTGGATGGGACGTTATTGGTTACATCCAGTTTTAACGTTTTGGCAACTAGGATGGCAAAATCCTGTCTGGTAATCATACCGGACGGATTAAATTGGCCATCACTGAATCCAGTGACAATCCCTTCGTTTTGCAACTCTACTATGGCATCTTTGGCATAGGATTTATCGATATCGGTAAATGATACTGCGGCGTTAGCCTGTGTCGTCCACAAAGGTGTTGTCAACAAGGACGCCGCGAGAATCGAGCTGATGAAATGATTTTTTTTCAAAAGAATGCTCCCCCAATATGAAGTAAGTTCGTGTCATTCCAACGCAAAATCCAATCGAGGATCTTCCTTAAATAATATGGACATGTACGATAATGCACATTATATAGAGAGGCTCTGAACCGATTCTGAACAAATCGCCTTATTTCGACAACGTGGGGAGCAAAGGTTTAAAAATAAAAAGCCTCCGCTCACTTCCTTATAAGGAAGTGAGCGGAGGCTTTCGTTTTATTTTGATAAAAAATTGTGTACAAGGCTGACCTACTGTTAAATTTCCACAGCTACGCCATAATGGTCAGAGACCACAGGGCCGTTCTTTCCGTTGAGAACTACTGTCGAAGACTTCGCCTGTACCGGACGATTGGAGAAAATATAATCAATACGCAGATCGCGTTTGTTATCCGCCCAGCCGGCAATGGCTTTGACCACGGTTGCACCGTCATCCTTTTGCACAGCCGTCGTGTACAGGTCGTTCCAGCCCTTGCTCATCATATAATCGTAGCCTTGCCCACGTACTTCCGCGACATTATTGAAATCGCCCATCATATACAGCGGCTGGTCCATATATGGAGCGAGCTTGCTCTCAGTCAGTTCCCACTGCCCCTTGAAAGGCTCTTGTTCATCATCCCACCAGTTATAGTGTCCATTCACAAACCAGGTTGCTTCGCCTTGTACTTCAGTCTGAACACCTACAATTTTGCGTGTGCGGTAGTTATCGTAATCCCGCATGTGGGATACATACTCTCCAAAAGCCTTTGTGATCGGCGTCCGGCTCAGGATAGCCAGCCCTTCATCGTATTTTTGGAAACCGACATGGGCCGGAATCCATGTCCAGTAATAGGTCTCGGTCAATTGCGTAAGCAGAACGTAGGCGTAATTGTCTTTTTTGATCACAGCATCCGATTCCGTGGCAAAGTAATGTTTCAGTTCCTCCGCGGACAGCGCTGCTTCTTGCATCGATTGATTAACCTCTTGCATGGAGATCACATCAAATTGGTGTGTATTGATAAAATCAGCCAGCTGACTGATCTTGTTCAGTTGGTCTTCTTCTGCCCAAGCGTGCGTATTTAACGTAAGTATTTTCATATGCTCTCTCCTGTTGTTTAAAATTAAGCCGAATCCCGGCCTGCATCGTTCCTGAAAGGAATACATACGATAAGCATACACAAGACGAGCCTATTATGCATGGTTTATGGTAAAAAATAGAGATCGGTACTCTTGGGTTTCACCTATTAAAAAGTCCCATCCAAGTTCTCAGAACCGATGCACGGAGCACATGATAACTGATATGATGGATACATGAAATGTACACCATTACGTCAAGACGTGGTGATTACTGAACCTATGATTTCCCCAGGAGATGGAATGATGAACATACCTATTGACATGAACATGGATGATGCGCAGTGGCAACAGCTGATCAGGCAGGTCGCTGAACATTTTAACAACCTGACGATTATGCGCGGATTTCAATATTATAAACAGAAACGCGTCGGAACATTAACCTTCACTGAACAAAACGGAATTTTGGCTGAAGTGCAGGGCTCCGATGATTATAAAGTAACCCTGAGCTTGCAATCGTTGAACACCAGTCACTGCACCTGTCCGGTAGGATCTCATTGCAAACATATGATAGCCGTTCTAATGAGTTATGCGGAGCAACTGGGGCGACCCGTACATGGCATCGTCAATGCTCACTCCAGTACTGCACTGAAACAGGCTCCAAAACCTGCTGCTATGGCGACTTCAGGACGTTCGGATTACGCAGCGCACGAAGAGGATCTCACCATCCCTGATAACCAGTATAGCCAGATCAAGGAACGTGCAACGGAACTTGCAGAACTTGAAATCACGGAATGGCATGAGCTGTTTCGGGCATGCCTGAAACGACTCGGGATAGGCACGCCAAGTACATCGTATGTGCAGGCCGCAGCGGACGAGCTCTATTCCATTAAACCTAAGCTATCCGCTGGCATGGACCAGTTATTTGAGCTGCATGTTCAGTTGCACCTGATTCGCTTCTGTGTGCCTGGCCGCAATTCAATCACACATACACCGGTGTATCTGAGCTATCCTGCTCAACTTGCCGTGGATGCGCTCCAGAAAGGACTGGAACAGATCTTTAGCCGTCCGTTGGATCTCTCAGGTCTGAAGGGCACGAAGCTTGAACAACTTTGGAAAAGGCTTGAGGAAACCTCATCTTACCTGCGTACGCAGATGATATCCGAGACATCCAGCATGATGTTCTTCACCCCGATGTATCGACAGCTTTGGTTAAACTGGATCGTGCCTCATCTCCAGGAAAACCGAAAAACGCTAGAGTCAGAGCTAGCGTTTCTACAGGAAATGGAGAACGGACTGACTGCTGCTTCCAAACCCGCCAAACCTGGTGAGAGCGTGCTAAGCGTAGCGAATCTAACGGAAAATGGGCGCAATGCGCCGATTAAATCTGCCACTCTGCCCTTGCCGCTGGTATTGGCGCAGAGCTGGATGTATTTCCATTTGGGACAAGATGATCAGGCTTGGCAGCGATTGATTAGCGGAGGCTCGGCATATGGCATCCCGCCGGAGCATCTGCTGCATTTTCTTCATGTGCTTGCAGATTCTTCAGACTGGAAACGGCTAGGCGAGTGGTTAGTACAGCTCGGACCTCTGCTCGCGAACCGACGGAACTCCCCTCTGAATGATTACATGCAGTTGTGGGACACAGCCATTCATCATCTTCCTGATGTAGAACACCGCATGTGGGACACATTGGTCAGCATGCTGCCTCATTCCAGGCCAGCTTATGAAGAAGCAATGCATTCCCGGGGACAGTGGCGGCGGTGGATTGATTTTCAACTGAGCACGGAGACAGAGCCGCTAGAATTCCGGGTAGCGGTGCTACAGCCGATTGAAAAGGATGCACCCGAACTGCTTTTGCCTTTCTACCATCAAGCAGTGGATCGTTATATCGGACACAAAAACAGGGACGGATACAAAGCAGCAGTGAAACTGTTGAAGCGTCTGTCCAAAATTTATAAAAAATTGAAGCAGGAAGAACATTGGGAGCAGTTTATCACCACATTGGCTGTTCGCAACAGCCGACTGCGCGCCCTGCAGGAAGAGCTTCGGAAAGGTAAGTTGATCTCATGAGCCTAATGCACCCTTACACCGAAACAATTGAGGTCCATGTTGCATTGACAGGATACGGGGACGCCTTGTTCTATGGAGCGCTGAACACCCATCACTTTGTATCGGGACAATCGCTCAAGCAGCGATTATTTGCTTGGCATGCCCCTTCTTTCTACGGTACAGAACTTGAAACAAGACAGATCGAAGAAATTGAACTGGTCGTACTGCCTGCGGAAGAAGTGATTCCTTTCTTCAGCGAAATGAACACCCTTCTACACATAGAATGGAAATGGGACGAGCAGGCAGAGCATTTGATCCGGCTGGCCCCGGTACTCGCAGCATCGATTGAGAATCGTAAATACATCCCTAGCTTCACCGCATTTCGTACCGGACAACTGCAATGGACCTGGGACCCGGACAGCTTGAAAAAGCAGGATCGCACCACTCTTGGCAAAGCTCTGGAACAAACGGATGAGAGCTACGCCGAAGGGCTGAGTGCTGCCTTTTCCGCTTCCGTGTTCCAGCGATGGTACAGTACGGAGGAAGCGGCCACCGATCTGCGGCGAGAATTCCCGCAGTTGTTTCCACAAAGCGGAACAGCTCCGCAAACAGCCGGCATGGATGCCCAATCCTGGCTGGTGTCCATCGGCTGGAAAGCAGACGCAGCCCCATTCCGTCCACTCCTGCAATTGCTGGAGCCGGAAGATGATGAACCGGCTTGGCGGCTACGGCTGGTATTGCAGAACAAACTGGATGCAGCCGTACTCGTTCCCGTGAGGCTGGATTCACGTGGCCGGTTGGAAGGTGAATGGCCTGACGTGTGGACGCCGTTCATCCTTGATCGTTCGGCAGGATGGCTGGAGCAGCTGCGTGCACATCTGCCCCGAATTCGCCGCGCTATCAGTGGCAGTCGGGATGTGCTCAGTGATCCATTGGGAGATCAGGATGCTTGGCTGTTCCTGACGCAAGACAGCGGACGACTACTCGAAGCTGGCTGGCAAGTGCTGCTTCCGGGTTGGTGGGAAGCTGCACGCAAGAAGAAACCCAAGCTGCGTGCCAAGGTGAAACCGGAGGAAGGCAGTGAACGGGGACAGTCGTTCTTTGGACTGGACTCGATCATTCATTTTGACTGGCGTATTGCGATTGGGGATACGGATCTCAGCGAGGAAGAATTCGCTGATCTCGTGGCCCGTAATGAGCGGCTGGTCCGCTTCCGTGGAGAATGGGTTCCCCTCGATCCGGCCTTGCTTGAGCAGATTCGTAGGGCCATGGGCGGTGTGGATCAGGAACAGGGGCTATCGTTTCAGGATATTTTGCACCTGCATCTGCTGCATAATGAGCAACGCGAATATCGTAACCAGAAACGCAAAGAAGGACAGGATGAGGAAGAAGAACAGCCACAATCCAACGAGAACATTCGACTTGAGGTGGAACTGAACGAACACCTGAACCGGGTAATTGCACAGCTTGGCGGCGGGCAAGGCGGCGCTCCTTCCCTGCCTATTCCGGAAGGATTGCATGCTGAGCTGCGTTCTTATCAAAAAGAAGGTTTCGCATGGCTTGGATTCCTGCGTAGATTCGGTCTCGGGGCTTGTCTTGCGGATGACATGGGACTGGGAAAAACGATACAGTTCATTACGTATTTACTTCATCTCAAAGAGCATGAGCAGCGCTTGCCTGGGCAGGCCCCGGCCCTTCTCGTCTGCCCCACTTCCGTATTGGGAAACTGGCAAAAAGAAATCAGCCGCTTCGCGCCTTCAATTAACGTCAGTTTGCATTACGGGGCACGAAGACTGAGCGGAGAAGAGTTCCGGGAACAGACTGAACAGGTAGATATCATCATTACCTCCTATGCAACAGCTACTCTGGATCAAGAGATGTTGCAGTCATATACGTGGGCATCCATCTGTCTGGATGAGGCGCAAAATATTAAAAATGCCCAAACGAAGCAGTCCATGGCAGTACGCAGCTTCCCGGCAAAACACCGTATTGCACTGACTGGTACGCCGATTGAAAATCGGCTGTCCGAGCTGTGGTCCATCTATGATTTTATTAATCCAGGCTATTTGGGCAGCGCGCGGGCATTTCAGACTCGCTTTATCAGTGCGATCGAGAAGGATAAGGACGAGCAACGCATGCAAGATTTGCAGCAGCTCGTGAAGCCATTCATGCTGCGCCGCAAGAAGAAAGATCCGAATATTCAACTCGATCTGCCGGACAAAAATGAGATGAAAACCTACATTCACCTTACGGGTGAGCAAAGTGCACTGTATGACCAGTCCGTTCAGGAACTGATGGACAAAATGAAAGAGCTGGAAGGCATCAAGCGCAAAGGTGCGATTCTGTCTGCCTTAACCCAGCTCAAGCAGTTGTGTGATCATCCCCTGCTGCTGACCAAAGAAGCCTTGCCGGAAACGATCTCCTCGGAAGGCTCTGTAACAGAGTATGACCTGTACAGTCCGCAGGATATGGCCATGCTGATCAGTCGCTCCGCGAAGCTGGAACGACTGATGGAACTGGTCCGCGAACTACGGGATGAGGGCGAACGGTGCCTGATTTTCACACAATACATCGGCATGGGACAGATGCTGCAACAAGTATTGAGACAGGAGTTGCAGGAACCTGTGCTATATCTGCATGGGGGTACGTCCAAGACAGGAAGGGATCGCATGATTGATGAGTTCCAGTCCCGGACGTTGCCTGCGGCAGAGCAGCCGTCGGTCTTTATTCTATCCATCAAAGCAGGCGGCGTGGGCTTGAACCTGACCGCAGCGAATCATGTATTCCACTTTGACCGCTGGTGGAACCCTGCCGTAGAAAATCAGGCTACAGACCGCGCCTATCGGATGGGACAGACGAAGGATGTTCAGGTACACAAGTTCATCTCGCTGGGCACACTTGAAGAACGCATTGACGAGATGCTGGAGAGTAAACAGCAGCTCAGCGACAATATTATCACCAGCTCTGAAAACTGGATTACCGAGCTGTCGACGGATGAGCTGAAGGATCTGTTCACCCGGCGCCGCGACTGGTCGGGTTAACTCCAGACTAAGTTGATGCGACATACGCAACCTTGTAAATAGTAGAATACAAAAAGAGCGAAGTGTCGGAAATGCATTCCGTCTTCGCTCTTTTTTTACATTCCTAGCGCATGTTTCCGATGATAGACGATCTTGAATCCTGCATTTTCTTGATGAAGTTAGTCATCACATCAAAGGCTTCATTGCGTTTGTTGGACAAAGACTGCAAACGCAGCATATCCATTTGTTGTGAGTTGCTCAACGCATCGATTTGGCCTTTCAGTTTTTGAGCTTGGGCAGTATCCCCATTCTGATTAGCTGCCTGCAATTGTACGTTCAGCTCTGCAATCGCTTGATTTCGATTTTGAACTTCTTGAATTTGTGCCTGTAATTGGATATCCAGCAATTTCGTGCGTTCTTGCTGAACCATCATCAAAGCTGTTTCGATATCCATGCTGCTCAGATCAATAGCTGAAGACCCCACCGGATTTACCGTAGATACACTTGCTGCAGAAGCAGAAGTTACAACGGATACAGCTGCGATGGCAGCAATAACTGTGGAAGAAATGACTTTGCTTGATTTTTTCATAACGTACACCTCCCTTTATATTTGTAGATACCCCCCATTAACTGGCATCTTTCGACATCATATATCGAAGGTCCTAGATCCTACAACCTATAATTGCTAAGTTGAGACTAAATTGATACAGATTGATGGGTAGTTCTACAGAAAAATGTGGTAATTCCCTAAGATGAAAAAAGTGAGTTGCTGTGCTACAATAGAGGAATTGTGCATTCACAGACAGACATGTGGGTAAGGACTTGAATCTATCCCGATTCATTCATATTTATCCATGACCATGCTGCCATTCTAGGGAGGTTTATGGAACAATCATGCTCATTATTGGTATCGCCGGAGGAACCGGCTCCGGTAAAACGACGGTAGCTCGCTCCGTCATAGACCGTCTTGGATCAGGAAAAGTGACTTTCATATCCCAAGACAACTATTACAAAGACCAGTCGCAGCTCACCCCTGAGCAACGTCGACTCACCAATTACGATCATCCGTTTGCATTCGATAATGATCTGTTAATTGAGCATCTTACCCTGTTAAAACAAGGACAAACGGCATATGCTCCCGTATATGACTTCACCATAGATAACCGTGCCGCTGATGAAACGGTTGAACTGGCACCGAACCATATCGTTATTGTGGAAGGACTGCATGTCCTGATCGATGAACATCTGCGTGCCCTTCTGGATATCAAGGTATTTGTTGATACGGATTCCGACGTACGTATTCTGCGCAGAGTACTGCGGGATATGGAAGAACGCGGCCGTACGATTCAATCCGTGTACAAACAATATCTCGAAACCGTCAAACCGATGCATGATGCTTTTATCGAGCCTTCCAAAAAGTATGCAGACATCATCATTCCCGAAGGTGGACATAATGAAGTCGGCATTCAGATGTTATCCATCCTGACTGAGAAATATCTGACCGGTGAAAAGTGGAATGGCGCATAATTTAACATGATTTTGCTGCATTAGGCGTTATGCCCTGCTCACGTCTGAGTGAGACAAAAACGGGCATCGCTCATACAATATCACCACTAAAATCCAGGTTGCGATTAGCGCAATCTGGATTTTTTGGGTATTTCTATTTTATAATGGACTCCATAGCTGAAAGGAGACATCACAACATGGCTACTTTTGAAGAGTTTATACAGCATGATATCCGCGTTGGTACAGTGGTAGAAGCCGAACCTTTTCCAAAGGCTCGCATGCCTGCCATTAAAATGACCATCGATTTCGGCCCACTTGGCCTTAAACGTTCGAGCGCCCAAATTACGAAACGTTATACCCCTGACATGATGGTAGGTAAGCAGGTTATTGCTGTAGTCAATTTCCCACCGCGCCGAATTGCAGGTTTTGTATCCGAAGTACTGGTGCTTGGCGGCGTGCCTGATGAAGGTGATGTTGTATTGTTAACCCCCGACCAGACATTACCGAACGGAACACCGATTGCCTGATTTTTTATCATATCGCTATTCCTGTCTTTTCACCTTAAAGTATAAGGCTATGAATCTTCGGATTCGCGGCCTTTTTTTTTGCATTTTTTGAGGTTCACAACATAATGAAGACTAATCTCCCTGTTCCATGCTTCTCGACCCTTTTGGAGACACACCCGTCACTCGCTTAAACATCTTGGAAAATAGTAATGGATCTGTATACCCCACAGAGTGGGCCACTTCACTAACCGACAGGGCTGAATGCTGCAGCAGTTCAGCTGCACGATTCATCCGGTATTCGAGAAAGAAAGCCTGTAATGACTTGCCGTACCTCTCCTTAAAAAGCCCTGACAGATATGTGCGATCCAAACCTACGGCTCGGGCAATATCTAGAATTGAAGTTCTCTGACTATACCTGTTCTCCATAAATTGAACGGCCTGCCTGATGTATTCCTCTTTAGTGGACAGTGGCCGTTGCAGCTGCTCTTCTGCAGGAGAAGATGCAATCAATTCGGCGATCAGCCGGTACAGCAGGCTCTGGTTGAACACATCTCCCCCGGTACGTGTTGATGCTTGAACCATCTCCGTATAAAGACGAGCAAATGTGTCTCGATCTCTAGCCTCAAATACAGGATGTTCCGGACTGATGTGCGCCCGCTGCATGAATGCCTTGGCATGAACACCTTTGAACCCGAACCATGAATAAGTCCATGGCTGCTTCGCATCTGCTTCATAATGAATAAGTGTATCCGGAAGAATGACAAAGCCTTGACCCTGTGTAAGCTCGTATTGTTGATCCGCCATAAACACAGTGCCCTGTCCTTCATGAATGTAATGAACAATGTAGGCATCCCGAACACCCGGCCCCCAATAATGCGACGGATCACATGCCTGCCAACCGAAAAATAACAGTACCAATTCCATCTGCGTCAAATCCATAGGAACCACGTTCGTTTCGATTAATTTCAACATTCCACACTCCCTCCGTTCACCACAACAGGCAATCTCTTCACTAAAATTATAACAGGTAAATAGATGAATTATTAGCTGTAAGCGAATCCAAAAATGGGATTATGCCATGTTTCAGAGAGGTTGAGCCATAGTTATATAAGCCCGATCCGCCTATATTGGAGGTACACCATTTATTCAGGGAGGCTGAACTTGAGATGAACAAAATTACGTTCCTCGGTGCGGGAAGCACCGTTTTTGTCAAAAATGTATTGGGTGACGTTATGATGACCGAAGCACTTCAGGATTTTGAGCTGGCGTTGTTCGATATTGATGCTGAACGCCTAAGCGACTCAGAGCGTTTGCTTACCAGTATGGCCCGTTCGCTCGGAAGCCAATGTGCCATCAAAGCTTATACCGACCGCAAGGAAGCACTGCGCGGAGCCAAATATGTGATTAACGCCATTCAGGTGGGCGGTTATGATCCGTGTACCATTACGGATTTTGAGATTCCGAAGAAA
This sequence comes from Paenibacillus sp. O199, assembly GCF_001636635.1. Taxonomy (NCBI): domain Bacteria; kingdom Bacillati; phylum Bacillota; class Bacilli; order Caryophanales; family Paenibacillaceae; genus Paenibacillus; species Paenibacillus sp. O199. The sequence continues at coordinate 21,861 of NZ_LGRP01000015.1, forward strand.
TATGGATTGCGTCAGACGATTGCCGATACGCTCGGGATTGGCGGGATTTTCCGTAATTTGCGGACGATTCCGGTGATGCTCGATTTTGCACGGGATATGCAGGAAGTGTGTCCTGATGCGTGGTTCCTGAACTACACCAACCCGATGGCGGTACTAACGAATGTCATGAACGTGCATGGCGGAATCAAAACCGTAGGTCTGTGTCACAGTGTACAGGTGTGTGTACCGCATCTGTTTGATGCACTGGGGATTGATCAGACGGGTGTGGTCGCGAAAGTTGCGGGTATCAACCATATGGCCTGGCTGCTGGAAGTGACACGGGATGGTGAAGATTTGTATCCAGAGATTAAACGTCTGGCGAAGGAAAAGCAGAAAGAGCAGCATGATGACATGGTGCGTTATGAGCTGATGCAGCGTTTTGGATACTATGTAACCGAGTCCTCCGAGCATAATGCCGAGTACCATCCTTATTTTATCAAACGAAACTACCCGGAGCTGATCGAACGCTTCAACATTCCGCTGGATGAGTATCCGCGCCGCTGCGTGAACCAGATTGAAGGCTGGAAAGAAATGCGTGAGAAGCTGTTATCCAGCGAAAATATTGAACATACGCGCAGCCGCGAATACGCTTCGCATATTATGGAAGCTATGGAGACGGATCGCCCTTACAAAATCGGCGGTAATGTCATGAATAACGGACTGATCACCAACCTGCCTCGTGAAGCCTGTGTTGAGGTGCCTTGTCTTGTTGATGGATCAGGTATCAGCCCGACGTATATCGGGGACCTGCCTCCGCAGCTTGCGGCATTGAACCGTACGAATATTAACACCCAGCTGTTGACCATTGAAGCGGCGATTACGGGCAAAAGAGAGCACATCTATCATGCCGCAATGCTTGACCCGCATACAGCTGCCGAGCTGTCCATCGATGATATCGTCTCCATGTGTGATGAACTGATCGAAGCTCATGGCGACTGGTTGCCGAAGTACACGTCATAAGAAGTTCATTGTTTGCAATTCAGAAGCACTAGTCTCCTCTCAGCAGGGAGGGGCTGGTGCTTTTTTGAGCTTTCATCTTGTTTCCTAGCCTAATCCTGAAGCAGAAAACGATAGCCGATTCCCGGCTCGGTCTGAATAAAACGTGGACGCGTGGGATCTTCCTGCAATTTTTTGCGCAGATGTCCGACATATACCCGCAAGTAATGGCTGTCCGACTCATGATGATGCCCTCCCCACACCTGTTGCAGCAGCTGGCGTTGGGTAATAATTTTGCCTGCATGGGTTGCGAGCACTTTCAGCATTTCATACTCAGTTGGTGTTAATTTTACGGGTGACCCGTCCAAATCGACCTGTCTCTGGGCCAAATCAATGGTGAGCGGACCAAAACGCAATACCGGCTCATCCGTAGTTTTAGCCACATGGCGAAGGGCAACCCGAATACGGGCAACGAGCTCCCCCATGCCAAACGGTTTGGTGACATAATCATCCGCCCCGCCATCAAGTGCAGCAATTTTATCCTCTTCGCGATCCTTTGCAGTCAGTACAATGACTGGTACCTGCGACCATTCCCGAATCCGCTGAAGTACATCCATTCCGGACATACCAGGCAAGCCCAGATCAAGCACGATCAGATCAGGATGTACAATGCTCGCCTGAAGGACCGCTTCTTCGCCGTTGGCGCATTCGTGAATCTCAAATTGATGCGCCTGAAGCGTAACCTTCAGCAGTTTACGGATTTGTGGTTCATCATCCACAATTAATATACGCGCGCCTTGCGGTGCCGTCATGTCATTCTTCCTCTCCTTGTCCCATATACGGGAATGATGCTTCGGGTTCCTCTGTGGGCAAACAGATGCATACCCGCGTCCCGCCTCCCGGATTCGGTTCTGCGGTAATCGTACCTCCGTGAACTTCGACGATTCCTCTACAGATGGCAAGCCCAAGTCCCGTACCTGTCACATGCCGTGACGATTCGGATCGATAAAACTTCTCAAACACCCGCTCGCGCTCTGCTTCCGGAATCCCAACACCCGAATCAGCCACCACAATAGTCATTCGTCCATGCCGCTCATCCACCTTCACCGTAATGACGATTTCACTGTCCTCTGGTGAATATTTGATGGCATTGCTGATGACGTTGACCAGAACCTGCTCCAGCAAAACCTCATCCCCGGATACAAACGGCGGCTGATCGGGCAATTCAACCCGAATGCGACGGTGCTGGATGAATTGTTGAACCTGGGTTAGCACAATGCCGATCATGTCGCCCACGTCGCACCATTTTCTGCGCAGCTGCAACATGCCACTCTCCAGCTTCACCATGCCCAGCAAATTGGTTACCAGCCTGTTCATGCGAAGCGCTCCATCCCGAATATTGCCTGTCAGTTCTTTTCGATCCTCCGGGGTAAAAAGAGAATCATTCTCCAGCAAACCTGTCGCTGAACCAATGATGGCCGTAAGGGGTGTCCGTAGCTCATGGGACACCGAGTCCAGCAAAGCGGTGCGAATTCGTTCCGATTCAGCCGTCACTTGCGCGAGTCTCGCTTCCTCAGCCAGCTTGACACGGGCAATGGCACTTGCTGCCAGCCCGCCACACGCTTCCAGCAAACGCAGCTCTTCCCGCTGCTCCTGAAGATCGCTGGATTCCAGATTCACAGCAAGCACCCCATGTGTCTGGTCTTCTGTACGCAGCGGCACATACAGACCAGACGATTCCCGCAGGCTGGAGGAGCCGCGTCCGGCAATTTCGCCATGTTTATACACCCATTTGGCAATAGCGACTTCAGCTTCCCCTTCACCCCAGGCTATTGAATCCGAATCCTCCGAAGAGGAGGTAACCTGAAGTTCGCCTTGAGCATTCGGGAGATATATTGCCGCCGGAGCCCCAAGTGTCAGTGACACTTGTCTCACAATGTTGCCGAGTAGAGTATGCAAATCTGTAACAGCCGTCATCTGACGGCTTAAAGCATATAGCGAATTCGTCGTAATCTCGCGTTGTTTTACCACCTCCAGCTGCTGCCGCAGGCGCCCCGCCAGACTCGCCGTTAATACCGCCACTGCCAAATACACTATAAAAGAAAACATATATCGCAAATCTTCAACCGTAAAACTGAGAAACGGGGGAACAAAAAAGAAGTCAAAGGCAACAACGCTAAGACTTGCTGCATATATGGCCGGACCCATTCCCCAGTACACAGCGCTGACCAATACCGGAAAAAGATAAATTAACCCCACGTTAACCAGGTCATCACTAATCCCTATCGCATGAAGCAGAATGGTTAGCAATGTGATTCCAAGGGTTACCCATATATATTTGGGAACACGGTTCAGCTTCAGCCGGAAGTCTTCCCCTTTATTTCGTTCAGACACAGCACATCTCACATCCCGCTCAGATCATAATCGTAGTCCGCAACGATCAATACGTCCATATGTCTGGATAACCGCACCAGCCTGCTGACCACCGTTCCCTTTCCACGATAGCCGTTCAGCCACCAGACTCGTCTCGCTTGACCAACCACCAACTGCGTTGCTTTTTCTTCAGAAGCTTTACCCGCCAAAATACCAGGCACATCTCTTAGCCTCTGGCTATGATGAATATGAAATTTGCCGCCCAGTCGAACGGTCAGCTGTTCCAGCTCCTCCAACTGGCATTTCACTTCATCACTCATGACTTCACCTACATGAACATGGTGCACATGCCAGACCGCCTTTAACCGGTAGGCTGTACGAAATCCGCGGCGAATCAGCCGCTCCGCATGCTCATCACTGCTTACGCAGACAAAGACCGCCTCCTGTCTGCGCCAGGGACCGCGAAGTGCACTTTTGCGCTCCTGTGATTCAAGGCGTTCATCCACATCATCGGCCAATTCCCGCAGGGCAAGTTCCCGTAAGGCAATCAGATTACCAATGCGAAAAAAATGACCAAGCGCTTGTTCCACCTTGGCTGCTGCATAGATTTTACCCTCCCGCATGCGTTGCCGCAAGGCTTGGGGGGCAACATCGATAAGTTGGACCTCATCTGCCATTTGCAAAATCTGATCCGGCACGGTCTCTCGGACTCGAATTCCCGTAATATGTTCCACCGCATCGTTCAGACTTTCCAGATGCTGCACATTCACGGTAGTGATGACAGAGATGCCTGCATCCAACAGGATCTGCACATCTTCGTAACGCTTTTGCCGCAAGCTTCCCGGGACATTCGTATGCGCGAGCTCATCCACCAATACCACTTCAGGACATAGACGAAGAATGGCATCAGTGTCCATTTCCTCGAGCTTCACCCCTTGGTACACCCGCTGCTCTCGTGGAATGATGGATAACTGGCCGATCTGTTCCAACGTCTCCGCCCGATTATGTGTCTCCAGCAGACCAATCTGTACATCGATGCCTTTGCGGAGCAGATCATTGCCTTCCCGGAGCATCATATAGGTTTTTCCCACACCTGGCGCAGCACCGATGTATACCTTGAACTTACCACGCCGAATCTGACCAATCTGTGCCTTCATCTCCTGCTCACTTAACCTGCGATATGTTGGCGTCTCTGTATCCGGCAATCGGGTCGGAAGTACCCGCTCGCCCTCATGCTGTGCCCGATCGGCGAGTAGAAACAGATCGACACCCCGCACTCTGCGCAGCAAGGAATTAACAAATGATCCCCGCCACAGCTCCTGCCAGCGACTGTGCCGTGAGTGTCCCATAACAATACGGGTAATCTGATGCTGGACTGCGTAGCGTGCAAGTGTAGATGGAATGTTACGGCGGTGTAATACAGGCAATTCCTCAAACTGCCCTCCAAACTTCTCCACCAGTTTGATCATGTTGCGACGAAAAACAGTAGCTTCCTTGGTTAGCGGCTGCTTCATATTGCGAAAGGTCACGGCATGCAGATCCCCGTTTAATCTCTTCGCAATCTGCTGTCCGCGCCGAATATAGATGGACCCGTTCCAGTGATATTGGGTGGATACCAAAATGCGTTCCATGATGCCTGTCGTAACCGTAATTCCCATCTCTTCCCGGTGCTCACGCAGTGATTCGTTGACCCCTTCCGCAACAAGTCGAAGAGCCAGTTCACGCAAAATGCCCAAATTGCCATGCCGAAACACCGCTTCACCTTCATGTCCCCGAAGGTGTCCCTCCGCAAGACGGCTTAATACGGTTTCCGGGGTTACATCGATCAATTTCACTTCATCGGCCAGTTCAAGGGTATCGGCAGGTACAGTATGCTCTGCTGCAATTCCCGTTAGCTGGCGTGCAAGCTCCGTATATCCCTCCAGTTCATATACATTCACCGTTGTAATGACACTGATGTTGTGTCGCAGCAAATACTGAATGTCTTCCAGTCGGGTTGCATGACGCGCCCCTTTTCGGTTTCTATGAGCAAGCCCATCAACGAGCACAACCTCCGGATTACGTGCCAGCAGAGCATCCAGATTCAGGTCCTTCATCTCCATGCCATCCTTCCAGCGAGACCAGTGAATGCTTGGAATCCGCTCCAACTCGCCGAGCTGCTCCACGGTCTCCGGTCTTTGCATGGTAGACACAGCGCAGATAACCACATCGATCCCCTGATGGCGTAATGTGTTTCCTTCCCTAAGCATATGATACGTTTTGCCCGAACCGCTGACCGGACCGATATATATCTTCAAGGTGCCCTGCTGCAGCTTCGTGATCATCTTCAAGATGTCTTCCGGGGACTTCCGCTTGAAGCTGTCTTCCATCCTGTTCACTCCCCCAACATAACCTTTACTTAAAATGGAGAAAGCCCCTTCCGAAGCTCGGAAGAAGGCCTGATACGAACAACCGAGGGAAGTTGTATTCCCCGTGGATCTACCCAACACGATGCCTGTTATTTTAGCTCAGCCGTCAACGCTTGATTCAGAGCGGTCACATTCACACGCGGCTCACCGAAAATGCCTAGCTGTCGCCCTTGTGTATGTTCCTCGACGATCTTGGCAAGCTCTTGCTCACCAAGGCCCGTTGCCTGGCTAATCCGGGGAATCTGTGCTTTTGCCGCTTCCGGTGACAGATCGGGGTCAAGACCGGAACCGGAACCTGTCACGAGATCTGCAGGAATTTGCTGCAAGCCCGGATTCTCTTGCTTGAGCTGAGCCACCTTTTCCTTCATTTCAACTATATACGCCTCCGATGCCACAGCGCGATTGGAACCTGCCGAAGCGGTTCCATCATAATTAGCGTTCGATGCCCGGGGCTGGAACAGCCCCGGCGATTTTACTTCCTGCGCCAGCAGAGACGAACCGATGGTTTTCCCGCCTTGTGTGATCAGACTGCCGTTCGCCTGATTTGAGAAGAGCAGCTGCGCCACTCCGGTTGTAACAAGCGGGTAGATAATACCGCAAATTAGCATAAGTACGACAGACAACCGAATGGCGGGCAGTACCTGTTTCATATGAATCACATCCTGATTTGTTATTGTAAAAACTCAACCTATACGTGTTACACTGGTTCACTCCGATTGCAGCACCATCCTACGATCGCTGTTATCCCCAGATTTTTTTTGATTCCCTTTTCCAAGGGATAAAATCCGGGGATAAAGGCGAACACTTCGTTTCTTCAGATTGGTTCTGCACTCTTCGTTGTCGTGTAAATCAAGGCTTCTTTTTAAATACTTAGTTAAATAAGCCCCGACAGGACCAGATCAATCAGCTTAATACCGATAAACGGAACAATTACACCGCCCACACCATAGATGAACACATTCCGTCCAAGCAGCCGCTCCGCGGACATAGCCCGATATTTCACACCCCGCATGGCGATTGGGATTAGCAGTGGGATAATGATGGCGTTGAAGATCAGCGCTGACAAAATTGCGGACTGCGGTGAAGCGAGATTCATAATATTGAGTGCCTGAAGCTGCGGCATGGCTAGAATAAACATGGCCGGAATGATGGCGAAATACTTGGCAATATCATTGGATATCGAAAAGGTCGTCAGTGCGCCGCGGGTAATGAGCAGCTGCTTGCCAATGGAGACCACCGACAACAGCTTGGTCGGGTCGGAATCCAGATCGATCATGTTGGCCGCTTCCTTGGCCGCCATGGTGCCCGAATTCATCGCGAGGCCGACATCGGCCTGCGCTAGAGCAGGAGCATCGTTGGTGCCGTCGCCGGTCATGGCGACGAGCTTACCCTCCTGCTGCTCTTTTTTGATCGCGTTAATCTTGTCTTCCGGCTTGGCCTCGGCAATAAAATCATCCACGCCCGCTTCCAGCGCAATGGTCGCCGCCGTCAGGGGATTATCCCCTGTACACATGATCGTCTTGATGCCCATGGCTCGCATCTCTGCAAACTTCTCTTTCAGCCCCGGCTTCACCGTATCTTTCAAATAGATCACACCATAAATCTGGTCATCAATCGCAACAGCAAGCGGTGTACCCCCAGCCTTTGCAATTCGGTTAGCTATATCGTCCAAATCGCCGGGTATCCGTCCTCCACGGGAGGAAATATGGCGTTTGATTGCATCCACCGCACCTTTGCGAATCTGCTTCCCACCGCTTAGATTCAGACCCGACATGCGGGTCTCTGCGGTGAAGTTCACATGTTCTGCATCTGCATATTCTGTCTCCGCCCAGTTCTCCCCCTGCTTACCAGCCAATTCGACGACCGAGCGTCCCTCTGGTGTCTCATCCACTACGGAAGCTTGCAGCGCAGCCCGGGTCATCTCTTGTGCAGATACGCCCTGAACGGGAATAAACTCCGAGGCCATGCGGTTGCCGTACGTAATTGTTCCGGTTTTGTCCAGAATCAGCGTATCAATATCCCCTGCCGCTTCCACCGCTTTACCCGACATGGCGAGTACGTTGAACTGCGTGACACGGTCCATCCCGGCAATACCAATCGCGGATAACAACCCGCCGATCGTCGTCGGAATCAGACAGACAAGCAACGCGATAAGGGTAGCCAGATCAAGCCGGATGCCCAAATAATTCGCCATTGGCACCATGGTCATGATGACAATCAGAAATATCAGCGTCAACACGGCGAGCAGTGTTGTCAGCGCAATTTCATTCGGCGTTTTCTGGCGCTGTGCACCTTCAACGAGTGAGATCATTCGGTCGAGGAACGACTCCCCCGGATCGGTCTGCACACGCATCACGATATAGTCAGAAGTAACCCGCGTGCCTCCGGTAACGGAGGAAAAGTCACCGCCCGCCTCCTTGATTACGGGAGCCGATTCCCCGGTAATAGCGGACTCGTCGATAGAGGCCAGCCCTTCAATAATCTCACCGTCCGTGGGAATCAGTTCGCCTGCTTCTACACGGACGATATCTCCTTTTTTCAACTGGGTCGAAGACACTTGCTTAATGGTCCCGTCTTTCTGTACCAGCTTTGCAGTCGTGTCCGATTTCGTCTTCCGTAGCGTATCTGCCTGAGCTTTACCCCGTCCCTCTGCCAGTGCTTCAGCAAAGTTGGCAAACAGCAACGTGAACAACAGGATGAGAAACACCGCGATGTTGTACCCTCGCCCTGCCTCGGATGCAACAAATAGATCCGGATTGATACATAACAGCAATGTGATGAGTGTGCCGACTTCGACGATAAACATCACCGGATTTTTGATCATGACGACCGGGTTCAGCTTCTTGAAGGCATCCAGAGATGCCTGAAGCAGAATATCCCGACTTAATGTTTTGCTTCTTTTGGGCGTACCGGGATCCGTGCCCGTACCTCTCGTTCCTTTACCCTGGGTTCTGATCGTGCCTCTGTCTAATCCTTCCACCGTCTGCTCCTTCTTTCGTTCTACTACATTCATTGTGATAATCCACCTCCGCACTTTACGTCCTTGCTCCTATTCCCATATCCGATCACTGTACCGTTCATCATCGAATCATCGCCAAATGTTCTGCAATCGGTCCAAGCGCCAGTGATGGGAAGAACGTCAACGCCCCAACTACCACAATCATCATCACCAGAATACCTGCAAAAAGAGGCGTGTGCGTACGCAATGTACCCGTTGTTACGGGAACAACCCGTTTGGTGGCCAGTGATCCGGCAATGGCGAGCATCGCGATCATGGAAATGTATCTTCCAAGCAGCATTACCACACCAATGGCGATGTTGTAAAAGTCTGTATTGGCATTCAGTCCGGCAAACGCCGATCCATTATTGGCAGCTCCGGATGCAAAGGCATATAACACTTCGGTCAGACCATGCATGCCTGAATTCGAAATTGAAGCGACAGACTCAGGACGCATAAGCGCCAGCGCGGTCGGAGCCAGAATAATCAAAGGATGAACAAGCAGCGCGATAGACGCGAGCTTCACTTCCTTACCCTCAATTTTTTTGCCAAGAAATTCAGGGGTCCGCCCAACCATCAGCCCACAGATAAACACAGCCAGAATCACATAGAGCAATCCGTTGAGCAAACCTACCCCTTTACCGCCGAATACGTTGTTGAGCATCATCTCGGCCAGTGCAACCATGCCACCAAGCGGGGTAAGCGACTCATGCATATTGTTCACCGACCCGGTTGTGGCTGCTGTAGTCACCGCTGTGAACAGCGCCGATTCGGATACCCCAAACCTGACTTCCTTGCCTTCCATATTACCTTGGATTCCCACCGCATCCAGCGCTGGCACACCGCGATATTCCGAAACAAATACCGTGGTCAGCATCACGAGGAAAAGTAAACTCATAGCCGCAAACAGCGTCCAGCCCTGCTTCCGGTTGTTCACCATGATGCCGAAGGCGTAAACCAGCGCAGTAGGAAGCAGCATCATGCAGACGATATGCACCAGATTCGATAACGCCGTTGGGTTCTCAAATGGATGCGCTGCATTGGTTCCGAACCAACCTCCACCATTGGTACCCAAGTGTTTGATCGACTCCAGCGAAGCGACCAACCCGCGGCTAATCGTCTGCTGTGCCCCGTCCAGTGTGGTTGCGTTCACCGCTCCCGCCAGTGTCTGCGGCACACCCTGGAATACGAGGAACAACGCCACAATGAAGCTCAGTGGCAAAAAGATTCTCGTAATCGACCGTACCACGTCGACGTAGAAGTTCCCCAGTTCATCCCGTCGGCCCACCAGGCCGCGAATGAAGGCAATAGCGACCGCGAAGCCGGTCGCGGCTGAGGTGAACATTGGAAACGTCACGGCCAGCATCTGTGACAGATACGACAGGGCGTTCTCTCCCGTGTAAGACTGCCAGTTCGTGTTGGTCATGAACGATGCAGCTGTATTAAAGGCCTGTGCCGCAGGCATATTACCGATGCCATCCGGGTTGAGTGGTAAATACTTTTGCAGCCGCAGCACCAGAAACATCAATAAAAGCATGATGAAGTTCGAAATGAGCACGGCTGACAGGTACTTTTTCCAACCCATCGACTCGTTCTCCTTCACCCCCATCAATCGATACAGCAATCGCTCAGGCCCGCCAAATATCCGATCCAGTCCTGTTCGTTTGCCGTCAAACACCTTCACCAGATAACTCCCTACTGGCTTCACCAGTAGTATGATGATCAGCAGCGTCACCGCCACTTGTAATAAACCGCTACTCATATCCGCATATCCTCCCTAAAATCGACGATCCGAGTGCTTCTGGTTTCGTGCCCCAAGCGACCATCAGAACTTCTCCGGCCTCACTAGCACGTAACAAAGATAGACTACCAGTGCGAGCACAATCATGCCGATGACGATCATACGGCTTCTCCCCTTTCATGCCCTATGCATTCATGCTTTCTCACAAAATTTCACAAAGCCCCAGAACACCACAAACAACAGCACAACCAGCCCAATTATCGTGGCATCATTCACCATGTGCTCCCCTCCCTCTCTCTACCGTTCTTGCAACCTTCTACATATGAAATCGTAATACGAAACGCTGTAAAAAGGGGGTAAAGAAATACCCTCCAGGGTGTAAAAAAAGCGTAAAAAAGACCCGTTCCACTCAGCGATTAGCTGAAGGAAGCGGGTCTATGTATGTTGGGTGCCCTTTATCCAAACGGATTCTGGGCCCATTGCAGCAGTCTCTTCCGGGTAATTTTCCCGTGTGACGTATGTTGAATAACTTGGCCGCCGTCCAGCAGCAGGACTTGAGGCGATTCATGGTGAACCTCGGTATCTTCCGCAATGCGGCGGGAAAGCGAGCGGCTTTCGATGACTTTGACGATTCGGTACTCCATCTTCTGTGCGGGATCTGATGCATTCGAGCCCACAAAGGCCATAAACTCCCTGTATGCTCTCGCACTGACTGGACAAGTTGTACTGTGTTTCAGAAGCAGCACCGGATGATCCTGCGACCGCTCAAGTACCTCTTCCCATTCCTCCTGCTTATACAATTCCTTGACATGTTCACTCAGCATATCATCCAGCCCCGAGCCTGCACGTTTGCTAACGGCAGATCCAACCACGACGCCCATTGCCACACCAAAGGCAACCCCCAGAGCGATCTGGTTTGTTGCCACGCCAATACTCGTTCCAATGGCAATACCCACCCCAAGCCAAAGAGTTTGAGGATTCACTTTTTTGTCCATGGAGATCATCCTCCTTGAAGATATTCATAAAAAAATATTAATTTTAATGTAGGAACAGTCACTCATTTGCCTGTATAAAATGGCTATGATAACATAAGAATAGACAATATGGAGAGGTGAAATCCTCTCACGGCGCACGTCTGTTCAGATGCAGAGCAAATCCCACCGCAGGCGGTCAACCTGTTTAACGGTGGGTTTTTGTTTATGACTTCATTACGGTAATGCCACCCGTTGTCTACCAAAATTATACCATAGGCGCCTACGCAGGCGCTTTTATATTCCTCATCGAAGAGTCCACTTTTGTGATACACTGAGTGTAATTTGGCAACGATGAACATGAAGATATGATTGGAAAGGCGGAAATTCGTTATGGCATATGCTTTTATGATCGAACCGCAGTATTATACCGCTTTGGAGAACGAAGACGAGTTGATTGAGAAGTGCCAGGAATGGGGCTTGCTTTCGGAAAAAGCAACGAAGGTCAAAACGTTCTATTATAAAGGGAATGGGCTGAATATGCCTTGCACCATCATTGGCTTTGTCGATCATATGGCAGCAGTCATTCAATTGGACAATAACCAGAAACACTGCATTCATCCGTCTTATCTGAAAGAAATGCAGGCGTCCAGCTATAATGTAAAAAGTCCGGTTGGAGCGGGTACGGCAAAGGACAAATCTAATGAACCAGTCGCTACAACCAACTTAGAAGAGCTCCCTAGCTCTGATGCTGCACAAGATCCTGTTACTGCTTCCTATTCGGATAAGATTCCATCCGGTATGAGTGACTTTGATTCCGAACTGGATGTGGACACGGATAACGATGATACCTCCTCCGAGCTAAAAGGCGACCCTGATGGTCTGGTGGAAGAGTATGTTGGACCCGCTAACGCAACAAGCAGTGCTGCTAAACCAAAGGCAAAAACCGCAGGTAAAGCTAAATCGCTTAAGATTGAATTGCCGGAGGGTAAAGTGAAAATGTCCGCTGTTGTGAAGGAATTTACGACCGTGCCGAACCATTTCTCCGACAATGATGATGAAGTCATTATCTATGAAGCTCTTACGATCACCGAGCCCGAAGTTATTGACGTTGGCGAAGCCTGGTCCAGCCACAGTGCCACGATCAAGAAGCAGGAGCTTGAGGTTGGCGATGTGCTTACTTTTGAAGCAAAGATTATCAAGAAAAAGCTGACCAAGAACCCTGTTCCCTACAAAATCAACAATCCTTCCAAGATTCAGAAAGAAGTCTAATTTTTAGATTAGCAAGTATACACACTCCTTGCAGGAGTCACAAAAAAACCTCCAGACACGTTACTCATGTCCTGGAGGTTTTGTAGTTTTATCTTCTATGTCAGAGACACTAACTTACATTTTACTGATGGTTGGCTGCTGTACAGCTGATCTGGAACTGAACGCCAAATTTATCGATAACCATGCCGTAGGCTGGACTCCAAAATGTTTCCTGGATCGGCATTTTCACTTCGCCACCGTCTTGCAACTGGTTGAAAATTTCTTTGGCTTCATCCGCAGTATCCGTGTTCACCGTAACATTCACATGATTACCCACAATATAAGGCATGCCAGGGAATGTATCGGATAACATCAGTACAGAACTGCCAATCTGCAAAGAAGCATGCATGATGCGGTCTTTCGCTTCGGGAGGTACGGGGTGGTCTGGGTTAGAAGGACCATCGCCAAATGTCTGGAGAACCAGCACTTCCGCTCCAAATGCCTTTTTGTAAAATTCTACTGCTTCACGTCCGTTACCATCCGTTACAAGATACACATTCAAGCTAATCGCCATTCGTGCTTCATCTCCTTGATATCATGTAATTGAACCATTCCTGCCACTTGCGACAAGAGTATATACGAATAGGTTGTCCATTGACAAGAAGGTATTTCCACAAGCTCCTCTAAGAACAAATTCCCCTCTCCAAAGGGGCTCTGACCACTATTCATTCCACTTCCAGCAGTACTGGGGCACAAAAATCATCCAGTGGTAGGATTGTCCTGTATTCCTTATTTTATCCCCGGTTTGTGCGAGCATAATGAAAGATTGATAGGATAATACCCGGTACCAGCGCAGCAAAACTGGCAGAGATGAGACACCATTTCAGCAGAGTAAAAATCGGAGTCAATTCTGCTACCACGGGAGTATGTACAGGATAACGATACATCGTCAAGGAGGCACCTGCATTTTCAAGCATATCTAAGGCCCATCCTCCAACTGGAAGCAAATTAAGCCTTCGCCAGCGATTCTCTGGCGGAATCACTCGATACAGAATAGACAACAAAACCAACAACAGGAACAGATAAACGATCGGCCAGACGAGATCAAATGTAAAACGTGCCTGGATATAAGCGCTACGCCCTTCTTCGCCATATTGTTCAGCCATCTGGTAGAGATCATTTGCCGAATACAGGAAGGATGTATCCGGTGATTCTCCACTTCCTGTTACTTCTTCCGACTTCGCCGCCTGCCAGGGAAGAATGAATGCAATAAAGCATGCAAAAATAACAACTGAAGCCACCACCCATTTCCAATTCACCCAATGGTATAGCCCTCTCGAGAGTTTGCTCAGCATGGTCTGTTCCTCCTATCTCCAAAAAAAAACCACTCTCCCGAATCCTGTCGGTAAAATGGCTGCGGTCGATCCTATGAGGTTAGCGCGTTTTTACGATGCTATCTATTTCACTTTTCAACAAGAGGTATCGGTGAACACTTCTCATGATCGGGACCTTAGTTAGTTTATTCTTGTCTACATAAAGTTTCATCTGATCTTTGGTCAGACCGAGCAAACTCCCTGCTTCAGATACCGTCAATACAACCTCGGGATTCGTAGCATTAAACGTTTTTTTCACTTTCTGGTTCCAGTCCTCGAATACCTGCATAGATCAGTGATCTCCCCTATCCATAGCCAGTCATTTTCCAGGCTGAATAGATCTATTATACCATACTTGTGATGATCGTAACTTAATCCTTATCGAGAACCAATTAATGTTAATGAATTTAGGCTTCGCGACCAAACACCTCGAACTGACTTAATGCCGGGAATGGAGAGGGATCTGACGACTTAATCAGTTCGCTTAACGTTACCCATTCCACGTCCTTCGACTGAATTTCGATCGTTTGTGGTTTATGAGTTTGGATCAAACTGGCCTGCTCGGAGCTGCCATCGGAAAAGGTAAGAGTAACCCGCTCCCAGAAGTTATCGTGGGGAAAATCTGCACGCAAGGTCAGGACTACTTTGTCGATAGACACCGTACGTCCAAAGTTGACTGTAATGGCAGCATCATCCCGCTGGTTGATCCCCCAAGATTCGTAAGGCCACTCGCCATGTGAATCATTGGCGCTGTTGCCATTAATGGCGTTACGTGCTGCAAATACGGACTCTCCACGGGTTTCCACGTTGGCGGAGGCATGGGGAAAACAGCTTTCGTTTCCATGCTGATCATAAGGATTCAGCGCTACATTTTTATATGCCTCAATCTCTTCACGTGTAGCCAACCGAGCATGTAGAACATGCTTGTCACCCGTAAATGACTTTGGTGAATAGGACACTCGTTTCTCGTCAAAAGGAATGGCATAACGATACTCCTCACCTGTAAAATAAACGAAAGCCGGGTTCATGGAATCCTCCAGCTGGATGATCAGATATACGTTTACATCAGAGCTTCTTAGAACGATACTGTCCCCTGATCCATAAGCCTGTCTGTACACAAGATTTACTTGTTCACTGTCCGTCCGCGTTTCGAGCACCACACCGTCCGCATTTTGAATTTCGAGCGATAAGTTCGTCATCTACATTCTCCATTTCTATTAATATTATTTATAATTATCTTGATTAGAAAATATGAAAGCGCTTCGCTTTATTATACTTTATCATAATCACGGGACTGGGCATCCCTGAATAATGACTTATTTAACACAAAGACGAGTATATTTTCCAACATAAGAAGTGCAAAAAGAGCCACTTCCTTAAAGTGGCCCCACAATGTAAAACTAAATGATTGCCCTAAGCCTCTTCCCAGAAGCGGCGCAGGTTGCTCATGGCGATTTTGGAAGCAGATTTGCATTCCTCCATGCCCTCAAACTCAATCGTAATGTTACCATCATAACCGGAGTCTTTGATCAGCCTCACAATTTTGCGAATTGGAATATCGCCTTGCCCAACAATGGCACCGCGCAGGAAGTTGCCGTAAGCGGTTGTGAACCATTCCCCTTCACCCGGATGCTCATCATAAGGGCGGAAATAAAAGTCTTTGAAGTGGACCAGAGAAGCGTACGGCAGATTTTTCATGACCCCGATAATCGGATTCTCATCCACGCACATGAAGTTGCCAATATCGAGTGTCGTTTTGAAGTTGGGACGATCTACAGCATGAAGCACACGCTGCACACGATCACTGGCCTGCACACTGAAGCCGTGATTCTCAATGGTTGTTGTAATGCCAAACTGTGCAGCATAATCAGCAATGATCTGGCTTCCCTTCACCATCAGCGGCAAATTTTCCTCAAACCAGGCAATGGTCATTTTCTCCTTAGGCAAAGTAAACGCCGTTACGTCATGACGCATATGCTTTACACCCATCCGGTGTACAACATCGACATGTCTTTTGACCCGAGCTATCTCTTCTTCAAAAGCTTCTTCCGTCTCCTGTACGAAATTCGCAGGCATCGAATAGTTGGACAGCTCAATACCCGCAGAAGCAGCCCGCTCCCGAATGGCGTCGGCGAGATCAGGATTGTCCTCCACGGTGTAGCCATACGGAACCATCTCCATATGCTCGCCACCATTCGCAGCAATCCAGTCGATGATATCCAGAACCGTCATTTCACCTGAATTCAGATCGTTCAACAAGCTATACGTACTCAGGCCCACCTTCATCTGCTCAGCTCCCTATCGGTATTGTTGGATAAATTTAACCGCTTTGCGAATGTCCTGTTCCGGCTGGTCGCCTACCTCGCGTTCAATCGTCAGATAACCTTTGTAGCCAATATCCCGAAGGGCTGCAAAGTATGCGTCAAAATCCACACTGCCCTCGCCCAGCGGTACCTCACGGAAGAATGTTCCGGAAGAGACCATTTCGGCAATTTTCTCATGATCCATAGGCGCATATCCTACTGCACCGTATACGTCCCTCGGGTCTACTTCCTTCAGGCGCACACCATCTTTCACATGGGTATGCACAATATAATCCTTGAGCAGATGAACACCTCGTGCAGGGTCATCTCCGGTAACCATCACCATGTTCGCCGGGTCAAAATTCACCGAAACCCCGTTAGTCGACAGGGTATCCAGAAATCCTTTCAGGTCTGCTGCCGTTTCCGGTCCCGTCTCAATCGCGAAGTAGGCTCCTGCGCTTTTGGCGTATTGCCCCAGTTCCTCACATGCGGCATGCAGTGTGGCATACACTTCGGAGGAAGGATCGTGCGGAACAATACCGATATGTGTTGTGACGATATTTGTACCTAGATCCAAAGCAAGATCCACGATGCGCTTGGACTTCTCTACTTTCCACGGATTATCTTCCTTGACCTGAAACCCGTGACCACCCAAATCGCCAACCAGGGCAGAAATTTCAAGACCAAGAGAATCGATATAACTTCTTAACTCCTTGCGAGCTGTCGGAGAGAGGTTCTCAGGGTCCATCTCTCCATGGACTGCATAGATCTGTACGCCTTCTGCACCTACATCCTTCGCTTTGCTTAATCCTTCACGTACACCTACACCGAAGCTATCCACGATCACGCCAATCTTGTTTGTTAATTTCATGCCATACCCTCCCGTTAAATCGGTATTTGATTTTTCATTCCTGGTGAGCCTTCATGATGGACGGAATGCTCTATACAATTTTCGACCCCTACCCGGTCACTCCTTTTTCTCCGATCATTTCTTATCCGGTTTCTTGAGACTAATCTGCTGAGACCAGCTTCACGGTTTGAATTTCATATGGCTTGAACGTCAGCTCAAAATTCCCTTCATGACAAGCTAGTGGTCTAATATCATCCTCCAACAGATTGACTACAGACGTCTGTATACGCGCGTCAGCCCATTGAATCTCAACCGTTTCTCTTCCACCAGATGACTCATAGAAACGAAGTACCGTTCCCGTACCGTCTTCGGAAGCCTTAATCGTATCCAGAATGACATGTTCACTATGGAAATGAACCCAGCTGTGCTCTGCTGGCAATGTGCCAGAGTGTCGTTCACTTGCAACAACCCGAACCGGGTAGTTCAGTTCCATCGCACGTCGTACCACACCCGCTTCCCGCCAATCTCCCTGATGCGGCAGCAGGGAATACGTGAATTCATGCTCACCCCGGTCAGCATGTTCATCCGGCCATTTAGGAGCACGGAGCAGGGAAAGACGGATCGTCTGATCCTTGATGTCATATCCATATTTACAATCGTTCAGCAGGCTTACACCACTGTTGCCCTCAGAGATATCCGCCCAGCGGTGACCACACACTTCAAACTGGGCTTGCTCCCAACTGGTGTTGTTATGAGTAGGGCGCTCCAGCGCACCAAACGGGATTTCATAGGCAGCTTTCGCTGATAGCAAATCAACGGGAAAAGCCACTTTAAGCAGCTTATGGCTCTCCGCCCAGTTCACCTTTGTCTTGAAATCAACACGTCGCTGATGACGATACAGGATAATATCCTGGTGAATCTCCGACTCGTTTAACTTCCAGTGAAACCGAAGGATATCCTGCGTTACTCCACGCTGTACTACTTCTTTGGAGATCAGCTCTGCCACTCCTGCTCGCTGCGATTCAAACCGCGGATCAATATCCCAAGCATCCCAATACGTTGGCCTGTCATGGAAAAACTGTAACTCATTCGCTTTATCGCCCGGCTTCAGCCACTCCCGTTGCATGGATTTGTCATACCATCTGGTGATCTCTCCTACATCGTTAAACTCAAGCGTGTAAAAGTCCGTTTCCCAGACAGAAGGAAAGGATTCATCCTGCTTCAATGCAGGCAGATTGGCATCCGGTTCATGGCGTAGCCATAACGTTGTATATCCAAAGGCCGGAATAGATCGGACATAGACTGACAAGGTCAGTGCGTCTCCATTTGCCTCAAGGTCACTCGGCAGACGATTACCCTGATGGTCAAACGCTGCTATACCGCTCAGTTTCTCGTCGCCTGTAATCGTAATGACTTCTCCCCGCTCCCAGCCTAGGCTATTAAATACAACATAGGGCAGACCGTCGAAGCCATCTGTCGCAATGCGGTCCTCAATACGGCCAAGAGTATCATCCATAGCCGATGTCCCCAGAGCGAATACTTTCGTATACTCTTCCATAGATGTTACGTATACCTCGGGAATGGACGTGCCCGGGATAATATCATGGAATTGATTCAACATAATCAGCTTCCAGCCTTCATCCAGATCACTTTTCGACTGAGCTGCTTCAACTCCGGCAAACTGCCCCCAGATTTCCGCTTCCCGATACAACACCTCCGCTTTGCGATTGCTCCGTTTGTTGCGCGCATGGGTTGTATAGGTTCCACGGTGCAGTTCCAGATATAAGTCGCCATGCCATTTGGGCAGCTTAGGATTGTTGTTCGAAATTTCTTCGAAAAACGCGCCAGCTGTACTGAAATTGCTGATGGGCTGCCCAACCATGAAATGGGATCGCTCTGCGAACGCAACCATTTCATTCGTTACCCCGCCTCCACCATCGCCATGCCCATACAGCAGCATTTGCTCGGGGTGTACATCCTTCTGCTTGTAGGATTGCCAGTGCTCATCGACATCCTTGGGCCGGGTATGTTCATTCACTCCATGATTGAGATACGCAAGCACCGAGGTGCCGTCAATGCCCACCCAGTGGAACAGATCATACGGGAAAACGTTGGTATCATTCCAATTGAGCTTGGTGGTCATAAAATAAGGAATATCAGCCAGCTTGAGCAGTTGTGGCAGCGAAGCACAGTAGCCAAACGTGTCAGGAAGCCACTCGATGTTTGAACGCTTGCCGAACTCCTCCTGATAAAAGTTCTGCCCGTATAAGATCTGCCGCACCAGCGACTCGCCACTCGGAATGTTCAGATCAGGCTCTACCCACATGCCACCAACTAGTTCCCAGCGGCCTTCGGCAATTCGGGCTTTGATTCGTTCGTACAGCTCTGGATAGTGCTCTTTCACGAATGCATACAGCTGTGGTTGACTCTGCGAATACACGAACTCCGGATACTCATCCATCAAAGTACACATCGTGGAGAAGGTGCGGCTGGACTTGCGCACGGTCTCACGCACAGGCCACAGCCAGGCAATATCGATATGGGACTGCCCAACCAGATGCATGAATCCGTCCCGGTACTCTTCCGGGTCTTCCTCCTGCACCGACTGTGCGAGCCATTCTTCCCAATGCTGCACCCACGCCGCTTCACTCCAGCGCTCCGGCTTGTTGTACATCTTATCCATCACCTGATGAATATCCCGAATAAGACGGGTGCGCTTTAAGTCTTTCTCCGGCAATGCTCTGAGTGATTCTGCAAGTACCGTAATGCTATACATTAGACTCTGTAAAGGCGAATTAACACGAACCAAAGCGGCTCGGATACCCTGAATTGGCGGCTGGATGACCGCCTGTCGATTCAAGGGGTCATGTGGTTCCGGTATGGGATCATATAGCTCAATCTCCAGCAAAGGCGTAGTTCCCACACGGCTCTTCGGTAACGGTACATACCCATGATTGCGGTCCAGTCCGTGATAAGGCATGCCATTTACCCTTAGCAGCCCTTCACCCCCGGCCTCGAAGATCAATCCGACCACATCTTCCTCCCAATTAGCCGGAATCTCTACGGTTTTGCTCAGAAAATAAGTCGTTCCATGGTTGCTATGGAGCGGATTCAAGCTTTGAACAGCCGCATTCTCCTGTTCATACTCGTATTCGCCAGGACGGATATACTTGGCTTTCTGCATCTGCCACTCTAGAAGTTCAATGGTATCCGTCCATTGCTGCTGAGCCAGATCCTGAATGAATCGCTGAATTCGAATCATACCTCCACCCCCACCTTCTGGATGTGTAAACTACAAGCAGCCCAGTCTCTGGAGCTGCTACCAACCATCAGCTTGAATTCACCCGGCTCCACAACAGGCTGAAGACGGGAGTTGATCAGCTCCAGATGTTCTTTTTGCACAGGGAACGTCACCATCTGGGTCTGTCCCGGCTCCAGATGAATTTTACGGAAACCCTTCAGCGAAATTTCGGCTCGGGTGACCGAAGCCGATACATCCGTAATATACAGCTGCACCACCTCATTTCCCGCAACCACTCCCGTATTTGTGACTTCTACCTGCACCTCTGCTTCATCGTCTGGTCCGATCACTTCCGGCACAACTCTTACATTCTCGTACTTAAATTCTGTATAACTCAGCCCAAAGCCGAACGGATATTGTGGTACCAGATCGATCTCCAGATATCGCTTACCCCGAGTGCGTTTGGCATTGTAGCTGACCGGAAGCTGACCTACATGCTTGGGAATGGAGACGGTAAGACGACCAGATGGATTCACATCACCGAACAGAATATCTGCAATAGCGTTGCCTCCCTCCTGCCCCGGATACCACGCTTCCACAATGGCATGGGCATGCTCATCAATCCATGATTCAGCAATCGGCCGGCCGTTAATATATACGACAATAACCGGTTTCCCCAGCTTATGTACTTCCTGCACCAGTTCCAATTGAACACCCATCAGGTTCAGAGACGAGCGGTCTATCCCCTCGCCGCACTCCATATCGTTCCATGGATCATCCGTAACAACGGATGCCCCCGTCCGCAGATCAATGGTCCCTTCGCCAAAATCCCGGCTACTTGACCCTCCCATCACCATAATGATGGTGTCTGCTTCTTCAGCACAGGCGAGCGCTTGCGCAAAGCCCTCTCTGGAATCCCCTTTGATCCGGCAGCCTGGTGCGTACAGCACCTTTCCGGTGTCAGCACCAAGCTTGCGCGTAATCCCATCCAGCACCGTAACGATCTGTCCTCTCGGCTGCGGCGAGGTGTAGTCGCCAAGCTGGTTGTAGACGTGGTTCGCATTTGGGCCAATGACCGCCAGTTTTGTACCTGTTTTACCGAGCGGAAGGGTGTTGTCTTCATTTTTGAGTAAAATGATTCCCTCTTGCGCGACTTTTCTCGCCAGCTGAATATGTTCTTCACATCCGATCACCTGCTCTGCAAAGTCAGGATCAACGAAAGGTTGTTCGAATAAGCCCAGTCTGAACTTCATCTCCAGCACCCGCCTTACCGCTGTATCCAGATCCTGCTCTTCAATTAATCCTTGCGACAGGGCCTGCCCGAGATGCTTACGGTACATGTACCCGGACATTTCCATATCCACCCCTGCCTTAAGCGACTGAGCGACGGCCTGCTCCCCGTTCTCCGCGGTGTTGTGTCCATTGACGAGCATCTGAATTGCACCAAAGTCAGTAATGACAAATCCGTCAAACCCCCATTGCTCGCGCAGGAGATCATTCAGCAGATACGAACTCGACGTACAAGGCACACCATCAATCTCGTTATACGCTGTCATGACAGAACATGCTCCGGCTTCCACTGCTTTCTTGAACGGCAGCAGATCCACCTCGTGCAGCTCTCGCAGTCCCATATGCACCGGAGCAGCATTGCGCCCACCCTCCGAGCTGCCATAGGCTGCAAAATGTTTGAGTGTCGCCACAATCGTCCGATTAGAATCGAGCCGGTCACCCTGTAAACCTTTTATCGCTTCAACCGCTAGTTCACCGATCAGGTATGGATCTTCGGCAAAACATTCCTCCGTCCGTCCCCATCTCGGGTCCCGTACGACATCAAGCACAGGCGAATATGTTGCCGCTCCTCCCTGGCTCCGAGTCTCCACAGCAATCGCTTCACACATCTTGCGGTACAATTCCGTGTTCCAAGCACTTCCTACTGCTAACGGCACCGGGAATACGGTTGCCCCAATGGCCATATGCCCGTGAGAACACTCTTCCCCGAACAATATGGGAATGCCCAGCCGGGAGTTCTCCATGGCATACCGCTGAATTTCATTGGTGGCAACAGCTCCCTGCCTAGGCGTTAGGCCAGTCTCCAGCGTCACTTCCGTCCAGGGATCAGCACGAAGTGCTCCATACAACGACCCCATCCCGCCCTCTGCGATGTCCTTTTTAAACTCATCTGTAACCTGAACCGTACTATCTGCTTCCTTAACATAAGTCTTCCACCCCATCGGCTGGATCAGCTGCCCTATCTTCTCCTCCGTGGTCATCCGCCCGAGCAGATCTTGGGTCCGCTCCTGAACGGGAAGTGAAGCATCTTTATAGTCCATATGCACATTCTCCTTATGAGTTCGGCTTAGTCTGGTGCATGGGCTCACATGGCTTTTCGGTAGTCGCTAGGCGCTACACCCACCACATTCT
Source organism: Paenibacillus sp. O199 (assembly GCF_001636635.1). Lineage (NCBI taxonomy): Bacteria > Bacillati > Bacillota > Bacilli > Caryophanales > Paenibacillaceae > Paenibacillus > Paenibacillus sp. O199. Next base: position 44,766 of record NZ_LGRP01000015.1, read on the forward strand.
TGAACGCCCGATTGAAGGAATTGTAATTCGTATACCCAACTTCCTCACTGATCTCCTGAATGGCCTTATCCGTCTCCAGCATGAGCTGCTTCGCCTTCTCAATACGGTGACTAATCAGAAGATCCACGAACTTCTCACCAATTTCGTCCTTAAACAGCTTGCTTAAATATTTCGGATTGATATCAAATAGATCACTTAGATAATTCAGTGACAGCTCGGGGTTGTTGTAGTTCTGTTCAATATACTTGCGAATTTCAAGAATATGAGATCTATGTTTTCTGGAGCAATGAAGCGTCTGCATCTCATCAGCCAGCTCACGGAAACCTTCCCAGCACAGCGCGCGTAAATCATCCAACGTCTCCCAACCTTCCAACCTAGGAAGAAGTGGTGTAAATACAGATGCCCATCGCTCCTGATACTCTCGTGGAAGTTCTGCGAACTCCCGGTTATAGTGCTGGAACAGCAATTGGACCGTATTCATAATCTCCTGGCGGGAGAGCACGGATTCATGGATCTGTTCGAACAAGCGGTCAAAATGATTCTCCCACACATCTTCCGAGAGTCGCATCGCCTGCACCAGCAAAGAGATCGTCTTCAGGAATTCATACACATCATTGGTTGAGTTCGGTACCTCCCCGCATGGAATGATCCGATTCATGCCGAGCACAGCCTTGTATTCCAAGGCATGCACCGCCTCCTTCAGCGAAGCTCTCAGACCACGGACATCCACTGCCACTCTTCCAATACCAATGGTTACGGTGAAGTTCAAATACTGCCCAACCCTGTCCAGATAACCGGAGAGCAGTCTCTGCTCGGTCTCCTCACCTTTCTCCATTTCGGGAATCCAGAGTATGGCATACAGACGCTGATCCGATATCCACTCTGCCCATACTTCGGTGCCCTCGTGCCTTGCACTCTCCTGCAGAATGCTGGATAACACAAATTTCAGGAGGGATTGATCCTGATTGTGGTACTCCTCCATGAACCGGGAATACTGATCAATCTCCACCACCATTACAGCCCATCGATTCTCTAACTGCGGGAGCTTGAACCTGCTCATCTCCGCTGTAAGTTCACTACCGGTAAAGTCCCGCGTACCCTCCAGCAGCTCCTGAAAGAAATATTTCTTCTGCAAAATCAGGTTCTCTTCATGCTCCTCCTGATATTGCTTAGTTTGATCAATCATTTGCTCCAGCGTAGTCTGGATAAAACGGAACTCGTTATCCTTCGTATAACCCGCCCCTGGCTGTTTCTGCGAAGCCACCGTCTCAATCAACGTGACAATCTGCTGGATGGGCTTGTAATTTCTACGTGTCACATAGATCACCCATATCACACCAATCAGGACAACAGCAACGGCAAAAACAAACCAGATATTATAAAATTTCAGGGCAAATTTGACGATCTTGCCATTATTCAGTCCCGTCTGTACCTTCCAGCCGCTGTAGCTGGATGTAAACTCGGAGAATACTTCACCTGAGTCTGTTTTGGGAGAAACCGCTGTAATTCCATCCTGAATTCCTCCGTCCCACAGATTGCCACCCGAGCGATTGAAGATATTCACGAAGGTGAATTCAGGGTCATACATCTGCATGATGGATTTCTGCAAGGTCGGCAGATCGACGTTAACAACCACAAGACCCGTGCCGTTTCCGACACCGCGAATGAGTGTAATGACCTGTTTTCCTTCCTCTGTCGGGAATGCCTTAAAGGATCTCGCCCCCACCCACTTTTGCGTTGCCGCAGCACGACTGTCTTTAATAAACGCTGCATCCGGGAATTCCTCAATCGGCACTGCCTTGCCGTTGCTGAATACCGTATCGTCGTTGTATCTCACCAGATATATGGAATCAATCAGCGGATACTCTATTTTTAATTCATCAATAACCTGGACTGCTTGAATTCCGGCATACACATCCTCGCTTCCGGTTACCGAATAATAATTTTTCAGGTTGGGATTGGTCAAAATATCACGCAGCACCTTGAAGTCAATGGAACGTAGTGAATTGTCCAAATATTGCGTTACCTGTGACGCCAGAAATTCATTGGCCTTGAGTGCTTCTCTCCGGTTCTGTTCATTGAATACCTGAAAGAAGATAATAAACAGGATTGTGGTCACGATAAAAAAAACAGGCAAATACGATAGCAGCAAACGTCTAAACCAACTGTTGTTCATCTCCGAGGCCCCCCACCACTGTTTATACGCATGAGCATTTTGCATAATCTGGAATGACAACCGCGCCAATCTGGTCGCTAATTTTCCATAAATATTCAGTAAATTATATCGGATGAAGTGGGGTTGTCAAAAGGAGAAGACCGTCCCGATTCCTGTGTTGGCATCGGGACAGCCTCATTCATGAATTCATCAAGCTTTATTGATTCTTCTCAATCGCACGCTGGTAAATCTCAAGGTAATTGCTGAGTCCCAGACCATCAAAACCTTTCACGTACGCGCCCCATTCCTTATCGATGCTCTTGCTGCCGATAATGAATTGAGCCATATTGGTCATCACGTAATCCTTGACGGCTGTCGTGAGCTGCGCAGCGGTTTCTGTATCTTCAGGACGGATAAATACGTTCGCAGGATAGACTTCTTTTGGCGCATAAGGTTCATATACATTGGTTGCTTGCGCTAGACGTGTACCGTAACCCTCCGCTTCCAGTGGGTTCTGACCTTCTGCAAACAGATTGCGGAACGTATTGGACAAGTCATGTGCTCCGATCTGTGACCAACTCTCGTTGACTACAACATTTGGGTCACGCTCAGGCAGGTTGTAGTAGCTGTATTTGGCAGGCTCACCATTGATGTTTTTCTCATCGGCATCCGCCTTCTTCCAGCCCTTTCCTTCTGTCGGACCGTACTCTGCATACAGGGCACCTTCTTCACTGAACATGTAATCTACAATTTTGATCGCAGCGATCTGTTGTGCTTCGGTCGCTTTATTGGTGATGGCAAACTCGAACTCACCTACGCTTTGCGTAGCGCCTGTCGTCTGCACGCCATCCGGCCCTTTCAGCGGAGGCACGATGTCCCAGTGCTGGTGGCGGGTGATATCTTTGTCATACGTGTTCACAAGGTAGCTGACCAGCGCTGTCGTAATGGAGCCGACCACTTCATCGCCTTCCTTGTTACCCAACTGCCCGATTGCCTGATCGTTCTGTGTGAAGGAAGCCGGATCAATCAGGCCTTCTGCATACAACTTGTGCATGTACTCCAGCCCTTTTTTCCACTCTTCCTTATTCGCTGCAAAATCAACCTTTCCATCATTCACGATCAGATATTTATCGTTGTCATTATAGATAAAGCTGTTCATTAAATAGGCATCGATGTTGCCGTTCCACACGTACTTGTTGGGTGCACCCGTGAGTGGAATCTCATCAGCTTTGCCGTTGCCATTCGGGTCTTGTTCCTTGAACGCCTTCAGAACCGTGTAGAGTTCATCGGTCGTGGTAGGCATTTTGAGACCCAGATTGTCCAGCCACTCGGTGTTAATCCAGTATTTCTGTGCATACGTACAGTGGTAACATTCATTGAAAATCGGCAGAGCGTAGATGTTGCCATCCGGCGCAGTTACCGCTTCTTTGAAGTACGGCTTCTCCTCCATCATCTTGGACAGGTTCGGACCGTACTGCTTGATCAGATCCTGCAGCGGGAGGAACACGCCCTGTTTTCCGTACGTTTGAAGGTCTGAGGTCGTGAACTTGCCATGGAGGAACACTTCGGGATAATCCCCACTCGCCAGCAGCAATTGTCTGCGGTCTTGCAGAGCGTCCGTCGGGGCCAGATCCCATTTCAGGGTAACATCGAACTTGTCTTCGATAAATTTGGTGAACTCATTTTCTTCCATGGACGCTTTACCTTGGGGGGCAAAGAAGGTCATCGTTACCGGGCCACCGCTCTCCCCGCTACCGTCGCTCCCTGTACCCGCATCCTCGGATGAACCACATGCGGACAACAAAGCCATCGAAGCAAAGACCAGAAACAACATCGAAATCCAAGATTTTTTCAATCTGACTCCTCCTTTTTGTTGAAAACGGCATAACATTCTGATTACGTACTCGTGTTAAACCTTATCCCGGAAGCCGGAAGCCGGAGTGTTCCCCCACCTCCTTTCAAGTGGCGTAACGGACGCAGATGACAAAGATCATCCTTTGAGCGAGCCAACCATAACCCCTTTAACAAAGTGCTTCTGCACAAACGGGTACATGATGAGAATGGGAATGCTGGCGACTACGATCAGTGCGTATTTCAGGACCTGCTCGAACCCCTGATCTCTTAGCTGCTGGCTCGTATTGGCCAACATTGCTGGGTCTGCGGCGTTTAGAATTAGCAGATTGCGCAGCACATACTGGAGTGGGAACAGCTTCTCGGAACGAAGATAGATCAGGGCATCAAAGTACGCATTCCAGTGGCCCACCGCATACATCAGGGTCATGACCGCCAGAATCGGCTTCGATAATGGAAGAACCACGCTGATCAAATACCGGATATCCCGACATCCGTCCATTTCCGCCGCCTCCCCCAGCTCTTCCGGGATGGAAGATTGGAAGAAGGTTCTCGCTACGATAACTTGGAACACTGCGAGCGCCCCTGGCAGCCACATCGCCCAGCGTGTATCCAGCAGATGAAGGTCTTTCATCAAGAGATAGGTTGGAATCAGACCGCCATCAAAGAACATCGTGATCATCATGAAAATAATGATGGCACCCCGTCCGTAAAACGACTTGCGCGATAGCGGATACGCGAGCATGACCGTTAGCGCCACATTGATAAATGTGCCTACAACGGTATAGATGATCGTGTTGTAGAAACCGAGCATGAGCTGCTGGCTTTTGAAAATAGAGATGTAGGCCTTAATGTTAAAGTCTACCGGGAACAGCCACACCTGACCGGATGTAACGGCACGCGAGGAGCTGAACGAAGAACTGATGATATACAAGAGCGGGTAAAACACTGTTAGAAGTATGGCGAACAGAAAGATATAGTTGAATGTCATGAAGATACGGTCACCGAGCGGGTCCTTGATCCGGTTACGATTCATCAGGTTGAACATGGATGAGCTCCTCCTTTACCACAAGCTGTTCTGGGATACTTTGCGGGAAATGCCGTTGACGATAACCAGCAGGATCAGGTTGATAACGGAGTTGAACAATCCTACCGCCGAGGAGAAGCTGAAGTTGGCCCCGATCAGACCGACCTTGTACACATACGTGGAGATGACTTCCGAAGCACTCGTGTTGAGCGGATTCTGCATTAGATATATTTTTTCAAAGCCCACGCCCATAATGCTGCCCAAACTCAGAATCAGCATGATGACGGTGACCGGTACGAGCGTTGGAAGATCGATATGCCAAATTTTCCGAAGCCTTGAAGCGCCGTCCATCTTCGCTGCCTCATAGAGAGATGGATCAACGCCAGCGAGAGCCGCGATATAAATGATTGATGAATAGCCCATGCCCTGCCATACACCCGACCACACATAGATGGATTTGAAGTATTCGGGAATACCCATAAAGTTGGTCATCGGGAAACCCAGGAAGGTAAATAGCTTGTCTACAACACCCACATGCGGTGACAGCATCAGAATGATAATGGATACCATGACGACTGTGGAGATAAAATGCGGAGCGTACGTGACCATCTGGACGGTCTTTTTAAAGTAACCTGTTCGGATCTCATTCAGCGCGAGCGCCAGCAGGATCGGAATGGGAAATCCGGCGAGTAACGAGTAGAAACTGATCCCAATCGTATTTTTGATCAGCAGCCAGAAGTTTGGGGATTCAAAAAAGGCTTCAAAGTGTTTCAGTCCAACCCATGGGCTGCCCCAGATTCCTTTGACGACACTGAAGTCTTTGAAGGCAATCTGTACACCGACCATTGGAATGTACTTGAAGATCAATAGATACAATACGGGAGGAAGCACCAGTAGATACAGCTCCCAATGCTTCTTGAGGCTTCTGATAAATGGATGCTGTCGCTTGGGTTCTGCGTCATTCCTTCCTTGCTGGAGCTCCACCGGTGCAGGTATGCTTTCCGTAGCTCGACTCATTCGCGTCACTCCTTCTACACCTTAAGTGTAATAATACATTACATTTACATCCCTTAAACATCCTTTTCTTTGACTCATTTTTCTGTATTAGCGTCATCCGTGTGAGTAATAATGTCAGGTAACGCTTTCTTAAATCGATAGTACCTTGAGCGGTGTTCTTTTATCAATTTGCAATTTTCTCCCACCTCTCCTTATTCCCAAAACCCTTGCCGGACAAGGAAAAATCGTCCTTTAGGATAGGTATATCGCAAAAATCGCCAACCCAAAAAATCCCGGGGGACTTTAAAAGTCCCCCGGGATTTGAAGTATAGATTTATTGGTTTGTGAACATTCTGAACGTCAGCGTGATAGGTGCTACTTCCGTAACTGCCGCTTGTGACAACTCTACAACAAGTCCATCTTCCGTCCGTTGGAATGACAGCACATCGTCTGTGCCGACGAGTTCAATTCGCTCCACCTTTTCCACATATGGAATGACTACCTGTGATTGTACTGCTTCGTTCTCGTTTCTATACAAACGGAAGGCATACGATACGTTGAGATCTTCCTTACGTGTAAAGGCCCACTCTCCTGTGAAGTATGGTCCGCAAATCCGCGTACCATAGATGCCCTCCCCGTGAGTACCGATCCATTCTCCGAGGGCTTTAATGCTTCGCACTGCCCCTTTGGGAAGACGCCCGTCCGGTTGTGGCCCCACATTCAGCGCAAGGTTACCACCTTTGGATACTACCTCAAGCAGAATATGCGCCAGCTGTCTTGCTGATTTATACTGATCATCATATCCAAACGCAAAGGAATTGCCCACCGTGATGCAGCTCTCCCAAGGAATATTCATTGGATGCTCAGGGATGGTCTGTTCCGGAGTTACGATATTCTCATACGGTCCACCTACTGTGCGATCTGCTGCGAGGAGCCACGGCTGAGTTGTCTGACGTGCCCGCTCCACCACTTCGCCCAATCGGATATCCTGACCGTGACGGCCTTCACGTACCCAGCCTGCATCCAGCCATAGACATTCGATTCGTCCATAGTTGGTCAGCAGCTCCATAATTTGCTCATGCGTAAACTCCACGAATTTCTCCCACAGCCATGGATACGCTTTCGGGTCATAGGATGGTCCACGCCACATATGGCTTCCCCGCTCCATGCCAGGTGTCCAGTAGTATGGCGTATGCCAGTCCGCTTTGGAGAAGTAAGCCGAGATGCCAAGACCCTTGGCACGAAAAGCGTCAAAAAGCGCCCGGCAAATGTCCGCATACTTATGAGTGTGAAAAGGAGTATCCTTGCCCGTGATGCGATAATCGGTGGTATGTGTATCCCACATGCAGAAACCATCATGATGTTTGGTGGTGAACAGGAAATATTTGAACCCGTTATCAGCGGCCATCTGTGCCCACTCTTCAGGCTGAAAGCGAATGGGATTGAAGGTTTTGTTGAGATCAAAGTATTCTTGCTTGAAATGCTCCATGTCGTCAGTCCAGTCGATATCATTGCGCGACCAATCGCCATCCTCATCACTTAGCGCCCAGGACTCCACGAGTCCAAGTTGGGAATAGGGACCCCAATGCATCATCAGCCCCAGCTTCTGATCCTTGAACCACTCCAGGCGTTCATTCAGCAACGGATCTTCAGGCTTCACCCATTCCTCTTCTTTGCTAAAGTTATGCACCCCAGCTTCGACGACCTGTTCTTCCTGTTCCAGCACCGTATCTTTGGTTTCGCTCATCCCGTTCATCTCCTTTGGATTGGATATAAGATAAACTACACAAGTTAAGCTCTGTCACTCCAATTGCAGTACCATCTTCCGATCGCTGTTATCCCCGGATTTCTTTGATTTCACTTTATAATTGGTCGAAATCCGGGGATAAAGGCGAGCGCTTCGCTTCTTCAGATTGGTTCTGCAATCTCCGTTTTGGCTTAAACGTTCAGTTTCAACTTATAAAGACCTATAAGCCCAGTCATTTCGATTGCAGTGCCTCACTACTTCGAGCGGTGTTGCCATTTTCGGATTGCAACACCATATCTACAGTGAAATCTCGCGTCCTTCACGTGCGGACTCGTAGATGGCACAGAGGATTTTCATGATTTCAACTCCATCCTCAACGGGGCTTAGCGTCTCTTTGCGCCCTTGGGTACTGTCGATAAAATGATTGACCTCATTACGGAAAGAACCTGCGAAATCAAGGGATTTGAAATCCACCTGTGGCGTCATGTTCAAAATGGTATCGAATTTCTCACCGATCAGTGAAATTTCCGGTTCCAGTTCGGCTCCACCTTTATCGCCATAGAGTCTGACCGAGGTTTCATCCTGCTTCGCGTGCAATGTGAAGCTTACATCCACCAGCAGGCTTGCCCCGTTCTCGAAACGAATCAACGCATTAGCCATATCCTCCACGGTGTTTTTGTTCGCATCATAATCCGCTGCCTGGTAGAAAGATAGATTACGGATATTGGCACGGTTACCCAATCGATTGGAGACATTCGCGGAGACGGTTTTCACTTTCGGTTTGCCCATTAGGTACCAGGAGATATCAATAATGTGCACGCCAATATCGATTAACGGGCCCCCGCCAGAACGCTCCACATCTGCAAACCATCCACCCGGATTGCCCAAACGCCGCAGACAGGATGCCTTGGCATAGTAGATCTCTCCCAGCTCACCTTCATCAATGAACTTCTTCAGGATCTGCGCATTGTCGCTATAACGGCGTACAAAGCCAACTTGAAGCAGCTTTCCACTGCGATGAACAGCCTTCTCCACTTCCAACGCATCTTCTACCGTCTGACAGAGCGGCTTCTCGCAAAGTACGTTTTTACCCGCATCCAGAGCAGCAATGCTGATCTCGGCATGTGTATCATTCCAGGTACAGATGCTGACCGAATGGATTTCAGGTAGTGCCAGGAGTTCCTTATAATCGGTGAATACATGGGTAGCGTTATATTTTTTCGCCGCTTCCTGGGCACGTGCTTCATTCAGGTCGCATATAGCGTATATTTCAACTTCGGGATTACTGTCATACGCTTGTAAATGAAAATCGGAAATTGACCCTGCACCGATAACGGCGATTTTAAGTTTGGACATGGATTTTCCCTCCATAATAAGTTGAATGATGGTCATATCAGTTGATTCAAAACATATGATAATCGGCTTAACGTAACTACGGTGAATGTTTGGACTTTCGGCCGCTGTTGTCTACAGATTTCTTGTATCAACTGCTCTCAGCAGTTGAAATCCGCAGACAAAGGCGGACGCTACCGCTCCTACAGTTCCAAACTTCACCTCTGTTACTTCAGCCTTACATATAAAAATTGATTCCACTTATATAGTAGTAAGTAGCTGCTTATGCTTCCTCCCAGAAGCGGCGGACGTTATCCATCGCGATTCGGGATGCTGTTTTGCAATTTTCCATACCTTCGAATTCTACAGAGATATATCCGTCGTAACCGGACTGCTTCAACACACGGAATACTTCCGGCATGTCGATATCCCCGTGACCCACAATCGCTCCGCGCAGGTAATTACCGTGTGCGGTCTGGAACCAACCCTCTCCGGGATTACGGTAGGAAGGTCTCCGATAGAAATCTTTGGCGTGCACCATGGATGCATAAGGAATATTGTTTTTCACAGCGCTAACTGGGTCTTCATCCACACACAGGAAGTTGCCGATATCCAGCGTTGTCTTGAAGTTCTCACGTGCCGTCTCATGCACCAACCGCCGGACTCGCTCACTGGACTGTACATAGTAACCATGATTCTCCACACTTGTGGTAATGCCGTGACTCGCTGCGTAATCGGCAATTCGCTGACAGGCCTTCACCAGAACAGGCAGATCCGCCTCAAACTGAGCGACAGTGCCCTCCTGTGCAGGACGAAACGCAACATCATGGCGCATTCTAGTAACGCCAAGTGCGGCAGCGACATCCACATGCTTCATGACAGCAGCAATCTCATTTTCAAGTGCATCCGGGCCTTCTCCTGTAACGAAGTTGGCACCTATTGCGTAATTGGAAATATCAATTCCCACGTCTTGCGCAGCCTCTCGAATCTGGTTAATTAATTCCGGTTGGTCGATCAGGCTGTACCCGATAGGAACAATCTCCACATGTTCTCCGCCCTGCTCGGCGATGTAACGGATGGCGTCGGGTACAGTCAGTTCCTTGGCATCCAGTGCCTGTTGCAGACTGTATGTGCTGAGTCCTACTTTCATATCCTCTCATCCTCTCCTGCTGGTGTGTGGCTCTACCTTACATATACCTTTTTCCATAAGATCATACAATTACCAATAATCGTTTGCTACTCTATTTTCCATGGGATGAATCCAAAATCGGCTTATCTACAAATGTTACGGCTCAATCGCCAGCTTCATGCACCTCTTGTTTGCTCAGATATACACCCAGCCAGGACAACGTTGGATACCATCTGGATTCATGAATGGTCAGACGAATAGTTCTGGCGGTAAAAGGTTCGAAACTACAGATTCGTTTGTGACCAACAATCGTGCCGCGATACAGCTCCTGCCAATCCCCACCCTCACCCTTTGCCTCCAGCGTAAACCGCTCAATTCGTTGGCCTGAACGGATATGCTCCATGAGAACAACTCGGTCGAACCGCTTTTCCTCCGGCAGCTCTACTTCCAGCCAAGCCAGTTCAGTTCCTTCAGATGGGCACCAGAACATATCCGATTCTTCACACAATACCTGGGTAGCGGCATGTTCTCCATCCATGGTATCCGATGCCTGAATTCTTGCCCCAACAGCCTGACTTTGTCGATAAGTACTGCGCAAAAAGTCTCCGAGTTGCTGCAGCCGCTCAATATCCTGTTCGTGAATAAGGCCGCGTCGATCTGGTGGAAGGTTTAGTAGAAAATTGGCGTTGCCGCCAACCGCTCCATCATAGATGCCAAGCAGTTCCTCCAGCGATTTGACTTGATCGTCCTCGCTTGCATGATAGAACCAACCCGGACGGATGGATGTATTCACTTCTGCGGGATACCAGATGAGCTTGCCCTCATGTTGCCGGATCACTTCCCGACTCCCCAAATCGGCATCCTGTGTATTAATTCTGCTGGCAAACTCACCATCATCCACCTGCTGCGATTGCTCCTGGATCTTCTCATTATCTTGCAAGTAGGCAGGTACGACGCTCCATTCCGAAGTCCGGGTATGACCTGCCTCATTGCCGCACCAGCGAACATCCGGTCCACATACCGAGATTACAGTCTCTGGCTGCAACTCCCGGATCAGCGCATAATAGGAATCCCAATCGTAGACCTGCCTTTTCCCATTCGGCCCCTCTCCGCAAGCTCCGTCGAACCACACGCAGAAAAGTTCACCATATTGGGTTAACAGCTCACGCAGCTGATTTTCGAAAAATTCGTTGTATCGCTCTGAATCTCCGTAGGATGCTTCATGACGGTCCCAAGGAGACAGATAGATACCGAACTTCAACCCGCCTTCACGGCAGGCATCGGCAACTTCTTTCACCAGATCACCCGCACCATTTCGCCAAGGGCTGGCGGCTACCGTATGTTTCGTGTACTGGCTTGGCCACAAACAAAACCCGTCGTGATGCTTGCATGTGAGAATTAATCCGGTCATACCGGCAGATTTGCACGCCTGAACCCATTGCCGGGCACTCAGATGAGAAGGGTTAAAGATATCGGGATCTTCATTTCCCGTTCCCCACTCCTGATCTGTAAACGTATTCATGGTAAAATGAATAAATGCATAGAACTCCATCTCCTGCCATTTCAGCTGACGTTCTGATGGCACGACCTGTGCTGCTACCTTCACCCAATCGGTTGTATTTACTGGATTCCTCTCCTCTCATGCCGGTTCTCTGTCCGCTTTCCGTCAAATGCCATAAAGGACCGACAGAGCACAGCATCTCCAGCGGTCCTTAATTATGTTCATCTGTCGTTGAAAGTCAGCTGCCTGATTGCAATTCGATCCCTGTGCCACGAAGACTCTACCAATCTCAGCGGAACGATCCACGAACCCTCCTGCTGTCCCCACATCCTGCTCACCACATCCATTGCCTTTTCATGCTTGCCTGCAAACCATGCCGCCATAACCTTCATGAATGGGTCTCCTTTCGGAAAATGATGGGTTAGCCATTGGAGTAATCACATTTGTTATTTTCGTTATCATAAAAATGTTATTGTTTTATTCATAAACAGTCTAAGACGTTATGAATGAAACGTCAATACACAAAAAAGACACCCCTAAGGGTGCCTCTCTCTTGATCGATATCGAATAATATATGTTCATTTTCGCTTTGCCTTTGTCATTCGATTAAACATGATCAGTGCAGCAATCAACATGGCAACAATTGCGATATTACTTGCTGCATCATGCGACATGCCGAACAGAACGCCCAGATTGGTAACCAGGCCTCTGACAATCAGCGCAACCGCAATCAGCAGAATGGGGCTCCAAAAATTATACCTTCTCATCCTTCGCAACACTCCTGACCAGATTGTTCAGAAATTCCGGATCTCATAACACAATCATAACAGTCGTCATGTTCAGTTACAACAGATCAGACGATCCTGCGTTACACTTGTTTGAATTCGATCCAGTCGATCTGCAGACCCGGTTTGGTGAAGTCCAGCTTCAATTCGTACAAGCCTGCTTCCAGCTCCACTTTGACAAGTTTCTGTCTGATCCACTTACCTTCAGTACCATTGGTTTGAATGGTCGTCATCAATTGATCATTGAGAATCACATTACATGCACTTTGAGCCAGTTCCGGCTCAGGAGACATGATCTGTACAATAATCCGATATTGACCTGCTTCATCCACTTTCATGTAGACAGGTTCGCCCACAGCGGGTTTGACCTGTGCATCATTAGCCAGCACTTGTGCCTGCTCTGAGGAAAGTGAAGCATTCGCTTGGAATGAAGCGACATTCTCTACAATCTCATGTTTTCTGGAGAAGACAGGTGCATTCATGATGAACTCACAAATATTCATAGCCGAGCGCTGAAGCTCTCCGCGTGTCAACGTCCCATTTTCCAGAGATTCGATCGTGTTATCATCCCAGCCGTTGATTTCTGCGCCATAGTTAGGTACAACCATGTACAGATCGTTTTGAGCGCGAACCATCCAGTTGGTGTTTTTCCGATCTGCTGGTCCACCTTCAACGCCATCGTTCATAATAGCCCACCAGTCGGTCATCACGATACCTTGGAAGCCCCACTCCCCACGAAGAATGGTCGTGTTCAGATCGTAGTTCGAAGCCGCCCAATGTCCATTAATCGGATTGTAGGAGGTCATGATTGAGTTCGCACCGCCTTCTTTCACGGCAATCTCGAACCCTTTCAGATAGATCTCACGCAATGCACGTTCAGATACAACAGCATCCACTTTACTGCGATGTTTCTCCTGATTGTTGCAGGCGAAATGTTTCAGTGTAGCATTAGAGCCACCCTTCATGATTCCTTTTGTGCAAGCAGCAGCAAATACACCAGAAATCAACGGATCTTCTGAGAAATACTCAAAGTTACGTCCATTCATCGGACTCCGGCGAATATTCAATCCAGGCCCGAGCAATGCATCCACCTGATTTCTCAGCAATTCCTGACCTTCCATCACATACAGCTCTTCGACGAGTTCTGCATTCCATGTTGCGGCCAGCAAAGTTCCAATGGAAACTTGTGTAGCCTTCTCCCCGCTATCCATACGAATACCGGATGGACCATCTGCAGTACATGCAACAGGGATTCCGTAATTGAACAGACTGTCACTCACGCCGCCAAATGCGGAAGCTGTACCCGATGTAACGAGCGGGCTGCTCATACCTTCGCCTCTTACAATGGCTGCCAGATCCTGATCACTCAGTTGGGCAATAAATGCTTCCAGGCTGACTTTGCCATCCTTCACATCTCTCAGCTTGTAGCCCTGATTGCCCGTTTGCTCCAGCGTTTGCGGTAAGCATTGTTCAATTCGTTCAGCCATGGATACTTGGCGCGTCGGTACATCTGCAAAAATCAGCTCGTAAGATCCGTCTTCTTTGCGCGCTCCCGGCTTCATTCTCGTAAATCCTTCAGTCGGTGCCATTGCCTCCTGGAGCTGTTCCACGAGTTGAATCGTTTCTACGACGTAGCCATCTTGGCCATCAATGCTGACATGCTCCACATTTTTGACACTGGTTCCTACGTACAAACGATATGTTCCTGGCTCAAGTACATACGCCGATGCATGTCCTGTTACGCCAGCATCATCATAGGAAGCCATGGAATCCACAGGGAAGCTCACGGTCAGGCGCTGAGACTCACCCGGCTGAAGCAAATTCGTTTTGCCGAATGCCACCAGAGATTTTGCAGGTTTCCCTAATTGACCTTGTGGGGCTTCATAATAGATCTGCACTACTTCTTTACCGGCATAGGTCGTGCCCGTATTGGTTACGGTTACATTCACCTTAATGCTATTTTCTCCGTCTTGGGAGATCCATTTTGCGTCTTCTGCCTTGGTTGTGAACGTGGTATAGGACAAGCCGTATCCAAATTCAAATTGTACTTTTTCAGGTCGAAACGTTTCGAAATAACGGTAGCCTACGTAGATATCTTCTTGATAAAGGTTCTTAAACTCATTCCCGTAATTGCTTGTGGAAGGATAATCTTCAATGGAATACGCAATCGTATCGGTCAATTTACCACTTGGTGTAACGTCTCCGGCCAGTACATCGGCGATCGCATTACCACCCTCCATACCGCCATGCCACGAGTAAATGACACTTTGGATCGGATGAACGTAACTTTCATCATTCAACCAGCTCATGTCCATGATGTTCGATACATTCAACACGACGATCGTTTGTTCAAAATGATTCGTGACCTGCTTCAGCATCGCTTTCTCATCTTCCGTCAACCGGTAGCTGCCTGGTGCATCCATATTATCCTGATCTTCGCCTGCTGTTCGTCCAATCACCACGATTGCTTTGCTGGATTTACTTCTGGCTTGGGATACCACTTCATGCGTTAAAGGCATTTCTTTCTGATTCCAAGGCTCTGCTGCCCATACTTTTCCACCGTCATCAAACGGGTTTTCTTCAATCCATTTTTCATAGACAGCTGCCAATTCTTCATTAACTTTAAGTCCTTTTTTGCTACGCAGACCATCCAGCAAATTGGTTGTATACGCCACATGAACGCTGCCGCCTGAGCCTGTACCACTGCGATAATAGTTGACTTGAATCCGTCCAAACACTGAAACGTTTTCGTCTTTACGAATCGGAAGAGCCTGTCCTTCATTCTTCAAAAGCACTGCGCCTTCAGCGGCAACCGTGCGGCTAAACTCTGCAAACCCTTCCAATGGAACTCCGATTTGATGTGTGCTCAATGATTTCCCTCCTGATTGTCATCTCCATACCCACGAATCACTATATATATATTCGTTAATCTGGTAGATTCACTTGTATCTAGTCTCATATTAACAGATTCTATAGTAGAAAATAAATCAGGTTAAACGTTTTTTCTCACAGTGGACATGATTTTACAATTATCCAACTAAAAAAGCCACGAACGTCATTCGTTCGTGACTTTTATTCTTGTGCGACCTATGCATTATGTCGTTAATTTGGCATAGACAAGGAAGAACACCATGTTCTCTCCCACGATAGCATAATTAGGCACCCGATAGATCAGATCCACAACGATAAACGCGGCCATTATCCCCAGCATAAACACCAAGTGACGCGGACGTAACCGCAGATGAGCATGCCTGTATCGGTGGAATACCAGCGAGGTGGACAGAAAATACAGCAGAACTGAACCAAAAACAAAGGCTAACATGAAACCATAATTGAGTTCATCCAGGTATAACAGTTGAATAGAAGCGGCAATCATGCTCATGGATATATAGATGAACAGATGGCCGTATATGATCGCTTGCCCGGCGGTCTGGATCTCTTTGCTGACCTTTTTCTCAACATTATCAAAATACTGCCACCACATCGCAATCACGAATATGGATGTAAACGCCGCGAACAGAACAGATCGTACATCCCAGTGATCCATTTGCAGCACGGCAATGATACTGACGACCGACTCACCCAGCAGGATGAGAGTGAACAGAGCGAAACGTTCCAATAAATGATGCGTGTGTATCGGAACCTTCACCAGATTTTTGCGTCCGATGAGCGGGAGAATGATATCCACGGCAATTCCCACGTACAAAATCGCATATCGCAGCCATGAATCAAAGAACAGGGAACCTGTTGAGATCAATATGCCGATGATGAAGCATACGCCCAGATAACGAGCGGCTTTTTGTTGATGTTCGCTTTTGGAATTATGAATCATAAAATATTGAATGGCAGTCAATGCCCTCGAACCGATATAACCCGCAAAGAAAGGAAGATAGTATTGATCAAAATCAACCGAGAGACTCGCCGTCATCACCAGAACAGACAGGAGTTGAAGGATAAGAAAGACTCGATGGATGAAAATGTCCTGACCATAACGGTTAATAAATAGGGTCTGACCGACCCATGCCCACCAGACAGGAATAAAAATCAAAACAAATTTCATCAGATATTCAAAGGAAATCACGCCGTGTTCGGCATGCAGCAGGACATGTCCCGCTTTGGAGACCGCTGCTACAAAAAGCAAATCATAGAACAGCTCCAGCCAGGTAACCTTTTTCTCCATCATCCTTCAATGCTCCTTTAGTTGAACTCATATCAAAAAGATTGCTTGTTCTGGCCCTTCTTTAACGTGCCATCATAGAATGCGAAGGCTCTAACGTTCTTACTTGGATCGGCTGCAAATTGCCTTCAATTTGGGCACGATATGGCTCAAACCACTCAGGCAGCATGAGTTTCTGTCCGAGCGACTCCGCTGGCTCATCTTTCGCGAATCCAGGAGGATCGGTAGCAATTTCGAACAAGATTCCGCCAGCTTCTCTGAAATAGATTGCGTTAAAATATTGACGGTCCCGAACTGGGGTTGGCTGATAGCCGTACTGTTGTACAGCTTCTCTCCACTGCTCGTGTTCTGCAAAATCTTTGGCCCGCCACGCAATATGGTGGACCGTCCCTGCTCCGCCTGCCCCCAAAGCCATCCGGGTGACAGGAACATCCACGATATTACCGATATCTCCGAAGGACCGGAATCGTACATACTCCTCATCTTCATCTACTTTGGTGAATCCGAGTATTTTGTCCAGCGCATCCATCGTTCTCTGCGGATTGACGCTGAATAGCACGGCACCTCCAAATCCTTTGATGGCTATGTCCGCTGGAATGCCTTCATGCACCCAGGTGCTGGCTGGGCCCTCTTCACGTTCAACCAGTTCCAGACGCAAGCCCTCACTGTCTTCGAATTGCAGCAGCTCTTCGTTAAAACGACTTGTTTTGGTTACCTCAATGTTATACTGCTCCAGCCGATCCTGCCAGAAGCCAATAGTCCCAGGTGGAATCACATATGAGGTGATGCCGACCTGACCGCCACCAATTTTGCCTCGTGGTGATCCGGCTGATGGGAAGAACGTGATAATGGTACCTGGACTTCCGTTCTCATCCCCAAAGTACAGATGGTACACATCCGGTGCATCGAAGTTGATTGTTTTTTTCACAAGCCGAAGTCCCAGAACTCCAGCATAAAAGTCGACATTGGCCTGCGGATCTCCCGCAAAAGCTGTAATATGGTGAATACCTGCAGTTTGAATGGTCATCATCATTTCCTCCTAGGTTTATAGATCATTTATATTATCTTAATATTAAGATATTAAACCGAACTGATTCAGTTATTATTTTGTTGGGCCTGTTCCTGTTTCAGTTTATCCGGAGTGACGTCATCGCCGTTCGGATCATAGATGGTTACATTCAGCAGAATATCATTGATCGAACCGCGAAAGGTTTGCAGATATTCCTGGCGCAGACGAATTTGTTCTGCTTTCTCCATCTCCGTCAATCCTGCCGCGTTGGCTTTTCTTGAAAGTTCATTTATTCTGGTCAATGTTGGAATCATCATCTTGATCTCTCCTTGTAAATCGGAATTAAGATATTTGCTTTTCTCGGTGTAATTTATATTCAAATTAAATATCTTAATTTAAAGATAAATGATTTATGCTCCGTTGTCAACCGTTTTCTACCATTTAAAATAGAATGAAAAAAAGGGCCTACTCCAAAGTTTGACCTTGGAGTAAGCCCTTCTTATATTTAGATATAGGTTAACCCAACTTCTGACCACAGTTTGGACAGAAATTTGCTCCTTCATTCTTAGCGCCACAGTTCGGACAGAAATTCGGCTTTTTATTGTCTCCAGACGAAGAAGATGCACCTGCATCGCTGTTTTGATTAGCCGCAGGTTTTTGATCCGAATTCTGATTCTGGTTGTTCTGGTTCTGATTCATGTTCTTCATCATTTCATTCGCCATGTTCATGCCCATCATCATGCCCGCCATATCCGAAGCAGCGCCGCCACCCTTAACTTTACCGGATGAGATGCCATCAGTCATGCTGACCTGCTGATATTTTTGCAAATTGCCGATCATTTCATGTGAAGCAGTCTTCGTAATCATATCCTGGATCTCCTGCGGATAATTGAAGCTCATCACCTGGAAGCCTGTGATTCCGATCCCGATGTCCATCATTTGCATATCCAGATCTTCCTGAATACCTTTGGCAATATCCGAGGCATTCGCCTGCAGGTTGAACATGTCCTTACCCTCACGGCTAATCCATTTCATTAGCAACTGATCCAGCACAGACGTAATTCGGATTTTAACATCCTCGACCAGATAGCTCTGCTTGATACCCGCGATTTTATCGATCAATGTAACATAGTCACTCACTTTAAAATTAAACGTACCATTCGCACGAACCGGCATTCCACCTGGAAGTTGAGGAGTTGGAATCAATACCGGACTTTGCGTACCCCATCGAACCGTAAACTCCTTCGTATTCACAAACAGCACTTCGACCCGCATGCCGCTGTTGAATCCGAATTTGAAGCCTTTTAAGGTAGACAGAAACGGAATGATCTCGGAATCGATATTAAACGACCCTTCGTCCTCAAAAATCCCTTCCACCTTGCCGTTATTCAGGAAGATCGCATCCTGCCCCGAACGGATAATCAATTTACTTCCCTTCTTGATCTCACGGTTACTCCACTTCCAGAAAATCATATCATCTCTGAACTCTTCCCATTCCACCACATTCGAAAATTGATTTTTGAAAAATCCCATACTCGTTCCCATCCCTTCTATAGTAAGCATTTTGCATCATCATGACAAAAGTTGAATTGTTGTTTTTCCTGCTAGAAAGATCCTCTGCTACCACTGTGCGAATGACCGCCTCGGCTGGTACCTCCACCCCCGCCGCCTCCGCCACCATTGTTATTGTTCTTCTCAATTTTGCGTTTGGTTACCGTTGTGCGGATATAACGATCCTGACGATCAATTACGCTGGAAGTACTCGAATCCTCATAAGTAGCACGATTAACTGTCACACGTCCGCCAGAACGGTAAGTCATTACACCAACCACAACACCACCTATAGCAAGCGCCGCAACAAGTTGGAACCAGATATTAAACAAAATATTATCAGGATTCACACCCGGCTTATATCCCATATATTTATAGGAGAGATTAATATATTTTTCAAAAGCAAGCTTGTAATTCCCCTCTGTCAGATCGGGAGTAATTTTGTTTCTGATTTTATCCAGCCTTCCGCTGTCGAGATAATCTTTCGCTTTATAAAAGCCAGCCAGATAAATATCCCGATTGTACATATCCAACGTCAGAATGACCGCATTTCCATGCGCTTTATCAAACCCAAGAGCGTGCTCATCATAGAAATCCTCGGTCAGCAGCTGTACATCCTGATTCTCCGTATTATTCGTTGTCAGAATAACAAAATCCGTCTGCCTCTCCGCGCCATACTCATTCGCCAATGCGTTCAGTTCACTTTTCTCCTGCTCGTTCAGCAGATTAGCTTCATCGTAAATCAGGTTCTTGCTGTCTGCTGCCGATACAACTGACATTGGGATCAATGGAGACACGAGGGTAATCACAAATAAAATGAGCGTTGCCATCCATGCCAGATGTTTTCTTTCCCTCACAGGAATCCACCTCCCATCATCCAGGAGACCAGTTTCAATGACAACAAAGAAACGGCTGAAATACCTGCGAACCATCCGGCAACTTTAGCTTTGCTAATAGGCGGTTTACCAACCACTTTACCCGTCTGTCCATTCATGGCAAAGGTATACTGCGAACGATTGTAGTCATAGTAAACCATCCATACTGGGAGCAGCACATAGTCTGCATTTTTTAACGTAGTATCAATCTGTTTGTCCGTGTAACTAACACTGTTATAACCAGAAACCGTTGATGCAATATAAGAATCGATATAAGAGCTCGTTTTTTCCTTGGCGCGCGGGTATAGTTCCTCATCGGTATAACTATATTTTTCCGCAATATACCCGGCGAGATACGGGGTTTTGAAAAGCTTTAACTGGTTATAAGGAAATGGCTCCAGCTTATCCATCAGTTCATCTTTCATTTTCTCCGATGCATCAATGGGCAGATTCACATAATTCAGCCGGATTCTCCGGTAAATATCGAAATGCTGCGTTTCCGTGTAATGGTAATCACCCTGCGTGTAAGTTCTGATCTTTGTGCCACGGCCATGAACTTCGATTTTGTTATGTAACTCATATAACCAGAAAGGCACATATATCCCGGTAATGCTCTTGACTCGGTCAGCCGTCATGAATCCGCTAGGTGTCAGCAAGCCGTTTCTGCACCACTTTTTGAACGCCTGCTTGGCCTCATCCTTACTGATCGAAAAGGGTAAGACCATGGCCGGTGCCAGATCTCCCGTCAGTCGATCACTCAGAACAACGGCAGCTCCACAGAAGCTGCATGTCGTTGCACTTGTCTCCGGCTCAGTCACAATATCGGCGCCGCAGCTGTTACAGTGATACTCCTTGACCTCATTCTCCGTGAACACCTGTTTCTTCAGCGGATCGGGGATCTGTTCGATGTTATCCTGTCGTCCGCAGCTGGGGCAGGATAACGCTCCAGTTGCACTATCAAAAAGCATTCCACTGCCGCAGTTGGGACACTTGTACTCGATTACCGGCATTTGCTCACCTCAATGTTTAACGAAATGTATTACATCATATATCGTTATTTATCTTCCAATTTCTTCTGAATTGCTGCAAGCTCTTCCTCTGGACTCGGCGTCACCTGTGCATTATTACCCGCATCGGCATTCATTTGCTGCTCCAACTGCGCAATGAGCACATCCAGATCATCTTCCTGTGCCCCAGCACGCAGTTCAGCCAAAGCCTCAGCTTCATTAAGTGCCTGATTCGCTTTGTCTTCCATCGCCTTCAAAGCAGCATTCGCATTGGCGGCGGAGGCGTTCCGTTCATTGGCCTGTTGTTGCGCATTGGCAGCCGCCATTCTGCCCTTCAGCTCCGTATGTCGAGCTTCCAATTGCCCCATATCCGCCACCAGCTTCTCGTGCATATGCTTCATCATTTTGGCTTTGGCAGAAGCCCGATCATAGGCAGCTTGTAATTCATTCCGTTTCTTAGCCTGCTCTGCCTTCTTTTCCAAAAAACCACGTGCCTTGGCTTCATCACCAGACTCCGCAGATTTCTCTGCATACCGCTGTAATTTCTTAATCTCTGCACTGCATTCGTCCAAAGCCCTCTTCGCCCGGCTCTCATCCGAGAGAACCGCAGCCGTCTCTGCCTTCACCTGACCCAAATCACTGCTCAAGCTCTGCATATATTCATTCACCGTTTTCTCCGGATCTTGCGACCGAGCCAGCGCATGGTTCACATTCGCTCTCATCACGTCCCTAAACCTCGATAAGATTCCCATCATCCGTTCCTCCTTCGATCAGTTCATATGTACTATAATACATGAATATGAGGTTGAAGGTTTCATTTACTGCCACTGCAACAATAAATTTGAAGTAATCCAAGCGTGACATAATCCCCTTACGTTATAAAAGAAAAGACGATCGCCTATGGCGTCGCCTCATTAACTAAAACCTCTTCCGAAATCAGTGATTTCCTTTTCATCATTCACAGTTCTTCTATAAATTTGATACTTTCCTCTGCAATTAGATCCGGATCAGTATCATGAACGTAATGACCGTTATGTAACAACAGATAGCGCCCATTCTTCACAGACTCAACATACTTCACTAAGTAATTTCGCCAATTCTCGACAGGTAATTCCTCTCCATTCGATATAAAAAAATACATGGGCACATCCGGAATACCTCGTTCTAAAACTTGTGATGCATTATTCCTAATCATTTTAACTTCTTCATTCATGTTCAGTGTCTGCGTTTTCTTATAAAATAATGCCCTATATATCTCCTCCTCTTGGGAGGACAACCTCTTCTCTTCAATTGCAGCGGACGAGTTAACGATGTCGGGGAAAAAACGGGTTATTCCGACACGAGCTCCTAGGCTTGTAAGGCTCATCATACCAGCTGAAGGTAGAGGATACTTTTCATAAACTTCTGGAATAGCAGGATCAAGACCAATAATAGCCTCAACTTCGTTTGGATACATTTGTGCCCAATATAGTGCTTCTATACCCGACATGGAATGCGGAAACAACACATAGGGCGGTGTTTCTCCCGCTAACGTCAGAGCTGCTCTGGTTTCTTCCAACATCGTATTGATATCACGGGGGGCCTTTGCCGTTGGACTGAAACCGTAGCCTGCCTTCTCAACAACAGCAATCTTGTATTGATCCGACAATCTGGAATAGAGCGCCTTGAAATCCAATACAGGAGAAGATGTGCCCCCACCTGACATAAAGACCAGTGTATGTTCTCCGGAACCTTCTGTATAGACATGCATTGGGTGATTATTAACATCAACCATTACACCTGGGGGTGATAGTATAGCCGATTCTTTCTTTAGTTTAATTGTATGATTCGTGAAACTAATCGCTATGAACAAAAGCAGGATACCCATTAAAGCCAAGACACCATAACCCATTCGTTGTACAATTTTCATTACATTCCCCCAACATTCTGTCCCATTTCCAATTATTATAACATGTGTTCATAGACGTATACTTTACTAGGATTCCACGGGAAGGCTCTCCACCGCTGTGAAGAAGACATCCAGCAGATCGACGTCAAAATTAGCATGAACGTATGCGGCAATCTGCGCCAGTTGTGCTTCCCGTTTGAAAAATCCGAATATGGTATTCCGTCATCATCTTTATCACACTTCCAAGGAGGAGAGTACATCCAGATAATCTGTTTGCTTGTCAGCATAACTGAATCCGTCAGGAGCCAGGGATGCCATTCCTCTGCAAGTTGGCTATAATAAGGAAAGCCCTCTGGTCTGATGTACCAGCAGGAACCATGAATGATTTTTATAAAAGGCAGGAAAATTATGCGTACACGAGTTCATATTATCGCTCCTTACGAATCCATGACTACGATTATAGAAGAATGTATTCCGCTATTCCCCCAGTTAGCCATTCAATATGAGGTGGGCGACCTGATGAAAGGCGCCGAATTGGCGGCACAGGCTGAACGAAACGGAGCGGAGATTATGATTAGCCGCGGCGGTACTGCCCAACTAATCAAGGAAGCCGTAACCATTCCCGTCATTGATGTGCAGTTGTCCGGATATGACATGATTCGTTCGCTAACGCTGGCAAGCCAGTTCAACGGCCAAACCGCTATCGTTGGCTTTGCCAACATTACTTCAGGAGCACAGTCGATTATCGATCTGATGGAACTGCCTTTAAAGGTGTATACCATACGCAGCTCCGAGGATGTGGCAAGGCTGCTGCTGGAGCTGAAAGCGTCAGGTTACCGTCAGATTGTTGGCGATGTTATCACCGTGAATACAGCCAAAACCTATGGAATGGAAGGATTGCTGATCCAGTCTGGCAAGGAATCCATTCTCAGAGCGCTTGAAGATGCACAGTTGGTATATCGGTACTTGAGCAAAAATCACGCGATATCCATCATACTGAACAACCTGGTTACCCAGGAGCATCCAAATCTCATGATCTTGGACGACCAGAACGAAGTTGTATTCGAGAATTTAACTGATTTTGAGCAGAATCCGCTGACCGATAATCAGATTTACCTCACCAATACCAACCTGGATTTCCATCAATCCCAAGTTCAAAATGTGTTCATCGTGGATGATTACCAGCTTACGGTGACGGCCTACGAAACGACGTTAAATAACAAAACCTATAAAGTATACTCCCTTGAAAAAGGACAGCCCTATGCTTTTGCACAATTTGGCATAACGGCATATACCGATATATCCATGGAGCCGATTGTTGCCGAATCCCCTGCCATGCAGGCCGTATTGAAGAATATCCGGGCGCTTTACGAGAACCATGAACCCATTTATCTGCTAGGCGAAGCGGATTCGGGCAAGTCTTTTCTGGTAAAACATATTCATCAAATGTACTCCAGCGGTGGGCTGATGCTCCAAATCGATCTTGCCCAGGTTCCTCCAGGACATTTGCACAAAATTCCACTTTCCAAAGTGCGAAACGTAGAAATTAATCTTTTGGAAAATGGTTCGAAAGATGAGGAGTTGATCTCATTCATTCAGACCTGTCTACAGAGGCAGATCGGGGTATTCATCCTGGGGGAACAGGGATTGAATCCTAATAAAACGCTGGATGTCGAGCTGAATACGATCATTATGCCGAGCCTTGTGGACAGGCAGGAGGATCTTGCGCCACTGATCCAGCACTTCCTCAGCGATTACTACCAGAAGTATGGGACAGTTGCGGTGAAGATGAAAGAGGACGCGTTGCAGCTAGTTAAGGATCAAGTCCCGCATATGACTGTGAACCAGTTGAGGCATCTTATCAAACAGGCTGCACTGAATGAGCAGGATTACGTGATCTCAGCCGAAACCTTATCACACCTGCTCGGTGAACAACCCTCACCCAATACGATGAAGCTTAGTGGTACGCTGAAAGAAATCGAAAAAGAGATTATTCAACTCGTTCTACATGAGGAAAACAATAATCAATCCAAGGCGGCCGAACGCTTAGGGATTAACCGTGCCACGTTATGGCGTAAACTTAAAGAGTAACTTTAGGTTTACGCTTTTTTTTACGTTTATATGTGTTGCATAATTAAACACTTATAACTATTACTTAAAATTTACAATAATTAAGTGTTGCTAAAATAAACAATATGAGATAACATAATCCCTGCAAACGCTTTATAAAAACGATTACTTCATAAGGAGCCACTACTATGAACATTAAAGCAACATTAGATCGTATTCCTGGCGGTATGATGGTTGTTCCCCTGTTGCTCGGTGCAACCATTAACACATTCTTTCCGAATGCTTTACGAATCGGGGGTTTCACGGAAGCCCTGTTCGTAAATAGCTCAAGCACATTGATCGCCCTGTTCCTGTTGATTGCTGGTACGCAAATTACGTTCAAGACGGCCGGTTCTTCAGTTGGTAAAGGCGTTACCTTGCT
Source organism: Paenibacillus sp. O199 (assembly GCF_001636635.1). Classification (NCBI taxonomy): domain Bacteria; kingdom Bacillati; phylum Bacillota; class Bacilli; order Caryophanales; family Paenibacillaceae; genus Paenibacillus; species Paenibacillus sp. O199. Next base: position 70,287 of record NZ_LGRP01000015.1, read on the forward strand.
TGTGTTCAAGTGGGCAGTTGGTGCAGTATTAGGTTTGATCGCCATCTATTTTGCGGATTCCAATGGTTTATTCCTTGGTTTGGCACCGCTTGCCATTATCGCTGCAATGACGAATTCCAATGGTGGACTGTACATCGCCCTGGCCGGACAATACGGCAAAGAAGATGACAAAGCGGCTTATCCGTTCCTCGCGCTCAGCGATGGACCGTTCCTCACCATGGTTGCTCTTTCCATTTTCGGTGCGATGGGCTTTGCCAACGGCATGTTCTCCCCGATGGCTTTTGTAGCCGTACTGCTTCCACTGATCGTCGGTGTTGTTATCGGTAACCTGGATCGTAACCTTGCTGAATGGCTGCACAAAGGCAGTGACAAGCTCGTTCCATTCTTCGCCTTTTCACTCGGTATGGGCATCAACTTCTCGTCCATCATTCAAGGCGGACTTAGCGGCATCATGCTGGGTGTAATTACTGTATTGATTACTGGCGGCGTCGGCTACCTGCTCTTCAAAGCCATTGGCTGGAATCCCATTGTCGGAGCTTCGGAAGGTTCCACTGCCGGTAACGCTGTAGGTACACCTGCTGCCATCGTGGCTGCCAATGCTTCATTTGCCCCGATTGCCGAGATTGCTACAGTACAAATTGCTGCGAGTGTTGTGACGACTGCCATTCTACTGCCGATCTTCATCGGATTCCTCTCCAAAAGGCTGGAGAAATCAGGCGGTGTCGAGAAATACAATCAAAGACCGTCCACATAAATGCATTGAATTTAGCTGACCGGACTTATATTTAATTTTGATTTTCAAGGAGGGATGACTGCATGAAATTAGCCATTATTGCAGATGATTTGACCGGCGCCAATGACAGCGGGGTGCAGCTTGCCCGCCATGGATTAAAGACAAGCGTACTATTCAACATGGACGAAAATAACATTCGTAATTACGATGCGGTCGTGTTTGATACCGACAGCCGTTCCATCACACCGGAGGATGCGTATCAGCGGGTTAGTCGAGCAGCCGAACTGCTGTTAAAGAACGGATTTGGCACCATTTTCAAAAAAATGGATTCAACCATGCGCGGAAACATCGGGATCGAGATCGACGCTTTGTATGATGTGGTCAAGCCCGACTTTATGATGATCGCCCCAGGCTACCCCAAGAACAATCGCACCATTCTTAATGGCACGCATTATCTGAACGGGGTTCCACTGGCCGATACCGAGATTGCGAATGATCCGAAGACACCTGTCACTCTTTCATATCTTCCGGATTTGCTCAAGCTTCAGACCAAGTATGAAGTGGGCGAGATTACGGTGAGTGATCTTGAATCGGGTACAGATCATATGAAGACGCAACTGGAAACCTTTAAGGCAAACGGCATTCCCTATATCCTCGTCGACTCGACAGATGAACAGCATTTGGAGCAGGTTCTAAGCATCACCAGCAAGCTTGATTATTCATTTGCCTGGGCAGGATCGGCGGGAATTGCGAACTACCTTCCCACTCATTACGGTTTGGGAGCCAAATCTGCGGAATTGACCATTCCGGCGAATTCGGGCCCAATCCTCACCGTTGTAGGGAGTGTGAACAAAAACTCTCGTGAGCAGCTCAAGCAATTGCTACAGAAAACCGACGTATCATCCATCCCGTTCCACTCGTTCAAAGCCGTATCGGGTGCAGCAGATCGTGAGCAAGAAATCGATCGTGTGTATGAGGAAGTGATGGCCAAAGCCGTAGAGGGCAATGACGTTGTCCTCTATTCAACCGCCGAACAGGTAGATATTGAGCTAGCACGTGCTAAGGGTGAAGTCAGAGGACTTAATCACACCGAGGTCAGCAATGAAATTGTACGGGCCATAGGTGAAATCTGCGCCAAGCTGCTGGAGAATGGGTATTTCAAAGGTGTATCCATGACGGGCGGAGATACAGCTAAGCAAATCTGTATGAAGTGGAATATCAGCGGTTTTGAGCTGCTTGATGAGCTTGAAATTGGTGTACCGATATCGAAATTTATTGGAATTGAGGATTTGCACGTGATTACCAAAGCGGGCGGGTTCGGCAAGCCCGACGTCTTCATCCATGCAATAGAAAAATTAAAAGGAGGAGTTACCGTATGAAACCAACCGTAGGAATTACAATGGGCGATGCAGCAGGTATTGGACCCGAGATCATTATGAAAGCATTGGGCCATCAGGAGGTCTACAAAAATTGCAATCCACTCGTCATTGGCGATGCAAAAATATTGGAGCGTGTCCTGCCTGTCATCGGATCGAGCCTGAAAGTAAATGCCATTCATGAACCATCCGAAGCCAAGTATGAATTCGGTACAGTGGACATTATTGATTTGGATCTCATTCCTGCAGATCTGGAATATGGAAAAGTATCTGCCGTTGCGGGAGATGCAGCATTTCAGTTTCTGGCGAAAGCCATTGATCTGGCAAAAAAACAGCAAATTCACTCCATCTGCACGGCGCCTCTGAACAAGGAAGCCCTGCACCTAGGTGGGCACTTGTATCCAGGTCACACCGAGATTTTGGCTGATTTGACCGATACCGAGGATTTCTCCATGATGCTGACTACACCCAATCTGCGAGTGATTCACCTTACGACGCATATGGGTCTGATTGATGCCATTGCCAGCATCAACCCGGAAAGAACATACACTGTGGTTAAACTGGCTCATGATACTTTGAAAAAAGCTGGCTTCGAAAATCCGCGTGTAGCTGTTTGCGGTATTAACCCGCATGCAGGTGAGAACGGACTGTTCGGTAATGGTGAAGAGGAAGAAAAACTGCAGCCCGGCATCGAACGTGCACAAAAGGAAGGCATTAACGTCGTTGGTCCACTTCCGGCGGACACGTTATTCTTCCGCGCTGGACGTGGCGATTTTGATATCGTTGTGGCTTGTTATCACGACCAAGGACATGCACCAATTAAGGTCATGGGCATTGAAGAAGGCGTGAACATTACGGTGGGTCTCAAAGGCGGCATTATCCGTACTTCTGTAGACCATGGAACAGCCTTTGACATCGCAGGCAAAAACATCGCCGATGACAAAAGCATGCTGGCCGCCATCCGTTCCGCCATTGAACTTGCGCCCAAAACGCAAATTTAAAGTAATCAAAGAGATTTGTTAGAGTAACGACCGTTTCCCATTCTTCTACTGGGAAACGGTCGTTTTGTGTACAAGCGCAGTCAGTGGATATGGACTTTTCGTAATCATCATCACATACCTTAAAGTAAAAAACGATTGAGGGTGTATGAACTCCGTGAACAATACTTCCCTGCCATCTTCTACTATGGAGAAACCCAACTTTCTCGTCATTCTTGTAGATGAAGAGCGTTATCCTCCTGTATATGAGAGTAAAGAAATACAGGCATGGCGTAGAGAAAATCTGATTACCGAGGAACGTTTAAAGTCTCATAGTATGGAATTCCATCGGCATTATATCGGAACAACCGCCTGCTGTCCCAGCCGGGCTACCATTTTCACAGGTCAGTATCCATCACTGCACGGTGTCAGTCAGACTGTCGGCATTGCCAAGGAATCGTATGACTCTGACATGTTCTGGCTGAATCCTAATACGGTGCCTACGATGGGCAATTACTTCCGAGCAGCAGGATACCAGACTTACTATAAGGGAAAATGGCATATATCCAATGCGGATATCATCTCTCCCGGCACCCACCAAAGCGTTCCCAGTTACCACCCCCTGACCGGGGTTCCTGAACCCCAGTTGGAAAGCCTGTACCTTCACGCGAGTCGTTTGGAGGACTTCGGATTCTCCGATTGGATCGGCCCTGATCCCATAGGCAGAAACCCCCGAAACTCCGCTTCCTCCGCCGCTTTTGGCTTAAGTGGACGTGATGAGGTATACGCCGCCGAAACAGTTCATCTCATTGAGTCCCTTGATCGCAGGAAGAATGAACACCAACAAGTCGAGCCCTGGCTCATTGTCTCTTCCTTTGTGAACCCCCATGATATTACGTTATATGGTGATCTCGCCGCGCGCCTACCCGATTTCAAATTCGAGGTAGATCCGATGCCCGCAGTCAACGCTCCTCCGACAATACACGAGTGGCTGGGTACCAAACCACGTTGTCAGGCAAATTACCGAGACTTGTATCCAAGAGCTTTACAGCCTATCACCGATCAGAGCTTCTATCGCCAGCTATATTACCAATTGCAAAAAAATGCGGATCGCCAAATGCTCAAAGTGTATGAAGCTCTTACGCGCTCCTCCTTCTATGACAATACCATTGTTATTTTCACATCGGATCATGGCGATCTGTTGGGCGCTCACGGCAATCTTCATCAAAAATGGTACTGTGCCTATGAGGAATACCTTCATGTTCCTTTTTTGATTCACAATAAACAACTGTTTCCCGAGCAACAACATGTGCATAGCCTGACAAGTCATGTCGATCTGCTGCCAACTTTGCTAGGTCTGGCCAATATTAACGTTTCCGAAATCCATGGACGATTGCAAAAGAATTTCAGTGAAGCCCGCCATTTGGTAGGACGGAATCTCACACCTCTAATTTATGGAGATGATAATCCGTCGCGGACCCAGCAACCGGTCTATTTTATGACGGACGATGATGTCACACGTGGTCAGCACCAAACCAATCCATTAGGCATGCCCTATTCGTCTGTGGTACAACCCAACCATATCGAAACCGTAATTACCACCCTTTATAAAAACAACAAACCGGAAATCTGGAAGTTTTCCCGGTACTTTGACAATACTCAATTTTGGAGTCAGCCTGGGGTAAAAGATGTCATCACACAGCCCGTTGGAAAGCCCGCTTCAGGACAATGTGTAACGTTAACGAAAACACAGCCGGTACCTGATGAATATGAATTGTACAACTTGACGGACGACCCGCTGGAGACCTGCAATCTGGCCCATTCTGCTTATGCCACTCCGCAGACGATGAACATTCAGCAATGGATGATGCAACTTCTGGAGGAACAACGGAAACAAAAACGTTTGTATCCTCATCAACCTACGATATAGAGATTTGGAGAAATAACATCTCTATCATTCGTTAAACCAAATCGTAGACTTATTGAAATTGCAGCTAATAACATGTGCTCGTTTCGTTAAATAGTAATAAGCTAAAAAGGATGTCCTCGTCATGTTCATGACTTATGGGACATCCCCTTTTATATATTTATATCGATATTGAAATGAAGACTCATCATCCAAGCCCAATTTCGTTATTTATCTGATCCATACAATCTTAGCTCTTCTGCATCATCCGAAAACCGGATCATTTTTTCGAATTTTAATCCCAGTTTTTCAAGAAGCCTTGCAGATTTTTGATTATTTGAAGAAGTGATCGCCACAATACGATCGAAGCCCAGCACCGTTCTTCCATGGGTCAGTGTTGCCGAAGCGGACTCGTACGCATATCCATTCCCCCAGAACTTTGGAAGAAAAGCATACCCGATGTCCACATCTTCCAAAGAATCTCGTTTGATCAGCCCACAAATCCCGACCGGAACACCATCCGCTTTCCGCTCCGTCAAGAACAGCCCGAACCCTAAGCGGTTGTACATCTCGACTGGGCCATTCAGGATATATTCACGTGCGCCTTCCACGGTTCTCACACCTCTGTCGCCAATGAACTCCAGCCAGGAAGGATCATTCAAAAGCTCAAGCATAAACTCCCCATCATCCGGTGACAGCCAACGAAGGTTTAACCGATCTGTTTCAAGAACTTTCAAGAAAACATCCCCCTTCTGGAGCATGGACGATGAAACCCACCAGAATATAAATGTTTGGCCCAATACTCTCAATAGATAACATTATACTGACCCTTAATCTTACTTCACAAGTTGATACAACAAAAAAACTAATGTATATAAGGAGTCACCTTATCGATCGTACCAATATCCAGGAATACCTCTTTCCAGACGCATCAGCGCCTCAAGATAAAAATAATCGCCCCAGATCGTATAATCGTCAGGTGAATCTCCACCTCTTACGGAGTAAGAACCATGCTTCAGCAGACCCTCCGCTGTATCCGAGCCCTGCGTGGAATAATGATTAAATAAGGATTTCATGGACGATTCCGCTGCTTTCCGAAAAGCCTCCCGCTCAGGATCGGCTTCATCAAGCCGTCCGGCAATTTCTAGCAGACCACAGGCAACAATAGCCGATGCAGAACTGTCCCGTTTCGGTTCAGGCGTCTGCGGGGCATCAAAATCCCAATACGCTACTTCGTCCTCCGGAAGATGGGCAAGGAAATAACGGGCAAGACGTTTGGCTGTCTCCAGCATCTCTGTACTTTGCAGATAGCGGCTGCACAGTGCAAATCCGTATATTCCCCATGCCTGTCCGCGAGTCCAGGTAGAGCCATCATTGTAGCCTTGATGCGTACCGCCTCGAATGGCCTCTCCGGTAGCCTGGTCAAAATAAAAGGTATGATAACTTGAGTCGTCTCCACGAACGAGGAAGCGGCGGCTTTTCAGTGCATGCAGTTCGGCAACGCGGCGATACTCATCGTTATTGGTCTGCTCATACGCCCAGAACAGCAGTGGAAGATTGAGCAGGCAATCGATAATAATTCGCCCTCCGTTATTCACATCACCTTTCCGCCCCCAGGCCTGAATCAGTCCAGCATCCTCCCGCCAGCGTTTCATCAGCATATCAGCTGCTTCCAGCGTAAGTTTCCTTGCAGCGGCGTCATGCTCCACAATCCATTGTGCCTTAGAAGACAACGAATAAAGGAAGCCAATATCATGATGATCGAAAATGATTTTCTGCTCCATTCGCCGACGGAAGTTATCGACGCTATCCACGGCAGCCTCACGAAACCTCGGGTCCTGAGTATACTCCGTGCATAACCACAGGATGCCTGACCAGAACCCTGCCGTCCACTCCGTATTATCGTTAAGCACATAATGCTCATCCCCATTACTAACATGGGGAAAGCGTCCTTCGAATCGATCTATATTATGCCGAGTGACATGGAGTGCATCTTCAATAGCTTTTTTCCACATGGAACAGTTCCTCCTCTAGACAAGTCATATTCTTCAAGCCTCTTGCTGGACAAGTCTGCTATTTTGCTTATATTGACCGGGAGTGATCCCCTCATATTTCTTGAAAACACGAATGAACGAATTGCTGTTCAGGAAACCCACCCGCTCGGATACGTCCTGGATCGTCAGTTCCTCTGCCTGTAGAATTTTCTTGGATTGCTCAATTCGATATTGGTTGATGTAATCTATTACGTTGACCCCTGTCTGTTCCTTGAAGTACTTGGAGACATAGGTTGGATGAAACCGAAAGCGCTCGGATAAATGGGTCAAGCCCAGATTGACATCTGCATAACTCTCATGAATGAATTCCACCAGTTGATCCCTCAATTCCTCACTGCGGGAACGCTTGCGCTCATGCACCGTCTGGCATACCGTCTCCAGTATCCGCAGCAATTCGGACTCGATCTCCTCAAAGGTCTCACATGCAAACAATTGCCGAATCAGATCGTTGCGCTGTGTCATCTCGTTCTGGTCATCCGTCTTGATCTGTTCGGTAGCTTTCAGAAAGGTACTAATCAACTCAAACATTAGACAGCGAGCCAGTTCAACAGACAGGGGCTCTCCCGCAAAATTAGTCATGAGAATTTCGTTCATCACTTCCGTGGAACGCGCATAATTGCCTGTAGCGATATTATTGATGAGCTGTCTCTCCAGATCAAGAGGGTAATACAGCTCCTCCTTGGGCCGACGAATTCGGTTCGGGTCAATAATTTGACCGATCCCCAGAATCAGCCTGTATTCCAGCGCTTCTTCCGATTCCCGGAAACAATCTGCGATCTCCGCAATACGGTGATGAACATGGCTAACGCCAACAGAGAAATACACGCAGAATCGGGAGCCGATGAAACGCTGAGCTTCTTCGACTGCACGAATTAACCGATGACTGGTATCCTCCTCACACTCCCGAATATTGATCAGGAATGCAATTCTTCCATCAATGTCCGCAGAATATACATGACCGATTGAGCCGATCATCTCCTCCAGCACATTGGTCAGAATCAGGTGCACAAATTGATGCTGCTCCTCCTGGTCCTGCTCACGTACTCTGGAACGGAACAGCCCTTCAACATCCTCAATGTGCAGGAGCAATACAGCAAACGACTCCGTCTCGAATCGAATACCTGAACGTTCCAAGGTCGATGCAAACTCCTCACCCACCTGTACCCTTCCCTTCATCAACTTGGAGAGCAGACTGCTCCTTATAACGCTTTGCTGATCCTTAAGCCTGTTCGCAAATTGATCCTGCTCTTCCCAGGCTTGCATCAGAACAGATTGCAAAATGCCATATTCATCGTCCGGCTGTTCCAGTTTCCATTTGACCTTATCCGAGATAATGTTCATGATCCGTCCCAGCGGACGGTAATTCCGTCTAGTGAACCACCAGGCTGCCACCCCGCCAAGGATAAGCCCTGCAGCAACGCCTCCAAGCGTAATATCGCGGATAACCGTCAGCTTCTTGGCATAGATTCGGGTAGGTATGATGGATACATACTTCCAGTCCTGGATCTTAGAAGAAATCTGCGATATGGTCACGGATTCTCCGTTCCAATCGATCGTTTCCGTTCTTTTCCCAGCATCATCGAAAAGGTTAAGGTCCTCCCCACTCATGTAAGGGGTTTCAAGTGATCCGGTAGAAAATAACGTTTGACCGTCGTGATCCAGAATGAACACAGTGCTCTCTTTTTCCAAACGTACGTTATCAATGGCTTGCTGGAATCGGTTAGGGTCCAGGCTAACAACGAAGGTCGCAGGGCTGTCAGCGCCATTCTGAATAGGAAACGGCTGAATATAGACAAGCGTGTCTTCAATCCGTCGATCTTCACTCCGAACCTCCATCTTTCGGTACATGCTCTTACCGGAATCATGCATAAGCCGGGTCCAAGCTTCCTCGGTTACATTGGTGCCCTGATAGAACATGTCATATAGATAATTTTTTTGAATCAGTGAAGACGAGGACAACGCGATATCGGATTGTTTGATATAAATATACAGTTCACTAATCAAGCCGTTTCCGACGCGTGTAGATTTCAGGTTTTTGATCAGATCAATCCCCATGAACCTCCAGCGGGCATCCTGTTCAGACGCATGATTAATGAAGCTCATGAGTTGGGAGTCAGCCATTAGTTGATTGCTAATGCTGCCAATATCACCAATCTGGTTATCAATGGTTTCCTGTACCTGAGATAACAGCACCATGTTGGAACGATTCACTTCTTCCTCAAGCAACATCCGAGACTCGGCAAAAACAGCAGCACCGATCACAATCGGTATGAGCAGAATGACCATGTAAGAAATGCCCCAGGATAACAGGATGCTTTTTCTCTTCATGCGTCTCCTCCTCACCGTTTGTTATTTGGTATGGCTTGATAAGGCAACTCTATTCTTTGATTGCTCCGATCATAACACCTTTAACAAAGTATTTCTGCAGAAACGGATAGATGAACAATATAGGCAGGGTGGCTACCATGACGGTTGCGTATTTCACACTTTCCCCGATGGCCTCTTTGTCCATAGCGGTCGCTCCTGTGGTCATCGAGTCTGTACTGTTCTGAATCAGAATTTCTCGCAGCACCAGTTGAAGTGGAAACAGGTTCCGGTCCCGAATATACAGGATCGCACTGAACCATGAATTCCAATGACCGACGCCATAAAAGAGAATCATCACCGCAATAACGGGCATAGACAATGGTACGACGATCCGCCACAGAATGAGCATCTCTCCTGCCCCGTCTATACGGGCCGACTCTAGTAGACTTTCCGAGATTTCCGCAAAGGAAGTTCGCATAATAATCAGATTATAGCTGCTGATCAGACCGGGTACAATCAGAGCCCAGAGGCTGTTGCCCATATGAAGCGTGTTATTGATCAACAGATAAGACGGTATGATTCCGCCGTTAAAAAACATCGTAAATACAATCGCCAGCATAATCGGATTGCGGAGCATAAAGCTTTTGCGGGACAACGTGTACGCCCCCAGAATAGTAAACAGCAGATTAAGCGCCGTGCCCACCACCACAATGAATATCGTGTTCCTGTATCCGGATAGGATGTTGGGGTTGCTCAGTACCAGCCTGTAGCTCTCCATCGTAATCCCTTTGGGGAAAAGCAGCAGGCCTCTATGGGCCATGAGTTGACCTGAGTCGCTAAGCGATGCATTTAGCACATGCAGCAGTGGATACAAGGTTACGATAATTAGCCCTGTCATCAGAATCGCGTTGGCACCGCCAAACAGACGCTCTCCCATGGACCTTTTCATTCGCAAAGAAACTCCCTCCCTTCACCTCGTTCTTGGCTAGAACAGCTTGGTATTGGATATCGCCTTGGACAGGCGATTGGCACCGATTAGCAGCGTAAAGTTAATGACCGACTGGAAGAGACCCACCGCGGTTGTATAGCTGAACTCGGCACTTTCACTAATCCCTTTGCGGTAGACAAACGTCGAAATCACATCTGCTGTATCATACACATTCGGATTATAGAGCAGAATAATTTTCTCGAACCCAATCTCCATCAGTCCACCAATGCGGAGTATGAGGAGGATCATAATCATCGGAATGATGCCGGGAAGCGTGATATGCCACACCTGGCGAAGCCGACTCGCTCCGTCCACGTTGGCAGCATCGTAGAGCTCAGGGTTAATGCCGCTAAGTGCAGCCAAATAAATGATGCTGGAGAAGCCGAGCTCCTGCCAGATCGATGAGGCGGTATAAATGGTACGGAAATTGGCCGGATCGCTGAGAAGCGCGCTGCTCTGACCGCCAAAATAGCCAATGATGGTGTTAAACAGTCCATCACGAGATGAGAAATCAACAATCATGCCACAGATGACAACAATGGAAATAAAGTGAGGAATATACGAGATCGTCTGCACCGTACGTTTGAAGATTTCATGTCTGAGCTCGTTAAGCAGAAGAGCAAGAAGAATGGGAGCCGGAAAACCGAACAACAGCTGATAAAAGCTTAGCAAAAGAGTATTCTTCAGAATCCGCCAGAAATAATAGCTCTGAAAGAAATCACGAAAATGCTGCAATCCGACCCAATCACTGCCCCATATGCCTTTGCCCACCGAGTAGTCTTTGAATGCAATGATGGCTCCGTACATCGGCAGGTATTTGAAGACTAGAAAATATAAAACGACGGGGAGAGCCATCCAATAGATGGCTTTATTCTTTTTGTAATTGAGCCATAACAAGGAAAACTTGTGCGACAACTCCTTCATCCCCTTCCTTTTTCATTCCAAAGAGGGCATCCACGGCAGCAAAGTCGTAAAACGGCTACACCACCGTGGACATCTCTTCCTTATCTGGCTTTATAACGGTCCAGGGCAGCTTGCTGAATTTCAATAGCCCGTTTCACGTTAAACTTGTTGATCTGATCCACAAACTTGTCAAAGTTCTCAATCGGCTCAACCCCAATGACAAATTTGACGAACATCTCGTCCCGGTAGGTTCCAATATCACTCATGATCTTGCTGTACTCCGTAGATTCTTCTGTTGTCAGACTGGTTGGAGGAAGGCCCACCTTCAGTGTATTCTCGCTGTATTTGGAGAACAGAACCGCCGCATCCTTCTGCTGTTGGAGCTGATAATATTGCTCGTTGTACCGATCGTCATCCTCCCCCACGAAGGGATAGTTCGCAATAAAATGTTTGGCCATGGCCTGAGCAACCGACAGACCGTCTGGATTTTTCAAAATCTCATCAGTATAGGTCGGGTAACCGTCCTTCATCGTATAGGTGAGGCCCTCCATACCGAAATTTTTCAGCATATGTCCTTCTTCACTGAAGAAATAATCGAGTGCTTTGACCGTTTCCTCCGGATGTTTGTTGCTATTGGTGAGCACAACGCCGCTACTGCTCCACTCCCAGGAGCGTCCGGTAAACAGTGGTTCATCACCCTTATTCAGCACCGGATATTGAGTGGCTGTCAGGTTGGCGTTCGGATCCGTTTCCTGCAGAGCGGGCAGGTAGCGGCCTACACCTCCACCGATGAAGGTGAAAAACGCACCAGCTTGACTGCTCAAAATTTTGGCGTCGTATGTTTTCTGATCATTGGTAGCAAAATCGGGATCAATCAATCCCTCCTGATACCAGCGATGGAACATCGTTAGAAATTCCTTATATTCTGGCTCGATTGGTCCATAGACCACCTTGCCATCTTTCATAAACGTATTATTAGTGATGCCGTAAGCCTCCAGATATGTCGGTGCGGCTGGTCCCATCGTGCTCATTTTGGGTGGTGCACCAAACAACAGGGGCGCTGCTACGCCTTTTTTCTCCTTGAAGGCCTTGAGTACCGTCTCCCATTCCTCAATCGTTTCCGGTTTCTCCAGCTTCAGCTCATCCAACCAATCCTGACGGATGAACGTACCGCCGAAGGTTTTGTATTCCCCAAGCCGCAGATGCGGTATCGCATAGATATCTCCGTTGTCGGCTTTTAACTGTTTGGCAACCTCGGGATTCTCGTCCAAGATCTTTTTCAAATTGGGAGCGTATTCATCAATAAGATCGTTAAGTCGAATGATGATACCATCATTGAATAGCTTGGCGTAATCTCCATTGACAAACATGGCATCAGGCAGCTGATTCGAGGCAATCATGACATTGAACTGTTCGGTCTCGGCACCCACAGCGGGATGCTGGAATTCGATTTTGGTATTGGTTTTCTTCTCCCATTCCTTAATCGCCGTGATTTCATTCATGCTCTTGAGTGTGATGGAAGCATTGGTATTCATCGACATCCAGATTGAAATGGGGGTAGGTCCATCTCCTCCTGCTTCACCTGCACTTCCGTTGTCTCCTGAACAGCCCCCAAGAGCAGCAATGCTCATCATTAGGCAGATTCCAATTGTCAGTCGTTTTCTCCATGACCTTTTCATCACTTCACGTCCCCCCATTGAATTTGTATCGTGGATAAGCAGCCCTGTCATCGCTCTCCATAAAGTTACCGTTTGCCCGCTATATTGGCTATCCTCCATTCTTGCCGACATATCCAAAATTTGATATTTCCATGCGCGGCGCAGGATTTGCACATGAATGCAAGAGATCAAGATCATATATCCAGATTGAACGGTGAGTAAATAAGTGATGAACGTTTGTAAAAACATACATCAAAAAGCCTCCTAATCTACATCTCTGTAGGTTAGGAGGCTATTTTTATTTTATAACCATTCAACTCACCGTAAGGTGAACCGAACTTTTTATAATAAGCATTTAAAATTCTTCGTATTCACTCGGGTCCTGATTCCACAACCGTCCATCTTTACGATTATAAGAAGAAATGACTTCCATCTCCTTCTCGCTCAGCTCGAAATCAAAAATATCGATATTTTCTTGCTGGTGTTGAAGCGAGCCTGCTTTAGGGATAGGAATTGACCCAAGCTGGGTATGCCAGCGCAAAATAACCTGCGTACCCGTTTTGCCATGAGCCTCGGCAATACGAAGGATCTGCTCATCTTTTACGATATCTTGTACAGCATCATTGCCACGACCAATCGGACTCCACGATTCGTTAACAATGCCATGCTGCGAATCCTTCTCCCGCTGATCCGCTTGATCAAAGAATGGATGCAGTTCAATCTGATTCAGACTTGGCGCTACTCCGGTCTCCTTAATCAGGCGTTCATTGTGTTCCGGAAGGAAATTGCTAACTCCGATGGAACGGATATATCCGCGTTTCTTCGCCTCAATGAGTGCCTGCCACGCTTCCACATACATATCCTGCTTGGGATTTGGCCAGTGAATCAGATATAGATCATAATAATCAAGATCTGCTCTGTATAGAGATTCTTGGATGGCTACAATCGCCTTTTCAAAGGCATGGTAACGCCCTGGCAGTTTAGATGAAATGAGCAGGTCTTCTCTGGAAACGGAGCTCTGTTTAATGGCCTTCCCAACAGTCGCCTCGTTCTCATAGTTATACGCTGTATCAATTAGTCGGTAACCTGCATCCATCGCGGACGCTATGGATTTAACACCTTTTTCTCCTTTTAAGCTATAGGTACCAAAGCCAATGGCAGGTACCTTTAAGCCATCATTCAACGTATATTCCGGAATTGTATGATTCATCTGTAAACTCTCCTTTGCGAAAGATATACTAAAACGATATGGAAAAGGTGATATGCCCTCTCCGTTTATTCTACCCCTCCATACGCGGATGAATCAAATATAAGCCACCACCCCGTTGACGGGGTGGTGGCTTTCTCGTCTAATTTTAATAGAGGCAAGTCGCCTCTTTATTCAAGCGAAGAGATGGGCGTGGCCGATAACGACCGCTTGCCCATAAAGTTCTGAATGGCGATAGCAGCCTGCTTGTACCCACCAGCATCGCGTAACGTTTTCCCAATAACCTCAGCATGTTCCTTGTAGGAGGCATTACCGAGCACTTCTAACACCGCGGTTCTCAGTACGTCGGGTGTAAGGTTATTTTTATCCACGATGACACCTGCTCCGAGCTCCTGCACCCGGCCTGCTACACGTGGCTGATCCGAGGTTAACGGGAGCATGACCAACGGTACATTATAATACAAAGCTTCACTTGCACTGTTCATGCCCGCATGTGTCAGAAAAGCATCTACACCCTGCAGCACTTCCAATTGTGGGAGATAGGGTCTGATGATGAAGTTGTCAGGAATAAGATCAGCAATGGGCTCCAAATCAGTATCCTTCCCTGAAGACAATATAAACTGCACAGGCAAATCACGAAAAGCCGTAAAGCACAGCTTATAAAAATCAAGATCCTTATTTAAAATGGTTCCCATCGAAATATAAACCGCCTGTTTATAAACGGCATGCAGAGATTCCTTTGCAAAGGATGGTGCATCCTTGCGGGGGGTAATAGATGGGCCAGTGAACACAAAGCTGTCGTCCAGCTTGTCCCCCATGGGTTGAAAATAACGGCTTGTATAAACAATCTTCAGTTGTCCTGGGTGCCCTGAAAGATCCGCTAGAGAAGGAACAGCCACATTGAACTGAGAAGCTAGTTGCTGGGACATCTCGATGATGCTGTTATATAGCTCCTTAACCTCCTCATCGTCATCCTTCAGTTGATTTTGATTACCTGATCCGAGAGGCTCCACAAAAACAAAAGTTGTGGTTGAGCATACCGCTGGTATACCCAGCTTTTCACCTAAAATTTGTCCTCCCCAGCCTATTATGGAGTCAAAAATTAAATAATCGTAGGTTTCATTTTCGATCAGATTCAGAACATCCGGAATAAACCGCTGAATAATTTTTTTCAAAACCATATATAAAAATTGGTAAGGGTGCTTGATTTCAAATGGCTTCATATCTGGGTTGTTGAGCAGGCTTGCCTCGTTGAAGGAGTACGCTTTAAATTGTGCGCCTAACGCTTCAATCTTCGTCCGATATTTTTCCGTACAACAGTAGACGACTTCATCTCCGTTCTCTATCAGTTCCTTGATTATTCCGAGCGTCGGATTGATATGCCCTTCTGCAGGCATCATTACAACTAATACACGTGCCACGAAATTCACCTCCATTAAATTTTCCAATCTTCAAAGCGGGACATTTTATTTCTAGCTTCAAGATACGATACGTGTAAAATAAAATCTGGAAATCATGCCCATATGAATATACTATTAATTATTTCCAATTTTGTAAATAGTGTATATGTCACTTTTTGAACAAAAAAAGCACCTTTACGGTGCTCTCTCTGTTCATATTCATTTTGGATCAGGTAAATAACAATCTCAATATCCTCTCGAATATTGGGGGCTTTCTTTTAGTTGCACGATATCATGACCCGTTGGATTTTGGAAAGCACGAAGACCAAAGGTCGGCGCAACCGCGAAGATGTGGTCAAAAATATCCGCTTGAACCGATTCATACACACCCCAGGTAATATCATTGCTGAATGCATAGATTTCAAGTGGTAGTCCGTTATCTCCCGGTGCTAACTGTCTCACAATCAACGTCATGTCCTTATGAATTTTCGGATGATTCCTCAGATATTGATGGATATATTCTCGGAATACACCCACATTCGTAAGCTGTCTACCATTCACAATGCTTTCCGTATTAATGTGGTGTTCCATGTTGTATTCGTTAATTTCATTTAATTTTGTCTCGATATAATCCGTAAGATAGTGGATCTTCTGAAATTCCCCAATCATTTCCTGGGTGCAAAAGCTTATGCTGCTTGTATCGATATAGACGCTTCGCTTAATCCTTCTGCCACCGGACACCTGCATGCCTCTCCAATTTTTGAATGAATCGGAGATGAGCGCGTAGCTCGGAATCATCGTGATCGTTTTATCGAAATTCATAACCTTCACCGTGTTTAATGTAATATCGATGACGTCGCCGTCGGCATTATATTTGGGCATTTCAATCCAGTCACCGACACGCACCATATCATTCGATGATAATTGCACGCCTGCCACCAGTCCCAATATGGAATCCTTGAAGACGAGCATCAGAACGGCAGATAACGCGCCAAGTCCACTGAGAATAATCAACGGATTCTGACCAATGAGGCTCGAGATGACGATAATGCCTCCAATGATGAAAAGAATGATCTTGGCTACCTGAATGTATCCCTTAATGGGTCTAATCTTAGAGATTTCATAGGAACGATATATGGTATCAAAGGCATTAAGCAGCGCATTTAATACCGTGATGGTTATGACGATCATATAAGTTAAAGCTGCTTTTTCAATCAAAGCTTGATAGGACGGGAAGACATACGCAGAATAATAAATGATAATAGCCGGTACCAGATGCGAGAGGTTGTGGAACACTTTTTTCTCCACAATGATTTTATCCCACGTGTACCGATTGTTGTTGATGATTTGGATAATAATCTTCAGTACGATTTTTTTGGCTATAAAATTGGCCAGTATTGAGACCACAGCTATAAATACCACCATGATCAAATTCGAAAGATATCCAATGGTTTGTTCACTCATGCCAGTTCCGTCTAGTTGATTTTTGATAAAGTCCATTGTATCCTCCTGACGCGGTTTATATTAACTTATTATTATAAATTACATTCTAGTACGAAGTAAAATTTCAAAATAATACAGTAATCGGTTGATGGGGTAAAGGGTAAGCTCCTCTCATGAGTATCACGTCACATAAATGGGCTAATGTGCATAGACTGGGCTAAATATAAACCAGACTCTTGCATTGGAGATGTGAACCTTGAGTAATCCAAAAAATAAAGCTAAGACTCAGCCTATTGCCATGAAAAAGCTTTCCCCCGTAAGCATGGTAACGGAGCTTCCACCCGTACGCGGTAATTTAAGAACCTCTTCCTCAAATCCAAATAAGGCCATTCATAATGAAAAGGACACAACATCCGCTATCGATGCATGTGTAGACCGTGCTTTTCGTATTCCTATATTTTTGAGTACAACCAACACGGTAAATGGCCCGCAAGAGCAATTTTTGAACCGTCTGATTAGGGAAATCGAAGATGCATTGCTCTTTCCCCGCACATTACCCGTTAGTGAACAATACCCGGAAAACATTCTAACGAATATACGGCGCCTGGTTTTTTCAAGCTATGGATTGCTCGCAATCAACTTCCGCAGATTTTTTGTTCAAATTCTTGAATCCAATGTAGGGGAGCCACCAACGACCACTCCGTTCTGGGAAGGATCGACCTTTTCTCAAATTGAGCCTGCCATGGCCTTTCAATTCGGCATTCCAATCTTATTAGTGAGGGAGAAAGGAACGGACATCAGTAATGGAATTTGGGCCGGAGGAATCACACCTCTCAACATATTTGTTGACTGGGATTCCGACAACCAATCCGTAGACGATTTCTTTAACAGTGTTCAATGGAGAGAGGTCTTTGCTTATTGGGCTGCAGAGGTAAGGGGTAACTATTTGCTTCGCACGGAACCGTTGTTCAATAATTAGTATGAGTTAAGAGATTTACTGATATTGACGATGGGATCGTTGCGTAGATTGAAATTTTGTTAGCTCGTCCGCTTACTTCCCGCTAAGAGAACTGAGCCTTGAATTCTACCTTTATTGAACCTCATAGATACCAAAAAGAGACCTCAAGGGTCTCTCTTTTTGGTTAGTTTATGTCACTCATGGTATTCAAATTCCTGCCGTTTTCCTGTTGCATCATAAACGATCTCGAATTTATTTCCCTCTGCATATTCACGTACACGTTTGTTATTTTTAATATAATAAATGGATGCACCTGAATCTCTGGCTTGCTGCTTTGCATGTTGATTTGCTTTTTTCAAAATTTCTTGGAGCTGTTCTCGATTTTCAAACATCTTGAGTACCTCCATCTTTATAACTTTAAAGTAATTGTATCATAAACTGAAAAACCACCAACCAGAACAACAGGTTGATGGTTTTCTTGACTCTAATGGAGGCGAACCGTGGCTGTTCAAAACCACAATTCACCGGGTTGTGATGATTAGGTTGTTTGGTGAAGCAGATTAAGCCGACTTTCTTAACGCAAATTCAATGACCTTCGTTCATTTTATAACATGTAAATTTTTAATGTATCTCTAAATAATGTACACTAATACAAGGCAATTAAATAAGCCAGGTGGTGAAATTATGGACTATAGTATTTCTTATATTAGAAAACCATGTTCTGAATTAACGGACAAAGAGGCTCAAGCCTGTTCAGAATTATATTCTGCTCATTATGGATTTTATTCATCTACACATAAAACGCAACCAAATAAGCGAATTAAACTTTCTCCAACCCGTTATAAGTCTCTTAGAGAAAAACCTAATCACTTTATTGCAATGGCTTTTAAGGATGAACGTTTGATTGGGCATGCAGTTTACATTAGGCAAGAGATTCAAGGGAAAGGATATATGTCTTGGATTCGACAGCTTGTCGTGGATACTGATTTCCGCCAGCAAAAAATCGGAAAAAATCTGATGTTTTCTATATGGGGATTTTCTAGCGACTATGCATGGGGTCTCGCCACATCCAATCCTCTTACGGTTAAAACACTGGAGTCCGCTACTTTACGAAAAGTTAATCCAAAAATTGTAAGGGATAATCTTGCTGACATTAAGGAGTTAGGTAGAGAAGTAGAATTCGTTAAAGATTATATCGTTAATGATGAATATACTCTTGTGGATTCAGACTTTGACGTAGATCTTTCTTCATTAGATCAAAAAATTGATTTATATCCTGGCCAGTGGCCTCTCGGTGACATACAACCCGGATGCGAATGGCTTGCCTTTGTTTTTCGCGAACAGGATCTCCTTCCGTTATCCGAAAAAGAGTTCAATGAACTCCTAAAAGAGTCAGAAACTTTCTTAGCAACAGCATATGAAAGAATGGACATGTCATCCCATCCATGGACAAGACATACAACAAGTGAAGTTGATTTTATTATTAATTTTATTGCTAATCCATCTCAAACTCATGTTGCTGATTTCGGTTGTGGACAGGGGCGTCATAGCATTGAACTGGCAAAGAGGGGGGTCACTGTTTCTGGTTTTGATTTTGCACTTGGGAATATTGAGATAGCAAATAAAAACAGAATTGAAAACGCGTTAAATAACGTTACCTTTAATAAGGCTGACTGCAGAGCACTAAATATAGAAGCGCGGTTCGATGTTATTTTATGCCTATATGATGTTATAGGCTCTTTTCCGGAAGAACAAGACAACAAAAAAATTCTGAAGAAAATTTACGATCATCTCAATGGGAATGGTATCGCCATCATCTCCGTTATGAATATGGAACTAACGCAATCTTTGGCTGAACATCAAGTCGAGGACATTCGTAAAGAAAAACACAGATTGTTTAACTTACCACCGAGTCAGATTATGCAATCAACAGGTAATGTCTTTGATTCAAAGTATTATCTAATTGACGAAAGGACAGGTGTGGTCTTTAGAAAAGAGCAGTTTAACAACGATGGACGTCTATCAGCTGAATATATTATCCGCGACAAACGGTATACAATGGCTGAAATAACATCCCTTTGTGAAAGTTGCGGATTCAGTATTGAAGAGAAATTATTTGTACAAGCGGGTCGATGGGGTGAACCTCTGTCGAACATTGACCCCAAAGCAAAAGAAATTCTGCTTGTTCTGCGAAAATGATTGAAGTTAGAAAAGTACTTAAACGAACCCTTGTCATTCACTACCCGTTGTGGTTTTGTGTGGACAAGGGTTCTTTTTTCCGAGGGGTGTCGAACCCCTGTCCGAAGATAACGACACATAAGTCACAGTTTTGATGTCACCCGAATATCGCCCCGCATATAATATAAATCAAAGTATATTTTAATTAAGTAAAGTACTAGCTAAAGTCTTAAAGAAAGTATCAGCATCAGCCTTTATACACTTTAGATTCCATTTACTTGTTAAACCTTGAGTGTGCTCATATATTTCTGGATTAACAAAATATCCTGAGACATTATTCGTCTCTCTCAGTAGTCGAATAATACTTGGATCACGTAGAGATGACCCTACAACCAAAATCATTTTCTTGTTGAGTAAGTTCACAAGAGTACTCCATAGATTTTTTCTTGTTTCTTCTAAAAATAATATATCTTCCTCTGTAAGGAGCAGTGAATCAGGATAATCATTTGTACCATGCAACTTAATAATAACTTTACCCGCTGGAATTTCATAGCTATTGGTTTCATTATATATTATTCGAGATTGAATATTTAGTAGTTTTGCCGCTTCTTCAAAAAGAGTATCGTAATTTGTTGTAATAATCTGTTCAAACAATGAAACGGCATTCATATGAGCAGTTGATGGCTCGACACCTTGTGGTGGATGAATCATAGAAGAAATTGCTTCATTTAAAGATTTTCTTCCCCTTATAACTTCAAAATCCGTAGCTATTCCAGCAAAAACACTTCCAGCGCTGTTTATGCTATATTCTGGATAGCTCAATCTTATATCCTGTACAAGTTTTTCTGAAAATGCCGCTGCAGAAGGAAGACCTGTTGATACTGATATTCCTGCCCCAGCAAACAGTACAACATCATTATTTATGATTTTATTTAACAAATCATATGGAATAATTACTGAAGGTTCTTTAGATGAGAGTGACCCCATTTTAGATTTATTAGCAACCTCATATACTTCTTCTGCTCTTTTTCTAATTTTTCCGTTTTGGAATTCATCTGATAGCATGAGAATAATTGCTCTTCCCACACTGTCAGCTAGATCCGATGCTAACTTAAAGTTGCTAGTAAACTTCCCCTTTTCCCAGCTCCTTACTTCTTCTCGAAAAGAATCCCTCTTTTTTGCATCTTCAGAATTGCGCTCCGCATCGTAGGGTAACTCCTTGAGAAATGTTAGTATTGGTATGTTTAAGGATATAGCTTGTTTATATTCCAAATGTGTTATAGATACCCCTTCTTCTGATTTTGAGCCGCTATCTGGGATCCACCCATATCTATCACCCAATATTAGTATAAAGATATCGCAAGTATTAATCTCACTTGATAATTTCTCCCACGATGACCGTCCATCCGAAAGCAAATCTTCCGCATTTACAGGTTCAAAATTAAAACCATTAAGTTTGTGACAAACAGCATCACGTTCATTCATTAAATCACGCATTGTGCTACTGATAAATACTCTCAGCTTTCTGCTCATATTCAGACCCCCAGACCCTATATTTCAAAAAAGTTACTTACCTTGTCTACTTCTCTATATCATTTAATTAATCCTAAAAAATAATTCAAAAGAAAATTACAGATAAAAAATAAGTTAAAAATGAAAAAATATGTTGTTGAATATCCCTCAAATTGCTATTGTAAATGGCATTAGCATCGATAAGTTGTGTGTGACACGAACAGACTTTTTAACTTAAAATCGCTTTATTTAAAAGTATCTAGGAACCATTTTGCAAGTTTTGATGTAGATTCTGTTTTTAAAATTTCTTTAATTTCTTTCTCTTCACGCAATGAGTACCTTAGTGAGATCATATTATTTACTAATTCATTGGTGTTTCTGTTGTATATGTAAATCCCATGGGTTCCATCGCCATATAGTTTAACACCATCTAGCTCCCTGTCTTTTCCGCTTCCCACACTAATTACAAAATCAGAAGCATCGAGAGCAAGATCAACAGGTCGAAAATCCATTTCCACAAAACTTATGGTGTCATCCTTATTAAGAACAACTTCGCTAATTTCATAGTCAAATTTCACTTTCTCTATGTTTCTTTCCATTCCGTGTGTAATTGTAACTGTATTTGTTAGTACTTTCTTTATATTTTCTTCTGCATCCATATAGGTCCTATAATTATTTGTAATATAACTGTAAGCAACTAAATTAATGAAAATACTAACTAAAATCCCCCCAACTTTACTCCATAGTAATTCTTTAAATATAAAAAGTAATGATCCTCTGTATTTGTTTTTCTTATGTACTTCTTTTCTGGACAGGGTTATGGGCTCCACGAAGTCACTCCCATCGTTTTTTTGATGAATTGCTCTACTATACAGGATTAAATAATGGCCGTATAGCCTCAAACCTATAAGCTTAAAAACTTAAGCTTGGCTCACTAGTACGATAATTCACTAATTTATCCTGCTTGATTTCCGCAACAATTAAAGGCTCATATGTATTATCAATGATGATAACCTGATCAACACAATGACTTACAACACGATCTATATACATTTGAACGTCCTCAAGGCCTATATAGTAAACGTGTTCCAGCAAACACAGTCAGACTGGTCTGATTTCACTCATGATATTCAAACTCTCGGCGTCTCCCAGTAGCATCAAATATGATTTCAAATTTATTGCCTTTGGCATCCTCACGAACGCGTTTGTTATTCTTTATATAATAAAATAGAAGCACCTGATTCTTTAGCTTGTTTCCGTGCGTATTGATTAGCTTTTTTTAAAATTTCTTGGAGCTGTTCACGATTTTCAAACATCTTGAGTCCCCCAATCTAAATTCATGTTTATTATATCATAAACTGAAAAACCACCAATCAGAACGCTGATTGATGGTTTTTGCTCACTCTAATGGAGGCGAGGGGAGTCGAACCCCTGTCCGAAGATAACGACACATAAGCTTCTACGGGTGTAGTCACAGTTTTGATGTCACCCGAGTATCGCCCCGTAACCGGCTATACGTTGGGTCAGCCTGATTGTCTTCTTCAGCACACCCCAGGCGGAGATGTGACAGCGTATCCCACTACTTGTTAGCCCCTAATCCTGTCACATGGGCGATGCAGGTTAGAAGCACGCACACAGTTTCTTAGGCTGCGAAAGCGTAGTTTGTTTGTTGTTTGCCGTTTAATAGGCTTTAGCGTTGATGAAGTGGAC
Organism: Paenibacillus sp. O199; assembly: GCF_001636635.1. NCBI lineage: Bacteria > Bacillati > Bacillota > Bacilli > Caryophanales > Paenibacillaceae > Paenibacillus > Paenibacillus sp. O199. Next base: position 93,597 of record NZ_LGRP01000015.1, read on the forward strand.
GCGTCCCCACTACCCGCTACCCATGCTCGAACTATCCCCGTCGAATCCATAAACGCCCCCTCATATAAGAAGGGCTCCAGGATTAATCCGTGAATACGGAGCAAAGGTGCTGCACATCTTTTTCCTCCAAGGTAAAAAGATGCTTCTTTCAAACTCGGCATTCCTATCTGCTACAAGAACATCATAACACAGGACCAATCAACGATAAAGTATAGATTGCTGGAAGACGATCCAACATGCTGAGCAACTGTGCAAGTTTAACCAACACACATATGATGCTCAAGCGTCTACATATTATACCGCGTCCCTCAAGGGAAGTAAAGTTGAGTACCGAGGTGCAGACAATTCATGAGCATGAACAGCTTTTCTTAACTATCTTACCCACGATCCGAACAAACTACGCAGCATAAGCAAACATACTGCAACGATTCTTTCCAGCAATCATCAAAAAAAGTTTACCGATACTACTCACAAGCAATTTTTACATGGTACCCGGCAACAACGGGTGTATCTCACACCATAACTGGAACATTAATCTGAAAGATACCCGCACGACAGGTCAGTGTGATGCGCCAAACTCATTACACCGCGACCACTTATCAATGGACCTCTATTAAAACAAAAAATCCCAAGATCCACCCTATTACGGGCAACCTCGAGATCCTTATTTCTAACATGACGCGCTTATCACTAACTAACTAAACTGTGCCATTCAACACATAAAATTCGCATATCCCAATCAACGAGCAACTTTCTGCTTCTCGCGCAGTACCCGTTGAATATCACGTTGTGCATCGCGTTTTGCAGCAGACTCCCGTTTATCATACTGCTTCTTACCTTTACCCAGTCCGAGCAATAGCTTCGCATACCCGTTACGAATATAGATCTTCAGCGGTACAATGCTGTATCCATCCTGCTTCGACAGCCCAAGCAGCTTGTGAATCTGCACTTTATGCATCAACAGCTTGCGTGTACGTGTTGGATCAATTGGATTATGACGGTTCCCTTGTTCAAAAGGACTAATATGCATATTGTGAATATGAATCTCACCGTTCCGAATCGTGGCAAATGCATCGCCAATATTCGCACGGCCGTTACGAAGAGATTTAATCTCCGTTCCGGTAAGCACCATGCCCGCTTCATACGTATCTTCAATGAAGTAGTCATGGGAAGCCTTTTTATTCTGTGCAAGCACTTTACTCTGTCCATCATTCTTGCCCATGTCCTCACTCCTTCTCCGTAAAATAAGCCGGTACCTATGCTCTACAGCAGCGCACCATACATTTTCTCAGGTACCACATGCCAGAACTTAATTGTAGCAAGGACCGCTGTTAAAATCAAGAAAGAGGCGGTCTGCGCCGCCCCTTCCCATTACACTCATTTCATGCTCAGCGAAACGCGATTACTTTTTCTTCTTCCGTACAAAAGCCGCCGTTCCGTTGGCTGGTGCGCCTTTACTCTTCTTGCGCTTACGGCGTGGTGCTCCGCCTTCCTGAACACCACCCGGTGTAGCTCCTTCTCCGATAAACACACCGCTAGGTGAGGTGTTTTTGCGTCCACTACCGCCTTTGCCACCTTTACCTCCGCCTTTACCGGATTTGAAGCTTCCTTCACCACGACTGCTGCCGCTGTTCAGAGCATTCCCTTGTCCACTAGCTGAAGTGCCTTCCTGGCCACCTGCGGTAGAGCTATAACCACCTTTGCCCGAACCAAAACCAAAGCTTACCGCTCCCTTGCTCCGGCCTGCTGATCCGCCGGCATCTCCAGCACGACGCTCACCTCTCGGTTTGCCGCCACCTTTGCCACCCGCGCTTCCTACTGTGTTCGAAGCTCCGCTACGACCGCCACGTCCGCCTTTGCTGCTTTCATCGGCTGATCTGCCGCCACGGCTGCCTCCAGCACCGATTGGCGCGCCTTTACCACCACGCGAGCCACTGAATCCACCAGAACCACTCTTCGCGCCGCCGCGTGCTCCGCCACCAGCAGGACGTCCACCTTTACCGCCACGTCCACCGCTGAAGCCACCTGGACGTTCGCCGCGAGGTTTCATGTCAACCATTTCAAAGTCAATCGTGTACTCTTCCATGCTCACACGCGCTACACGAATCTTCACCTCATCACCGATGCGGAAGACCTTGGAGGTGCGTTCGCCAATCAGAGCCATATGTTGGTCGTCAAAATGGTAATAGTCGTCTGTGAGCGCACTCAGGCGAATCAGACCCTCTACCGTATTTTCCAGTTCAATGAACATACCGAAGCTGGTAACACTGCTGATCATGCCTTCGAACTCTTCGCCGACCTTATCAAGCATATACTCGGCTTTCTTCATTTTCTCTGTATCGCGCTCAGCTTCAACCGCCACTCGCTCGCGTTCCGAAGACTGTTGCGCAATATCGGCCATACGTCCAGCCAAATACTCCTGACGGTTCTCAGGCAAAGCCCCATTGTTCTCAATCACTTCCCGAATAACACGGTGAATGACGAGGTCGGGATAACGACGGATCGGTGATGTGAAGTGACTGTAGAACTCTGCCGCCAGACCAAAGTGACCAGACATCTCAGAATCATACTTCGCCTGTTTCATGGAACGCAGCATCATTGTACTAATAACGGTTTGTTCTTTCGTTTCTTTGATATCCTCAAGAAGGGATTGAAGCGCCCGTGGATGAATCGCGTTGCCACGTCCTTTGACGTGGTGTCCGAAATTCGCCGCAAAGGCGAGAAAATTTTGCAGTTTTTCCTGATCTGGATCTTCATGCACACGATAAATGAACGGAACCTTCAACCAGTGGAAATGCTCTGCTACCGTTTCATTGGCTGCCAGCATGAATTCCTCAATGATTTGCTCCGCAATCGAACGCTCCCGTTTCACGATATCGACTGGTTTGCATTCTTCATCCACGATGATTTTGGATTCTTCAAAATCAAAGTCAACCGCACCGCGGCGCATACGCATCGCACGAAGCTTCAAAGCAATCTCTTTCATCAAGTGGAAATCATCCACTAGGTCCTTGTAACGCTCCAACAATTCAGGCTCTTCACCTTCAAGAATTTTACGAACGTTGGAATACGTCATCCGCTCTTTGGTCTTGATAACACTTGTGAAAATGTCGTGTTTCACAACCTTCATCTGGTCGTTGAACTCCATCTCACAAGACAGGGTCAAGCGGTCTACCTGCGGGTTCAAACTACAGATCCCGTTGGACAACCGTTGCGGAAGCATCGGAATAACACGGTCCACCAGATACACGCTGCATCCCCGATTGTACGCTTCCTGATCCAACTTGGAGTTTTCCTTCACATAGTAGCCTACATCGGCAATATGAACACCCAGACGATAGTTACCGTTAGGCAGTTTCTCCACATTGACAGCGTCATCGAGATCCTTCGCGTCTTCGCCATCAATCGTAACGATATTCAACCCACGCAGATCACGGCGACCTTGCTGGATAATTTCTTCTTCCGTAATGGCATCCGGTGCTTTTTCGGATTCTTCCACCACTTCATCCGGGAAAGCTTCAGGCAGCTGATGTTTACGAATCACTGACAAAATATCAATGCCCGGTTCATCCTTATGACCGAGAATCTCGATCACTTCACCTTCTGCTGCTGCCCGCCCCTCTGGATAGCTGATGATTTTCGCAACAACTTTTTGCCCATCAACAGCTCCATTAAAGTTCGTGCGTGGGATGAAAATATCTCGGTTAATCCGCTTGTCGTCCGGAATGACGAAGCCATAAACCTCGTGGCTTTGGAATACACCGACCACTTGCGTGACCGCACGGGTAACAATACGGACAATCTCGCCCTCCAAACGCCCACCGGAAGGACCTTGAGAAGTCACTTTAACAAATACCGTATCTCCGTTCATCGCGCTTTTCATATCATTGGCATGGATGTACACATCCGGGTGTTCCCGATCCTCAGGGATGAGGAAAGCAAACCCCTTCGCATGAGCCTGCAAACGTCCGCGCACCAAATCCATACGTTCTGGCATGCCGTAGCGGTTATTGCGAGTCAGCAAGACTTTGCCGGATTCCTCCAACGTATTAAGCATAATTAAAAAGGCTTTGAAATCAGCCGCGTCTTCAATCTCGAAGTGCTGTTCCAGTTCCTGATAAGTCATCGGTTTATAAGCGGTATCCCGCATGAAGTCGAGCAATTGTTGTTCTGTTATCATTAATATTCACCTCGGGAAACATAAAAGTGTAATCTTGTTTCATCTCTCTATGTATCAGAAACCTTACAAATAGAAAAGCCATTTAACTCAGGCCTCACTATCTCATACCCTAGTATACACGAATTCAATCCGGCGCATCCGTACCCTGCAAAATAAACCAAGCATGCATGGCCCCTTGCATAACCGCGCTTTCATGCATCATAACAGCATTTATGCTACATGTGTTTTGCTCTCGAAAAGACAGAAAAGAATCGGCCCAGAACAGGGCGAATATGTAGGAAGGTAACCGAACGGAAGTGAGAAGAAATCGAAGATCAGAATCATGTAGTTCATTGGAAAAGACTGGTCATGAATGAATTTATTAAAAAACCTCCGTTTCTTCTCGAAACGAAGGTTAATCATTCAAGCGTTCCTGCTCGAAACTATCGCGTTACATAAGGCACTCCAACTCTTACTTGGAGACAACAGTAACGATGATAGACAAAATGAAGAATCCTGCACCCAGTACAACTGTTGCACGTTGCAGGAAAAGATCCAGTCCGCGCGCTTTCGTTTTACCGAAAAGATGTTCCGCACCACCGGAGATGGCACCCGCCAAACCAGCGCTTTTCCCGTGCTGCAGCAATACTACAGTGATTAGACCGATCGAAAACACCACGAGCAGCAATTTCAAAGCAATATCCATTCTTTCCACCTCCTACCCATGTGGGCATAACATCTCACCATAAAAACAGTTACTTTAATTGTAACACAGCTATTAACGTGATACAAGTAGTGGCATTTCCTCAATTACTGAGATATAGCCAACATTTTCAACCCTTTTAATCTTCTTTAGTAATTAAAATCAACTTAATAAAAAAGACAAGCCGGTTACCCGGCTTGCCCATGAGTTTTCGTAAGACAACTTATTTTTTGAGGTTGTAGAAACCTTTGAGACCATTGTATTGAGCCAGTTCGCCCAGTTGATCCTCGATGCGGAGCAATTGGTTGTACTTCGCGATACGGTCTGTACGGGAAGGAGCACCCGTTTTAATTTGACCCGCGTTTGTTGCAACAGCGATGTCAGCGATTGTGCTGTCTTCGGACTCACCGGAACGGTGGGAGATTACAGCAGTGTATCCTGCACGTTTAGCCATTTCGATTGCATCGAATGTTTCAGTCAATGTACCGATTTGGTTAACTTTGATCAGGATGGAGTTACCGATACCTTGTTCGATACCTCTACCCAGACGCTCTGTGTTCGTTACGAACAGGTCATCACCAACGAGTTGTACTTTGTCTCCCAATTTCTCAGTGAGCAATTTCCAACCATCCCAGTCATCTTCGGACATACCGTCTTCGATTGTGATGATTGGGTATTTCTCAACCCATGAAGCCAGAAGGTCAACATACTCAGCGGAAGTGTAAGATTTACCTTCGCCAGCAAGTGTGTACTTACCATCTTTGTAGAACTCAGTGGAAGCTACGTCCATACCCAGGAATACGTCAACGCCTGGTTTGTAACCTGCTTTTTCAATCGCTTCGATGATTGTAGTGATTGCTTCTTCGTTAGAACCAAGGTTCGGTGCGAAGCCGCCTTCGTCACCAACAGCTGTGTTCAGGCCTTTGGAGCTTAGTACGGATTTCAGGTTGTGGAAGATTTCCGCACCTACGCGAAGAGCTTCTTTGAAGCTTGGTGCTCCAACTGGAAGAACCATGAACTCTTGAACATCGATGTTGTTGTCAGCATGCTCACCACCATTGATGATGTTCATCATTGGTACTGGCAGTACTTTAGCGTTGAATCCGCCCAGGTAAACGTACAATGGTAGATCCAAAGCGTCAGCAGCTGCGCGAGCTACAGCCATGGATACAGCCAGGATTGCGTTAGCACCCAGTTTACCTTTGTTTGGCGTACCATCCAAAGTAATCATCAATTTGTCGATACCCAGTTGATCCAATGCATCCATACCGATTACTTCTGGAGCGATTGTTTCGTTTACGTTTTTAACAGCTTGCAGAACGCCTTTACCCAGGTAACGGGATTTGTCGCCATCGCGAAGCTCAACAGCTTCGTGGGCACCAGTAGATGCACCAGATGGAACGATTGCGCGTCCGATTGCGCCGGACTCCAGGTATACTTCAACTTCAACTGTAGGGTTACCGCGGGAGTCGAGGACTTCGCGAGCGTACACGTCAGAAATAATAGTCATGAGTGATAATCTCCTTTTAATTTGGAATTTTATTTTAATACGTTCAGAATAGTTGAGTTTCACCAGGCCACTCCGCATGCAGTACCGTCTTCCGATCGCTGTTATCCCCTGATTTCTTTGAACTTGTTTTTATAAGTTGAAATCATGTGATAAAGGCGAACGCTTCGCTTCTACAGATCGGTTCTGCCCGCTTCGTTAAGGTTCAACTTAGGCCTTATTCAATAACCTATTAAAATTATATTATTTACGGGTAGCGATGACAGATGTACCTGTCATTTCAGCCGGTTTAGGCAATTGCATCAGGTCAAGAATCGTTGGAGCGATATCCGCGAGGATTCCGCCTTCACGCAGGGTAACGTTAGCATCTGTAACGATGAGTGGAACCGGGTTCGTTGTGTGAGCAGTGAACGGACGTCCTTGCTCATCGAACACCATATCCGCGTTACCATGATCCGCAGTAATCAGCACAACGCCGCCTTTAGCGAGAACTGCATCCACAACACGGCCCATGCATTCGTCTGTTACTTCTACTGCCTTAATGGTAGGCTCCAGCATGCCGGAGTGTCCAACCATATCAGGGTTAGCGAAGTTCAGAATAATGGCGTCATGTTTGTCTGCTTCAATCTCACGAACACATGCGTCAGCTACTTCATACGCGCTCATCTCCGGCTGCAAGTCGTACGTTGCAACTTTTGGTGAGTTGATCAGCACGCGTGTTTCGCCCGGAAGCTCAACATCACGGCCGCCGCTGAAGAAGAAGGTTACGTGCGGGTATTTCTCGGTTTCTGCAATACGCAATTGTTTCTTGTTGTTCTGTACCAGAACTTCACCCAGCGTGTTGTCGAGGTTTTTAGGCGAGTAAGCCACGTAACCTTCAACGGTCTCGCTGAACAAGGTCAGGCACACGAAGTGCAAGCCCACAGGGAACTTCGGACCGCGGTCGAAACCACGGAAATCCTGGTTCGTGAATACTTGCGACAGTTGGATCGCACGGTCAGGACGGAAGTTGAGGAAAATGACGGAATCGCCGCTCTCCACCAAACCTACCGGCTGGCCATCCGCTTTAACGATAACCGTTGGTTCAACGAATTCGTCAAATACGGATTTTTCATACGATTCTTCAACTGCTTTGAGTGGATCAGTGTATTTTGGTCCATCACCATAAACGATGGCACGATATGATTTCTCAACACGTTCCCAACGTTTGTCACGGTCCATCGCATAGTAGCGACCTTGAACCGTTGCGATTTGTCCTACACCGACTTCCTCGATTTTGGCAATCAGCTTCTGCATGAACTCTTTACCGCTATCTGGCATAACATCACGGCCATCCATGAAAGCATGAATGTATACGTCATTCATTCCTTCTTTTTTGGCGAGATCCAGCATAGCGAACAAGTGGTCGATGTGACTATGTACGCCGCCATCGGACAACAAACCATACAAGTGAAGCTTTTTACCGCTTTGTTTCGCTTCGCGAACAGCTTTAACGAGTGTCTCATTGTCGTAAAATTCACCGTCACGAATCGATTTGGAGATACGAGTCAAATCCTGGTATACGATCCGGCCGGCACCAATATTCAGGTGACCTACCTCGGAGTTCCCCATTTGCCCTTCAGGCAAACCTACCGCTTCACCGCAAGCAGTGAGAGTTGTGTGTGGGAATTGGCTCATAAAACGGTCATAGTTCGGTTTCTTGGCTTGCGCTACCGCGTTGCCTTCCACCGTGTTACGAAGACCAAAGCCGTCCATAATGATCAGTGCTACAGGTTTTGGAGCTGTCATTACTTCGCCCCCTCAACAAGCGCGATGAACGAAGCCGGCTGCAAGCTGGCACCGCCAACAAGCGCGCCGTCGATGTCGCTTTGTCCGAGGTATTCTGTTACGTTCTCAGGTTTAACACTGCCACCGTATTGAATACGAACTGCATCTGCTACCTTTTGGTCGTACAGATCCTTCACCAACGTACGAATGTAAGCAATAACTTCATTCGCATCTTGGGAAGTAGAGGATTTGCCTGTACCAATCGCCCAGATTGGCTCATAAGCGATAACCACTTGTGCTGCCTGATCTGCGGACAGACCTGCAAAAGCAGCTTCCGTTTGCACTTTGCACACGTCTTTCGTTTGATCAGCTTCGCGCTCTTCAAGCGTCTCACCAAGACAAAAGATTGGAGTCAATCCGTGACGGAATGCTGCATGCAACTTTTTATTGACAGTCTCATCGGTTTCCGCAAAATATTGACGGCGCTCCGAGTGACCAATAATGACGTAATCCACACCCAGGTCTTTCAGCATCACGCCGCTGATTTCACCTGTGAATGCACCGTTGTCTTCAAAATGAAGATTTTGTGCACCAATTTTGATGTTTGTGCCTTTAACGGCTTCTACCAGGGATGGCAGATTCGTAAACGGTGCGCAAATAACAGTCTCTACGCCTTCAACTTCCGCTTTTCCTTTAACTTCCTGAATGAAGTCATTGGATTCGGAAACCGTTTTGAACATTTTCCAGTTACCTGCGATAATCGGTGTTCTCATGGTTTTCAACTCCTTCATGCTATAGCTTAAAGCTTACTTGTCGTTCAATGCAACTACGCCAGGAAGCACTTTGCCTTCCATGAACTCGAGCGATGCACCGCCACCTGTAGAGATGTGGTCCATTTTGTCAGCCAATTTGAACTTCTCAGCTGCTGCTGCGGAGTCACCACCACCAATGATGGTGTATGCTTCTGTCTCTGCACAAGCTTCAGCAACCTCACGTGTACCATTAGAGAAAGGCTCAATTTCGAATACGCCCATTGGTCCGTTCCATACAACCAGCTTGGAGTTTTTGATCACTTCAGCATAGATTGCACGCGTTTTCGGTCCGATGTCCACGCCTTCCCAGTCTGCAGGGATGCCGTCGATACCAACGATTTGTGTGTTTGCACTTGCACTGAAGTCGTCAGATACAACGATATCTACCGGCAGGTAGAAGTTTTTGCCCAATTTTTTCGCTTTTTCAATGAAACCAAGAGCAACGTCCAGTTTGGAATCATCCAACAGAGATTGTCCAATTTCATGTCCTTGTGCTTTGAAGAACGTGTAAGTCAGGCCGCCACCGATGATTACGTTGTCTGCAATGTTCAACAGGTTGTCGATCACATCGATTTTGTCTTTAACTTTGGAACCACCGATGATTGCTGTGAAAGGACGCTCAGGGTTGGAGATGGCTTTGCCCAACACTTCAAGTTCTTTCTCCATCAACAGACCGGATACTGCTGGCAACAAATGAGCGATACCTTCTGTCGAAGCGTGTGCTCTGTGAGCTGCGCCGAATGCATCGTTAACGAATACGTCAGCCAGTTCAGCAAATTGTTTTGCCAATTCAGGATCGTTTTTCTCTTCGCCTGCGTGGAAACGAACGTTCTCAAGCAACAATACGTCGCCATTGTTCAGTTCAGCGATTTGAGCTTTTACTGTTTCGCCAACGGAATCATCCGCTTTAACGACTTTTTTACCGAGCAATTCGGACAAACGCTCAGCAGCTGGAGTCAAACGCATGGATTCAACCACTTCGCCTTTTGGACGGCCCATGTGGCTTGCCAAAATAACTTTAGCGCCTTTTTCGATCAAGTAGTTGATCGTAGGAAGCGTGGCACGAATACGTTTGTCATCTGTAATTTTACCATCTTCGAGCGGCACATTAAAATCTACACGGACAAAAGCCCGTTTTCCTGTCAATTCGATATCGCGTACACTTTTTTTGTTCATCTGTATTTCCTCCGCACCCATGTATTTGGTGGACCAATCAAGAGCTGAAATCCCTTGTCAATCCTGGTGTTTTTGAGAAATTTGCAAAATGTTGATATATAAAGAGCGGAAACAATAGCATCTGTTTCCGCTCTATGTTATTGCAGATATTACTTAATCATTTTTGCAAAGTGCTCCAAAGTGCGAACCAGTTGAGCAGTGTAGGACATTTCATTGTCATACCAAGCTACAGTTTTAACCAATTGTTGGTCGCCAACAGTCAGAACTTTAGTTTGAGTTGCATCAAACAGGGAACCGAAAGTGATACCTTGGATATCGGAAGATACGATTTCGTCTTCAGTGTATCCGAAAGTTTGTGGATCGGAAGCTTCTTTCATAGCTGCGTTAACTTCTTCAGCAGTTACTTTTTTGTTCAAAACAGTTACGAGCTCAGTCAGGGAACCAGTAGCTACTGGCACACGTTGAGCTGCACCGTCGAGGATACCTTGCAGTTCTGGAATAACCAGACCGATTGCTTTAGCAGCACCAGTTGTGTTAGGGATGATGTTTTCAGCTGCTGCGCGAGCACGACGGAAGTCACCTTTAGGGTGTGGAGCATCCAAAGTGTTTTGGTCGCCAGTGTAAGCGTGAATTGTAGTCATCAAACCTTGAACGATTCCGAATTTGTCTTGCAGAGTTTTTGCCATAGGTGCCAGGCAGTTTGTTGTGCAAGATGCGCCGGAGATTACAGTTTCAGTACCGTCGAGGATTTCATGGTTTACGTTGTAAACGATGGTTTTCATGTCGCCAGTAGCTGGTGCGGAGATAACAACTTTCTTAGCTCCACCTTTCAAGTGTTTCTCAGCTGCTTCTTTAGTTGTGAAGAAACCAGTACATTCCAGAACGATATCTACGCCCAGGTCGCCCCAAGGAAGTTCTTCTGGGTTACGGTTAGCCAATACTTTAACTTCTTTACCGTTCACTTTGAAGAAGCCATCGTGTACTTCAACATCGCCATCGAAGCGACCTTGAGTTGTATCATATTTGAGCAAATGAGCCAGCATTTTAGCATCAGTCAAGTCGTTGATTGCTACTACTTCAATGCCCTCTACATTTTGAATACGGCGGAATGCCAAGCGTCCAATACGTCCAAAACCGTTAATACCTACTTTAATCATGAGTAAGTTCCTCCCAAGTTTTGATTAATTTTTTTTATGAAACTTATATATTCAAGACAGACCGTGAAGTCCGTCAAGACAACAATGGTTGTGGTGAAAAGTAAACTCTTATTCCATTTCGGCAACGATGACTTCGGCAGCAGCCTCGTCAATAATCAGAATATCTTCCTGGCCAAATCGCAGCACGGAGTGAATAGCAGCAGCTTTGCTTTTGCCACCTGCAATTCCGATCACGACATCGGTTCGTTCAATATCCTGGAGTCGCATGCCCAGCGTAAGCATGGTGTGTACCACCTCACCCTGATCATTAAAGTAATAACCGAAGGATTCAGATACGGCCCCTTGCGCCTGAAGTTCATCTATGATCTCTGTCGCAAGTTTACGGCGCCGTGCCATCTCTACGGCATCACCGATTCCATGAATGACGATCCGCGATTTTCGAATCAGCTGCAGAATCTCCTGAACACTTGGGTCCTGGATTAGTGATTCGTAAGCATGATCACTAAGCAAATCCGGTACATGCAGGAGTTTGTATTGGGCCCCTACCCGTTTTGCCATCGTGGATGCAATCGTATTGGCCTGAATTTCAAGGCTTTCTCCCAGCCCACCGCGTGCCGGTACAAACCAGACACCTTTCAGCGATGTTGGCGGAGTCAGTTGCTCTGCGACTCCAGCCGTTGTTGAACCGCCAGTTACGGCGACAACATCGTTATCAGTCATAATATTACCCAGAGCCTTCGCTCCGGCTCTACCCAGTTCCCGTTTGGCAAATGGAGAAATGTCCGAATCACCAGGAACCACAACTACCTTTTGCAGACCGTAGGCTTGCTTGATGCGCTCTTCCAGTTCGGATAATCCGAACAGCTCTTTGGCGACGGGTTCCAACTGCTGCAGCAATTCATGCCCTGCCTCACTGATCTTCATGCCTGCACTGTCAATTTCAATAAGTCCCTGAGCCTTTAACAAATCGGTCTCAGCCCTCAGAACCCGCTCGGTCATCTGCATGGAATTAGCTAACGTTCTTCGTCCGATCACATCCGATAACATGATCTGGTGCAGAATCGTATACCTCTTCTTCAAGACATCCATGAGATCAGGCAGAAGCTGCTTTTGCACTTCTAAAATCGTTCGCATGCTTTCCACTCCCGCAAGCTTCTCGTTCCAAGCTTTCTTTCATGGCCCCAAAACGTCCCGGGTTAACTTTTTAAGTCCCACGTCTATTCTACCTAAAACTGACGTGACATGCAAGTGTTTCGAAGCGTTAAATCGACACGTTTCAGGCGTTTGTACGCGCCTATTTTCACAATGTCAATCTACTATGATCGAGAACAACCTGTTCGACACCATATATAGAAGCAAAGTAAAATTCTCATCTACATATTGCTTGCTATGGTTTTTCATATGGCATGTCCAAAACCTCTTTTAGCATTTACCTATTTGCGCTCTTTATCCACTTATTTTCATCATGATCAATTTCAGGGTATTCCAAACCAAAACAGCGAACATCAGCTTGCAATTAAATTACTCATGAGCTATAATCATTATTGCTGTCACATATTTGAAGCTTCTATTTCAAAACTGCTTTTATGCAACTATGTTTGCAGCAATAATTAATGTGCGCCCGTGGTCCAATGGATATGACGTAGGCCTCCGAAGCCTGAGATCCAAGTTCGATTCTTGGCGGGCGCGCCATTCTTAATTAGTAGCTCATAACACTCTTAACCAATGAAACCGAATAGGTTTCTTTTTTTTCAAACTTAGTTTGACTTTCTTTGACTTTTTGTTTGGAATTGTTTATGATGTGGGTAATACGGTAACAGTTTATATATAACACCAATTAACATTTACATTTCTGAGGAGGTTTTTCACGTGAGTTATATTCCAATGGTCGTTGAACAGAGCAACCGCGGTGAGCGCGCCTATGACATCTATTCCAGATTGCTGAAGGATCGTATCATCTTCCTTGGCAGTGATGTAAATGACGTTGTGGCGAATTCCATCATGGCACAGATGTTGTTCCTTACTGCGGAAGATCCGGAGAAAGACATTCACTTATACATCAATAGCCCAGGCGGCTCCATTACAGCCGGTATGGCGATTTACGATACTATGCAATTCATCAAACCGGATGTATCTACCATCTGTGTAGGTATGGCGGCTTCGATGGGTGCATTCCTGTTGAACGCAGGTGCCAAAGGTAAACGTTTTGCATTGCCTAACAGCGAAATCATGATTCACCAACCACTTGGTGGTGCGCAAGGTCAAGCTTCGGACATCGAAATTCGTGCCCGCCGCATCCTGAAAATGCGTGATACGTTGAACCGCATCATCGCTGAGCGTTCAGGCCAACCGCTGGAGCGTATCGAGAAAGATACAGATCGTGACTACTTTATGAGTGCTGCTGAAGCTGCCGATTACGGTATCATCGATAAAGTTATTGAAAACGTAGGTTCCCAAGGCATCTAAGCCGAGGCGAATCGCCAATTAAACGGATATACCATATAGCCCACTCAAACGGCAACGCCCAGTTGAGTGGGCTATATGAAAAAAGGACGCTCTCGTCAATATGACGAGGGCGTCCTTTTTTTGAAGATAATTTAAAAGTGCATGATAAATATTTAATTGATTCACTTTAACTCTCTTAGCGTTACGTTTGCAATAAGCCCAAGACTAATACTAAAGTTACATTTACGAACCGAGCTACGCATACGCTATTAGCCATCATTTCAACGAAATGAAATTCTAATACTTTACTTGTTTGCTGTTAAGCCACTGAACGGCTCTGTGCCTTTAGGAAGCAACTCTTTGTATGTGAACGGGAATTCTGGGAAGCCTTCCGCATAAGCTGTATACTCATACAACTGGAAGAATACAACTACACCTGTTGGTGTTACATAGAAATCCTGATCTTTATTCAGACCTTTATAGCCTTCAAGGTAACCACCGCTAGCTTTAAGCTGATCTCCAACTTTTTTGCTTACTGTCTGACGCACAGTTTTGTTATTTTGAATTACATCATCCAGACTCAATTCCTTGCCGGAATCCAGAGCAAAGGTGTGACCTGAACGGAACGTCATGCCATGTGCACCTGCATAGTCCTGATAACTTTGCGTAATGAGTCCAAGCACACCATTTTCGTTGTATGTCACGACATAAGAACTCTCAAATGCATATGGACGGTTCGCTGCTGCGTCACCAAATTCCTTAGTTTGTTTTTTGAAATCTGTTACAAAAGCATCGACTTCATCTTTCAGCACCTTGTTGATAGCTGCTTCTGCTTTATCGTTAGCCAGTCCGCTAACCTGAGGATATTGAATATCGACTTCAGCGTTCTTGATGCTGACTTTCACTGTTGCCGCTTTGACTGTCACGCTATTTTGCTTCACTTTGCTCAGCGTCAGTGTCTTGGCTTTGCCATCCCAGTTGCCCTGAACACCCAAATAATCTCTCATTGCAGAAAACGGAATATACAATCGGCCATTGATCAGCTTCGCTTCCACTTGTGGATAGTAGTTATTAATTCTAACACTCGGTGCCCCATCAATCAGGCTGATGGTCATCGTATTATTAGCTGCCGTTAAGGAGTACTCCTTAGCCTTTGCATCATATTTCAAGCTTCCACCTGCAACATCTTTCACTGCGGTAAGCGATACCCAAGTGGAGCCACCTTGAAGGAGCCCTTTTTGAGTAAGAGTTTTGCCTCCCGACTTCAGAGTTACCTCAGTAGGTGTTGTCACTTTCGTGGATACTGAAGCTGCCTGTACAGAACTATCCTGCCATACAGCCCCGCTCCCCACAATAATTCCTGCCGCCAGTAGTGCACTAGTCCATTTTTTCCATGATGTCATATATAAAACTCCTCTCTCGAATTCAAATTTGAGTGTCATTGCGTATGTATCCTGATTTGATCGTATGCCTCATACGCTCACCTCTTTATTATAATTAACCCAATTGCGGAAAGGTTTACAGCTCCAGTTACAATGTTGTTCGATCCAGATGTCTATAATGAAGGTTTTGTTACGAACAAATGGACAAAAAAGATACCAAAAACCAGCAATTCATTTCGTCATATTTCACCTCTTCTTTCCAAACTTCATCAAAGTGCGCCTTTATAACAAAAAAGACGCTGTCCGATGGACAACGTCTTTGTCATTATTACCTTTCGCCCGCTCAAGCATATCTTTAACGGACATCCAGCCTTATTTACTTCACTTATTTCATTTCATAAGTAATATTCAGCGTTGTGCTTACTTTAACCTGTCCTGTTTCAATTTCTGTGCTACCAGCAGAATCAGCTGTTGCTTTGGACATCAAAGCCTCACTTGCATAGAACACAGGTACATTCGCGTCACCTTGGCTCACAGACAGAACAGCACCCAGTTGACGTTTAACCGCTTTTGCAATAGCTCCAGCTTTCACATCAGCATTGGCAACAGCTTTTTCAATCACTTGAGCTTCAAAGCTCTCTGGTTTTTCTACCGTAAAACGTACATTTTCAATATTGTTGGCACCAGCTTGGGATGCAGCATCCAGGAGTTCACCAATCTTGTCCATCTCCCGGTAAGTTACAGTCAATGTGTGATGAGCTGTGTACCCTTTGATCTTCTGTCCGTCTTTTTCACTATACGTGTAGTCAGGCTGTACGTAGAACTGGCTGGTTTGAATATCATCCGCACTGATTTTCCACGTACTTTTCAGCAGATTGCTAACCTTTTGAATTTTCGCTGCATTCGCTTTTTGCGCAGAGGCTGCGGTATCTGCCGTACTGTTCACTCCAATGGAAAGATAAGCGATGTCAGGCTTCACCTGAATCTCACCTGTACCCACAACGTTAATCACGTTTTGCTGTACCCCCTGTACCTCAGCAGCATATGCGTAGTTACTTGGTGCCACCCACGCAATACCTCCTACTAGCAATGTACCTGCGACCATCACCGCGCCCAGCGGTTTCATCCATAATTTACCCATCACGTTAGCCTCCTTAAGTTTTAACATCTCAAACTCAAATCGATTTGATACCTAACAGACGGGCTTAATTCCATAATGTTGCACTTGACAGTCATAAAACGCAAAAAAGCCCCTTTCGGGACTTCTTCATTGAGTTCAAATCATATCTTATTGGTTCTCAAGCTCTTCCTTGCTTACCAGACTAACTAAAGCGTTTACAGCCTGTTCGGCATCCGCGCCTTCTGCACTAATCTGGATTTCCGTACCAGTACTGATTGCAAGGCTCATGATCCCCATGATACTTTTTGCATTTACTTTTTTGTCGTCCTTCTCGACGAACACTTCAGATGAGTACTTATTCGCTTCTTGAACGAACAGTGCCGCAGGTCTGGCATGGAGACCCGTTTTCAAACGGACAACTACCGGGTGCTTTGTCATGGAAACTTACCCCCTATTATGAAATCTGGACATTAAATACACAATTATATTTATAACATTATACCATATAACCAGAGCAGGACACTAGAAGAAAAAACTCAGGGTGATTGGATGTCATTATTATGACCCATTTTAGCCTTTTTACATCACCTCATTACACCTGAGCAGCTCTCCAAGATCTTTACAGGCTGACTTTAAGTTGACCTTTAGGCGAAAACCAAAGCAGTCAGTTTTGCTAGCAGCCCTACCCTTCATTTAACCATAACGCTCGGTACGAACCTTCTCTGCCAACTCATCAATCTTGCGAAGCCGGTGATTCACCCCGGACTTACTTACTGTACCCTTAAGCAGTTCGCCTACTTCCTTCAAGTTGATATCCGGATGGGCAAGTCTGACTTCAGCCACTTCACGAAGCTTTTCGGGCAACGACTCCAGACCAACTTCCTTTTGCAACAATCTGATGTTATCGATCTGTCTGACGGCTGCTCCAATCGTTTTGTTCAGGTTCGCCGTCTCACAATTGACGATTCGGTTGACGGAATTACGCATATCTCGCATGATACGCACATCCTCGAACTTGAAAAGGGCCTGATGTGCACCAATGATACTGAGCAGTTCAATGATTTTCTCGCCTTCCTTAATGTATAGGATGAATCCTTTTTTGCGTTCTATACACCGGGCATTGAGATGAAATTCATTCGCCAGGTCCACCAGGGCCTGACAGTGTTCCTCATACATGGACGCAATCTCCAGGTGGTAGGACGAACCTTCGGGATTGTTGACCGAGCCTCCTGCCATAAATGCTCCTCGAAGATAAGCACGTTTACAGCAGTTATTTTTGAACAGCTCTCCACTGATCCCTGGAGTAAACAGAAATCCTTCGGAAACAATGTACAGATCTTTTAAAATCACCTGTACCATGGTTGGAATCCGAACAATATATACATTGTTCTTTTTCAGCCGCATTTTTTTGCGGACAAGCAATTCCGTATGCACTTGAAAATGCTTTTTAAGCAGAGAGTATGCCCGTCTTGCAATGGCGGCATTCTCCGTCGAAATATCCAAGATGACTTTTTTATTCGATAACTGCACCGCACCAAGCATACGGATGAGGGCTGAAAGTTCCGCCTTTTCGCAGCACGGTTCGCTTTCGATCATCGTTAGTTCTTTTTTGGTCTGTGCTGCAAACGACATGGGACTTCACCTCTTCCGTAACATCCAATTTTGTACAAGTTGATAGATGTGATGGCTCAGCTTGTCGGCATCATGACGCAGATAAGTCCGGAATAGGACCAACGTATCCGCAACCACTTGATAGCCGGCACTCTTCAGCACATTCATATCCAGCACAACTGGTTTAGCTCCTTTTTCCGCATACTTATTCTGCACTTGCAGCGGAATATCACCATTATTTACAATGACATAGTCGAAAATTTGTTGTCCTACATGTTCATGTACCGCCTTGAGGTGGTCACTCACCGTGTAATTATCCGTCTCTCCTGGCTGTGTCATCACATTACAAATAAACATTTTTACTGCGTCAGCTTCAACGACAGCTTCAGCCAGCTTAGGTACAAGCAGATTGGGCAGAATGCTCGTGTAGAGACTACCTGGTCCAATCAGGATGGCGTCTGCCTGACGAATAGCCTCAACAGCCTCTGGCAACGGCTCCACGTGATCCGGTTCAAGGAAAACGCGTTTGATCCGTAAGCCAGCTTCAGGGATCTTGGACTCGCCAGTAACAATCGATCCGTCCTCCATCTCTGCATGCAGTATAACGGCCTGCCCGGCTGCGGGTAATACCTCACCCCGAACGGCAAACACGCGGCTAAGTTCCCGCACAGCGGTCACAAAGTCGCCCGATATATCCGTCATTGCAGCCAAAATCAAGTTACCCAGGCTGTGGCCTGCAAGCCCCGCGCCTGTATTGAAGCGATAATTCAGCATATCCGACAACAACGGTTCCACATCTGCTAGCGCCGTGAGTACGTTACGAATGTCGCCCGGAGGCGGCATTTGCAACTCATTACGCAGGATGCCCGAACTTCCTCCGTCATCCGCCACCGTCACGATGGCCGTGATGTCCAGCGGCTTTTCCTTCAAACCGCGCAGCATCACGGATAATCCGGTTCCGCCGCCCATGACTACAATTCTCGGACGTTCTCTTCGTGGTCCGGCTTCTTTCATCCCTTCACCCTCTTCAATGACGGTCCCGGTCGGCGTCGCGATGGCTCACGGTGACAGCCTCAGTTTCGCTGCTTCCCAACATTTTGCCCAAATATTCCGATATTGCTACCGAACGATGCTTGCCTCCGGTACAGCCGATTCCAATAATAACCTGGCTTTTGCCTTCCTTCCGGTATTGCGGAATCAGAAAATGCAGCATATCCAGCAGCTTGGTCAGAAACGCCTGCGTCTCCGGCCATTTCATAACATATTCATATACATCACTATTCTGTCCCGTATTCGGACGTAAATGTTCAATATAATGCGGATTTGGCAAGAAACGAACATCAAACACCAGATCCGCATCGATAGGAATACCGTATTTGAACCCAAACGACGTAATATTTACCGACAGCATATGGCTTTCCAGATGAGAAAAGCGGGATATGATGCGCTCTTTCAATTGAGCAGGCTTCATCGTACTGGTATTCAGTACCTGAGTGGCGGAATTTTTGAGTTCCTCCAGCATCTTACGTTCCAGCCGGATGCCGTCCAGCGGCATGCCCTCAGGAGCCAGTGGATGTCTGCGCCTGCTCTCCTTATAGCGCTGGACTAATACAGAGTCTGTCGCGTCCAGGAATAATATTTCACAATGAATGGTAAAATGATCTTTAATATAGTTCAGTGACTCGGACAAAGCCGTAAAGAACTCACGACCGCGAAGGTCGATAACCAGTGCGACCTTGCCAATTTTGCCGTTCGATTGCTCAATCAACTCCGCAAATTTTGGAATCAATACCGGTGGAAGATTATCCACACAGAAGAAACCAAGATCCTCCAGGCTTTGTACTGCAATCGTCTTGCCTGCTCCGGACATGCCCGTAATGATAATGAGCGTGGCGCCTGTGCCCGGTGAAACTTCACCTTCAAGCATAAATGTCCCCTCCTTATCATATTGCTGTCGGATTATACTGTTACGAGGTTACTAGGAACGCAAGAGAAGACCAGCCGCGCCAACAATCCCTGCATTATTGCCAAGCGTTGCTTCAAGAATCTTAACCCCTTCTTGCAGCGGTTCAGGTGTCAGTTTCGCAAATACAGTGCGTACTTCATCAAACAAAATATTACCCGCTTTGGATACACCGCCACCGATAATGAACATCTCAGGGTTAATCACAGCCGCTACAGCCGCCATTGATTTGCCCAGATAGAACGCTGCACGATTGACGATACGAAGAGCAACTTCATCGCCCGCTTTAGCTGCATCAAATACTTCTTTAGCTGCAATCTTGTCCACGAGTGCCAGTGATGTATGATCTCCTCGCTCTACAGCGTCTTTGGCCATACGAATAATTCCGGTTGCTGAAGATACAGTTTCCACGCATCCCATTTTGCCGCATCCGCACTGAATGGCTTCCAGATCAGGAACAACACTGACATGACCAAGCTCACCAGCCATACCGGAGAAACCTTGATAGATCTTGCCGTTCAAGATCAGTCCGCCACCAACGCCTGTACCAAGCGTATAACATACACAGTTGTCCACACCCTTGCCAGCACCTGCCCAAGCTTCACCCAGTGCAGCCACGTTTGCATCGTTATCTATTTTGACTGGCTTGCCCAGACGTTCTTCCAAAATCGAACGAATGGCTACATTCCGAAATCCAATGTTAGGGGCAAGAACGATAATTCCCTCGCGTACATTGGTGAACCCAGCCACTCCTGCTCCTACACCTTCAAGCTGTTCCCAGCTGTAAGGCGATTCAGCAACGATATGACGGACATACTTCTCGATGTTGGCAATGACCGTGTCAACGCCCTTATCCACTTCAGTCGGTCCTTCATACGTATGCATAAGCTGACCGTGTTCATCACATATACCGACCTTGATTGCTGTTCCGCCGAGATCGACCCCAACGTAGATTTTCTCAGACATGCTACAAGCCACCTTTATCTATCTATAATAGTTTAATCCTACGTACCAACTATAATTGAAGGATACGCCTGGGTCAAGACGATAAGACCTTTGCTGTGATTAGCTTCCTCGCTATTGTGAACAACATCACAGGCTATTTTTGAATACGTATACAACCTCATTTGTCTCTATTAAAAACGCAGGCTTCATTCCTTCCTCCATAGAGGAGGAAGCCTCAACTCATGATATTGCATATCCACTCGTTCCATGCGTAAAAGATGACAATTGTCATCTGAATTTCATGACAATCCTTACTAATCACGTCTCAGACAGTTCGGTAAGATGGAAATATCTTCTAGAACAGAACAAGGACGTGATTCAAGATGAGCTCACCCGTTATAAAGATGGAACAGGTAAGCAAAAGGTACGGCACCAAAGAAGTTGTCAACCATATCTCCTTAGAGATCAACCGTGGTTCGATTGTTTCGATCCTTGGCCCTAATGGTGCCGGCAAAACAACAACCATGAAAATGATGCTCGGCTTGTCCACTGCTACATCAGGACTTGTGACTGTGCTTGGCCAAAAACCGAATCACAAACAGGTTCGACAGAAGATTGGTGTCATGCTGCAGGATGTGAGTGTAATGGATGGGCTTACCGTTCGAGAGATTATAAGCATGGTACGCAGCTATTATCCAGCACCGCTTCATGCAGACCATATCGAAGAACTGACGGGACTCCCTCCAGCCGACTTAAATAAAAGAGCAGAGAAGCTGTCCGGCGGACAAAAGCGCAGCCTGAATTTTGCCCTCGCCATGGCAGGTAATCCCGAAATTCTATTCTTTGATGAACCTACAGTCGGACTGGATTCGGAAACAAGGAGACATTTCTGGGAACGAATCCGCCAGCTGGCACAGGAGGGTAAAACCGTAATCTTCACAACGCACTACCTCCATGAAGCAGATGAAGTAGCGGATCGAATCATTCTCTTTAACCGAGGTACCATTGTTGCAGACGGAACACCAGGGAATATCAAGGCCGGAATCACAATACGAACGATTTCCTTTTCAACTACGCATAGCATGTTCACCAATGATGATGTGTCCAACACGGAGATGGCATCCGTAGCTGATGTCTGTGCACAAATTGAAGATTTGCCTGATGTGGATGGGATCGAGTATCACAAAGATCGTTGCATTCTTCACACCAAAAATACAGATGTGCTGCTCCGTCACCTCATTGAACGCCGGATTCCCGTTAGTGACATCCGAATTGAAACCGGACAGCTGGACGATGCCTATGCAAACCTGATGGAAAGCATGAAGGAGGAAATTTGATATGTTGATGCTTCTCGCTCAATCTCGTGTTGAAATGCTCCGCATGTCCCGCAATGTCTACTTTATTTTCTGGTCCTTAATGATGCCCGTCGCCTTCTATTTTCTTTATACGCGCATCTTCAATACAGGAACAACAGATCCAGAACAATGGAATGCCCACTACTTGATGTCTATGACCTGCTTCAGCATCATGGGATCCTCAATCATGACACTCGGTATCCGACTTGTCCAAGAAAGAGCACAGGGTTGGGTCGCTTACTTGCAAGTGACTCCGTTACCCAACTCGATTTATTTTGGAGGAAAAATGGTAGGACAAACGATAATGCACCTGTTTTCCATCATCGTCATCTTTACAGCTGGATTCCTGATTAATGGTGTATCACTTCCTCCTGCTCAATGGATCGGCTCCGCCCTTTGGATTCTGGCTGGTTCTCTCCCCTTTCTTGCCCTTGGTACCTGTATAGGAACATTCCGACGGGTGGACACCGCCAGTGGATTGAGCAACGCTCTCTATCTATCTCTGGCCTTGCTGGGCGGGATGTGGATGCCTCTTGACATTATGCCGAGCTGGTTACGACAGATGGGCAACTGGCTTCCCTCTCATAGCTTTGGAAATGGAGCGTGGGTTATTATAGCCGGAGGCGTGCCTGCCCTACGCGATATCCTACTTTTGGCAGCATATCTGGTTGGATTTATGTTACTATCCACATATATCCGTAATAAACAAAGGGAGGCGTAATCTTCAAATATGCTTCAGCATTTCGAGATTTTCCCAAAGCGATATGGATTTTACCCGTATATATGGATGATCTATCTGGCTATGCCAATCTATTATTTGTGGAACGCACAGGGACATGAGTGGTACATCGGCGTAACCTCCTTCATCGTATTTATCCTGACTTATCGGCAGCTCTACATGACATCAGGTACCTCACTCTTCTCCTATTGGCTTAGCCTACAGATGCTTTGCGTTCTGATACTAAGCCTGGTGATTGATCCCAATATGTTTTTCCTCGGATTTTTCACAGCCAATTTTATCGGATGGTACACGGAGAAACGTCAGTTCCGAATGTTTTTGGTCATATTCGCCATTGTCCAGACCATTCCAATTGCTTTAAAAATTCAATACCTTAGCGCTTATCAACTCATGTTTTTTGCGCCATTTTATCTCATTATGCTTGCTTCACCCTTCGGGATCCGTTCCATGCTGGATCGACAAAAGCTGGAGGCCCAGCTGGATGAAGCCCAGCAGCATATCAAGGAATTAATTAAACGTGAAGAGCGAATGCCAATTGCCAGGGATCTGCATGATACCATGGGACATACGTTCTCGCTGATCACACTGAAGAGTGAGCTGGTTGCCAAACTCATTGTCAAAAATCCCGAACGTGCCTTACAGGAAGCACGGGAGATTGAGCGCACCTCCCGTGCGGCATTGCGGGAAGTACGCCAGCTTGTCTCTGACATGCGGGCAATCAGCATGGTTGAAGCACTCACCGATGCCAAAGAAATGTTGAAGATTGCTGATATCGAGCTTCAATTAGCAGGAGAACAGGGCCCATTTCATGATGTTCCCGATCTAACCCAGAACATGGCGAGCCTCTGTCTACTTGAAGCCGTAACGAATATTGTAAAACACAGCAAAGCCACTTGCTGTGTAATTAAGCTGGAACGAACGCATGATGGCATAAGCATACGGGTTAAAGATAACGGTAATGGCATTAGTCCAGATGAACATCAAGGCAATGGCCTAAAAGGCATGTCTGAACGACTGAACCTCATCGACGGCTCCCTCCAGATTTCCTCGGACTCTGGAGGAACCCACCTTGTCTTTTCCTTTCCCTTGATCGCCACTGAACACCAAGGAGGAATTAGAGCATGATTCGTATTTTGATTGCTGAAGATCAACGCATGCTGAGAGGTGCACTTGCGTCACTGTTAGACCTTGAAGATGATTTAGAGGTCATCGGTGAAGCAGGTAATGGAGAGGAAGCTCTGAAGCAGATTGGTTCCCTCCAACCAGATCTGTGTCTTATGGATATTGAAATGCCTGTTATGAGTGGCCTGGACGTAGCAGAACGTATACAACAGCTCGGTCTGCCCTGCCGTATTATCATCCTCACTACCTTTGCCCGTCCGGGATTTCTGGAGCGTGCTATTCAGGCCGGGGTACAGGGATACTTGCTCAAGGACGAACCAAGCGATCGTTTGGCGGGAGCTATTCGACGGGTCATGAGTGGTGGACGAGAGGTTTCCCCAGAGCTCGTTTTTGGTGCAGCCAAAGAAACGAATCCGTTAACTGAACGTGAAAAAGAAGTGCTTAAGCTCGCAGCCACTGGCATGAATGCCAATCTTATCGCTGCCTCGCTTCATCTTTCCTATGGTACTGTGCGCAACTACCTGTCTGAAGCTTTTAACAAGCTTGATGCCAAAAACCGCATGGAAGCCGTCAGTATTGCAGAGCAGAAAGGATGGTTGTAGAGACTAGTGCGCTCGGTTCATAAGCACCAACAATTGGACTAATTACATACCAACCATACCTCCTCCAGTGAATATGGACAGAGAAAAACGCCTTCCCATAACAGGAGGCGTTTCTCTACTTTTATGAACATTACCTCAACCTATACCTTCAGCAGCTATTCAGCTACTGGTCACAGCTTCGTTTCCACACGTACGGGCTCTTCCGTTTTTTCCATCTTGTTGACGTCCAGAATATCGAGCAGGAAGACAAAGATCGGTATACCGATGATAAGCCCCCAGATCCCCAGGAAATGTTGAGACAGAATCAGTACGATAAACGTGTAGAACATCGGCAATTTGGTTTTGTGCGCCATCAGCTTCGGATTCAGGAAGTACGTCTCCAAAGCATGAATAATGATGATCATAATAATCACGATCACGCTGAGCTGTAATCCTCCCAGTTGATAACCGATCAGACACAGCGGAACTAGTGAGATGATAACCCCCGCAACGGGTACCAGACTCAGCATAAACACCAGAATGGTCAAGGCGAACAAGTACGGGAAACCAAGTATCCATAATCCTAGGATCGTCAAAGCCGTATTAAACACAGCAATCATCAATTGTGCCTCGATTACTTTACCAAAAGAAGATACAAACTTATCTCCGAGATAGGCCACTTCATTATAGAACCAGCCGATTTTGCTTGTTTTGAACTTGGAGGTAAACTTGGAAATCTCCCGCTTCTGCAACAAGAAGAACAGACTCAGGATGATAACCAACAGAATGAACTCCAACCATTTGCTTAACGCAAAAATATACTTCAATGCATCGTTGGTATAGTTTTTGATATCGAACGATTGAAGATAACCGGCAATTTTGGAAGCAAAATTATCTCCGTCAGCGGTATCAAGAAATTTCATGATCTCATTCGTTAACTGAACGACCTGATCCACAATTCGTGGTGAATACTTGGAGATGCCCAGTACAATGGCTGCAATAACGATAAGATAGAGCAGGATGACTACAACTTTATAGTTAACCGGAAATAAACGATTTAACTTCTCTGTGATAAAATGCTGCAACCTGTTCATGACATACGTCACCAGGAATAACAGCAAAATCATGTGCAGCATACTCCCCATGCTGAATAGAACCAAACAAAACAACAGCAGGATCAAAAATCGCCGCACTGTTGCATTCTGTAACCAATCTTTTATCATTTCCCCCAAAGTCTTCACCTCACAGCTAATATGCCCATTATGTATACGATCTCATGCCCACTTTGGTTTCAAAAAAAGAGAAGCCTTCCGGCTTCTCACATTATGAGACTTCCCGTTGTCTCTTCTACTTAATTTATGCCAAACCATACCCTTTTCATGCTTACTTATCCAGTGTTTCGCTCCAGTCATGCACAATACTGCCTTCAAGGAATTTCTCGCAGTCCATTGCGGCCATACACCCTGAACCTGCTGCTGTAATGGCCTGACGATACTTCGTATCCTGAACATCACCACAGGCGAACACACCCGGAATGTTGGTCTCGGTTGTACCCGGTTTAACGACAACATAGCCGTGTTCATCCAAAGTAATCTGGTTGCTCAGGAAACCCGTATTCGGTGTATGTCCAATGGCAATGAATACGCCATCGGCTTCAAGCAATTCTTCCTGTCCAGTCTCGTTATTGCGTACCTTAAGCCCTTTAACACCAAGAGCCTCAGGCACAACTTCGAGCGGTGTACGGTTCAAAGCCCATTTCACCTTCTCGTTGCTGCGAGCCCGATCCTGCATAATTTTCGATGCACGTAATTCGTCCCGGCGGTGAACCAAGGTAACGTCTGTTGCAAAACGGGTCAGGAAGCTGGCTTCCTCCATAGCGGAGTCTCCACCGCCAACAACGACGATCTTTTTACCACGGAAAAAGAATCCGTCACAGGTGGCACATGTACTTACCCCACGTCCCACATTCTCCTGCTCTCCGGGAATACCGAGATAACGGGCCGATGCACCGGTAGAGATAATGATTGATTCGGCTTCCAGTTCACCGATGCCTCCAACTTTAACCTTGAAGGGCGGTTTACTGAAATCCACTTCTTCCACCCAACCATTTTTGAACTCAGCTCCAAAACGCTCCGCTTGCTTGCGCATATTGTCCATCAGTTCCGGACCCATAATGCCTTGCGGAAAACCAGGGAAATTCTCAACTTCCGTTGTCGTCGTCAATTGACCACCCGGCTGAAGACCTTCGATAACCAGTGGGTTAAGATTAGCACGAGCCAGATATATCGCTGCTGTCAGACCCGCAGGTCCGGTTCCGATCACAATCGTTCTGTATTTAGACATATAGATACAGCCTCCTTAATAAGGTTGAGAGTGTGTTGAGTGGCGATTAACTTGCTATGATGATATCCTACAGGCATGTCGAGACCTATTCGTTAAGTTTACCCGTTTTCCAGGCTTATGTATCCTTCACGCAATGAAGTCTATCCCAAAGCGAGAATTTCAAGGAACATTTACTGGACCGGTGGGTTGGAATTGCACACTTTATTGATTTGCCGTGCATATTTGCTGACTGTGGCAGCTGATATGCCATACCGGTCGGCTATGCTTTGGTAGGTCACTGGACGACTATGAATTTTAGCAGCCAGATATTCCAATCCCGCAGCCAAGCCTTCAATTTGCTTCGTGCCAGGCACCTCCAGGTGTACGCGAGATACATAGTCGGTCCACAACCGCTCCATTTCTTGCTGCAATTCGGCTTTGGCTTCAGACATCTGTAACGCACGGTCCACGACCGCCTGCCAATGCGAAGAAGCTTTCGTCTCCGTTTGTTCCGTCATCGACTCGATCTTCGGAATAGTGCGTTTGCTCAACGCAGTTAGCGGTCGCAGAACAGGAGAATCATCCTGCTTAGTTCCTTCTGAACCAAGACCGTTTAATACGGAACGAGCGGCTTCCACCAGATCCTGATCTTCACCAGGTTCCTCGATAAAGGATTGCAGCGCCTGCTGCACCTCGTAATCACCAATCATGCCAAGAGCATGAATGACCTGGAGCTTAGTTGCCCGGTCCCCATGTCGCAACGCCCAGAAGAAAGAGGAACGGATCAAGGGATCATTTTTCATCTCTTCAGGTATGCCGTTGCCATAGTTCTCCCATTGTCTGAATTGCTCGTCAAATGGCAGATGATAGTGATAACTTAGTTTCTCCGGATCTTTCTCTCCCTGTCTCACAGCCTCAAGACCCGACAGATAGTACCGGGATACTTCCGAACCTGGATCCAGCTTGCCTACATGACGCCACAGACGTTCAGCGGAATCGTAACGTTCGGTATTATAAGCTGCGACTGCTGCATAATGTGCGAGAGCTGGGTCCGCAGCGGTTTCTTCATCCTTCAACAGGCGACGGAAATGTACATAAGCCGTATCATGTTGACCTAGGATACCCATCGTGGTAGCCAGTTTGTAGACCTGTTCGTGCTGGAAAGGCACGATGACACGCAATTTTTTGATCAGAAGCAGCACTTGGTCGGCTCGATTCTCGTTCTGATGAAAGATCGCCAGATTACACAGTGCATGCAAATTACCAGGCTCCTGCTCCAGTACCTCGGCAATCGTCTCTTTCGCCTTGGGAAACAGCCCCATATAATAATAGGCAAGCGCCAAGTTGTTGCGAGCAGCCAAATAATCAGGATACTCGGGTGACATGCCTTCCAGCAGCTCAGCCGCCTGTGCAAACTTCCCTTGTTCCAACAATTCCCGCGCCTGATCGTGTTCAACGACACCCTTACGTGATTTGATCCGGTTCAGTTTGGCTGGTCGATCCAGCTCGTAGTAAAGAAGCTCCATCATCTCTTCGGCTTCCGTCATAAACTGACCTTGGGTATCCTCCTCCAAATACGTAACAAGCGCTTGCTCAGCTTCTTCAAACCGATCCATATTCGCATAATTGTTCGCCATGTAGAAATAACATTCCGTCATGGACGGATCTACCACGTCGAGCACATGCGCAAGAACGGCATTGGAAGCCTCGTAATCCCCCTTCTCTGATAATATACCCGCCATATTACAATGATTCACCGGATTTTCCGGCTCATATTCAACAGCTTTACGAAAATATTTTAATGCCTTGTCGACGTGATTACGGTCCAGCGAGCGGACAGCTCTCTCAAAAAAGAAAGAAGCATCCAAGTGAATCGGTATTACATTGGCAAGGTGTCCCTCAGCCCGCAGTAGCTTGCCCTTCATCTTCCAAGGCACCTCCTCTTTGCTTTCATTCATACTCTCCAGTATACCACATCTTAAGGCCCACTTCTCAATATGTAGTTTCATGTCGTTTATGCCAAAAATGCGCAAAAAAAAGATGACACCCCCTCATCCCTTTCGAATGAAATGTCATCTTTTTGCTTCATGTACTCTTCCTTATAGAGAGATTCATCAGAATTACAGCTTCAACGCCATGGATGGCGAAAGAGAGATATGAACTGTCTTGTGGAAAGGGGTCATAAAGTTAACCAGTACAACCTTACACTTATTTGGCAGCTTTGCCTCACGTACGGTTGCTGCCAAATGCCCTACCTCGCCTCCGGTCAGCTCAATCCAGTCATCTCCACAGGAATAACGCAATGTGCCGCTCTTCCACAGATAATGGCCTTCATCTGTCTCAAGCAATTCCCCCTGGGAAAGCTCGCCCTCGCTGCCGAACACGAAAGACAGCTGCACCATAAGCTGCTCCGGCTGCTCTCCCGCCAGCTTCAGGGTCCAGCCATTTTCCGTTCTTAATACTTCCGTCTGTACAAGGAACGTCTGTTCATGGGTGAGATCTCGACTCTGATGGGGCAACAAATACCACGGACTGATAGCTGTTCCCGCCGTCTCAGGCAGTTGGCTATCCGGGATCGGGCCGTAATAGCCTTTCCTCTGTTCGCCCGTCAGACGGTAACCTGCTGGCAATCGAGACATCTGCTGCATCGGCACATACCCTGGATTAAAATAGGAGGCCAACTGAACGGCCAGCAGACGTACGGCACCATGACGAAGGGCAAAGAATGAAGGCACCTCCGTCATTACAGTCGCACTTGTATTACCGGAACGAATACGTGCTACAGGTGCGCCGAAGTCCGTATGCAACCGGCTGTGCGAGATGTGTCCATGATGACCTGCCGAATCCATTCGCTGTAAATAGCCCTCCCGCACAAATCGTTCGTTCAGTATGATCTCGTACCGCTCAGGCAGCTGTTCCCGTGCCTTACCAGCCTGCTGCTGAAGCTCAGGCTCCAGCAGCAGCCGAACGAGCGCATTGACCGAGCAGACGCCGGGATCTGTTAACATTTCTCCAGCCCAATCGGCCATGCCGGCAAAGATCGGATCACCGTCCAACCGAGCCATAATGGCATACGGCAAGTAATACGGTGATAAATCATGCACGCTCCCCAGATCCTGGCGACCTGAGTATTCTGTAACAACCTCACCTGTTGGATGTACAAGATACACCATCATACGAAGATTGAGTCTCACCGGGTCCAGCAATTCGGGACGGTTCAACAGGCGTGCCGCATGAATCAGCATGATGTCGCTAACCGCGCTGTAGATTCCGTTGCTTCGTTCAGTCCACTCCCCATCAGGCGTAATATCCATACCTTCAGCCAGCCACTGCTCTGCACGCTGCACAGCTTCCTCCAGGTCAAACAATTGATGCAGGAAACCGAGCGCCGCGCATAGCACCCAGCGATGATTCGGCGTATGACAGCCTCCAGTCAGCAAGACTGGAATAGTTCGTTCCAGAAACAGGCGTATATTGTCCAGCACAGGTTGCAATGGCTCCCAGTCTTGCTGCTGAAGAAGTTGATATAACTGGGCATATCCCACGACAAGAAATGCGGTATCCGGCGGAGAATGGGAATTGGTCCAACCGGGGGATATGGAGCCGTCTCCATGCTGATTACGGATTACGTACTCCGATGCAAGCAGCAGACGATTTAACAGATCTTCATCCCGATAATAGATCGAATCCGGATTGGCGAGTGCTGCTCCCCAGTAACACATGTCCGTAGGTGTTCCGGTCGTATGGTTGACCCAGGCGATACCTGTAGAGGGGTCAATCGTTCCTCCATAATAGCGGCTGTCCGGATCAAGCACTTGCCGGGATATCCCTTTTTGCACTGCTCTGTCATTGCTTTCCACCAGTTGTCTGTACATGTCTAGTCCCTCCAAACAAATGCCGATGAACGGAATATTCGGCGCAATAATTCTTGTCATCTGGTTAATCACGATTGGCTTAAGAAAACCTATGATCAGCCCTTAACAGCTCCAAGCATCGCACCGCTAACAAAATATTTTTGCAGCCATGGATAGACGAGCAGAATCGGTACGGTTGCAAAAATAACGGTGGCCGCCTTGAGACTTTCCGGGGTTAATGGAGCGCGGTTGGCACCTTCCATCTGTGTGAGCTCACTCACCATGTTGTTTTGCACCATTTGGAACAGTTTGAGCTGAAGTGGATACAGCTTAGGATCATTAATGTACATCAGGGAATCCTGAAAGCCATTCCAGCGGCCAACAGCATAGAACAACGCCAAAGTTGCCATGACTGGCATCGACAGCGGTAATATGATTTTCAACAAAGTGTGCAGATGTGAACTGCCATCAATTTCAGCCGACTCTTCCAGACTTTCCGGTATACCATTGAAAAATGAGATCAGGATAATCAGGTTAAACGGACTGACCAGACCTGGCAGAATTAGCGCCCACGGCGAATTAAGCAAGTGCAGGTCACGAATGAGCAAGTACTCAGGAATGATCCCCCCGCTAAAGAACATCGTAATGATGATCACGTACATGAAGAGCTTGCGGCCCTTCATTTTTTTCTTGGTCAACGGGTATGCAGCTGCGATTGTGAACACCATGCATAACACCGTTGTCACAATCGTTAACAGGGTCGTATATCCCAAGGAATACAGCATCGAATGATCGGAGAACACCTTAACATACGCATCCCAATTGAACTCCTTAGGAAAAATGGTGACTTCACCCGATGTAATGGCACGATTGGAGCTTAATGATATGGCAATCGTGTGCAGAAACGGAGCGAGACAGAACACGACGAACAAGCTAATAAACAGAATGATAACGGTATCAAAAATCCGGTTTGAGGTGCGTTCACTCATATGCGCACAACTCCTTTACTGATGGTATACATATAAAGCAGCTAAGCGTACCTTCTGTTCTTTTAAAGAATTCCTTCACCTGTTGTCTTTTTCGATATATAGTTCGAACCGAGTACAAATATAAGTCCCACGACTGCCTGGAACAGTCCAACGACGGTTGCCAGCGTATATTGTCCCGATTCCAGCCCGACCCGGTATACAAAGGTACTGAGCACATCAGAATATTCACGCACTGCCGTGTTCCCGATAATATAAGGACGATCAAATCCGATGCTGACCATATGTCCCAAATTAAGAATGAGCAGAGTAACAATAGTAGGCTTGATGCTTGGCAGGGTTATATGCCAGATTTTCTTCAGCCGTGTCGCTCCATCAATCTCTGCCGCTTCGAACAATTCCTTATTAACACCCGTCAGCGCAGCCAGATATAGAATCGTTCCCCAGCCTGCACTTTGCCAGACACCTGTGAACAGGTAGGTCACAAGCCACGGGTTTTTCTCCGTCAAAAATGGAATCGGATTTAAGCCCATACTTTCAAGTACACCGTTTACCATACCGGATTGGTTACCGAATAACTGGTACACAATTCCCCCAATAATGACCCACGAAATAAAGTGAGGGATATACAGAATCGTCTGCGATATTTTTTGAAACCATTTAAACCGGATTTCATAGAGCATGATGGCTAATATAATGGGAGCAGGAAACGAAACGATCAGATCAAGAAAATTCAGCATAAAGGTGTTGCGCAACGTGGTGTAGAAATCTCGCATCCCGAATACCTCGCGAAAGGCATCAAAACCGATCCACTCACTGCCGTTAATACCTTGAAAAAGATTAAAATCTTTAAATGCGATCTGAACGCCATACATCGGTCCGTAGCGAAACACCACGAAATAGATGAGGGGCAGTGAAATCAACGCGTATAATTGCCAATACCTCTTCAAGTATGCGGTCAAGTCGGTCTCCTCCTAACAACGAAGAAACACTGTGCCGCCTTAACCTCAGCCGACGGCACAAGTCCCTTCATAAATGATCCGATATCAAGCTTGTGTAAGTTGGATTACTTTGGATTCGTACGTTCACACATATCTCCGACTGCTACTTAGCAGCAAGCTCCTGAACCGCTTGATCCAGTTCCTTCTTCAATTCTGTGCCGCCCAGGGACATGAAATCATTCATTTCCCGTTCATACACTGCGTCGAATTCTTCCGGTTTAGCCATTGCTGTTTTTACGATAATGACATTAAGCTTATCTTTGAGCGCCGTGCTGTACTTCATCTCTGCCTGAATCGGTTTGTCAAAAATGATGGGTCTTACCGTATCGGTGTTAGCAATATCAATCGACTGTTTAAGCATTTCCTGATTATTTTGGGGGAAGCCCATGATCCATGCTTTTTCGTTGGTAGCCTGATCACCGATATTTTTACCATTTGAGATAATAGCTGTATCCCCTGCGTTGAACAGGCGATCCTTCGCTTCCTGTGAAGCATCCTCTTTGACAACAGGAATTCCGTCTACCAGATCGTAGTTCTCTCCTTCCACGCCGCTGTAAATATCAATCAGGTTATTGTCTGATGCCATCCAATCCAAATATTTGATTGCTTCCACCGAACGTTTGCTGCTCTTCGGAATCATGATGTACATGCCGTTTGAACCGTAACGGGATTTGATATGTTTGTTGTCTACGTTTGCGTTGGTGTACGCATCAACCGGAAGCACTTTACTGCCCTGCGTATTTTTAAGCAAGTTATCCAGAGTGCCATCTGCATAGAAAATAGCGTCGACATCCTCAGACCAGTAGCCGATGTTTCCGTTCTGTACATCCTTCACCAGTTGGGCCTTATCTTCATCCAAACTGAAGTCCTTGCTGATCAAGCCTTCATTGTACAGCTTGTTCATGAACTTCATGGCATCCTTGAAGCCCTCATGGAGAGGCAATTCATAACGTTGTGCATAAGTCAGATCTCCGCTGATCGGCTTGATGAATGAGTAGATCAGCGTTTCGAACTGAGCTGGCGCCAGTGCCATTCCCATTGGAATGTTTTTGCTGCCAAGTCCACCAGGGTCTTTATCTTTAAATGCTTTCAAAGTGGTATACAATTCATCCGTCGTCTTCGGTACTGGCAATCCCAGTTTATCCAGCCAATCCTGACGAATATAAGAGCTATATCTGCCTGTGATGGCACGTTTGCCAGGAACTGCGAACTGCTGGCCCTCTAATTGACCAAACTTAAGGGTGTCCTCGCCAAGGAATTTTTTCAGGTTAGGTCCGTATTGATCAATCAACTCTCCCACATCAGTCAGACCGCCTTGTTCGGCGTAACGATAAAATACACTTGAGTCATAAACAAATACAATATCCGGAACATCCGTATTACTCGCCATTAGGACATTCAGCTTGGTTACTTCCTCCGAGCGCTGAATCGGTACGAATTGTATATCAATGTTATTCGGATCGCCGAACCGTTCCTGGATCAGTTTGGACAAATAGTTATTCGTAATGGTATAAGGTGAAGGACTATTCCCGCGGTCAAACACCTCCACTTTTAAAGTGACACGCTCGCCATTGCCTGATGCACTGCCTTCTGATTCCTGATTCGATGCAGATGAACAGCCGGCTAGCAAGGAAACTCCCATTACCATAGTAAGCGCCAATCCCATCCATTTCTTTAGACTCCCTTTGGTTGCTTTTCCTGTCATTTTGTCATCTCCTTAGCATTGCGTGAATGTTTAAAGCTTGCCCAGAGTATTCCACATCTTTCCGCGCTCTGGCAATAAACTCGTTTCGGAAACGCTTACATAAGGATAATGGTTTATCCCGAGCGACTATTTTCGCAGACTGACTATATTCGTAAAGGACCCGAAAACAGGCGTAAATCAAGGATTTCTTGCATAAGCGCAAGCTTCCAAGACGGAATATAGGTTTACACTAGCAGCAAAAAAGGCGGACTCCTACATGGCTTCTCCTGAGAAAAACCTGCATGAATTCCACCCTGTGCTTAGCACGGTATAATACGTAGCATGAGCCTTTGAATTACGACTCGGAATCGTGATGTTCACGTTTCATACGGCGATAGTCTCCCGGTGTAATACCCTCAACCCGTTTAAATACACGTCCCAAGGTAATTCCATTGGCATACCCCACCTTCAAGGCAATGTCCTGTAGGGAAAGATCCGTACTCCGCAGAAGACGCTCCGTTTCCTTCATCCGTAATTCTGTAAGAAAGTCTACAAACTTCATATTGAACTCTGTCTTGAACAAATAACTCGCATGTTTGCCGGTAATCTGGAATCGATCGCTCAGATGTTTCAGCGAAAGATCAGGATTCGCAAACTGTTCTTCAATATAGTTTTTCATTTCATTGACCATCGCTTTGTAGCTCTTGGTCTCAGTTACCGACACATAAGTTCTGAACAAGTCCGTCAGGTCATCAAACAGAATGTCTTTGACACCTTCAAGTGTCTCCGCTTCTTTCATCAGCATCAACCACTTGTTTATGTTTTCCTCCGATAATTTCTCCTGCAGCTGTTCGGACATGACCGCTACTTCCCGGCTGAGCATCTGTAGCATCGCCTGAATCAAGGAGTGAATCTCATCATCTGGCAGCTTATCACGTTCAAAAGCCGCGAAGATCTCCTCCAGTTGATCACGCCACTGACTGCTCGACATCCGAAACCGTTTAACAAAATCAGCAATCATCTGCAAATAGGTATAGGTATCAAGTAGCTGCTGCTGAGTTTCTCCATATCCAGCCAGAGCGACATCACCGTCTCTCAGTAATCTGCGGTGCATCACAGTCTCAGCCGCTACGTAAGATTCACGAATAGCCTCGATGCCCTCCGCGATCGGTCCGATACCGAAACTCAATGATATACGCAGATTCTGCTCAACCCAGGAACGACATTCCTCCGCCACTAAGCGAATTTGCTCCGTCATATCCGGGTTACCGTCTGTGGACAGGAAAAGGATCGCAATCTGATCCGAGCTGACCCATTCCGTCCAGCATTGCATACCCGCATTGCGTGAGAGCTCCTGCAGCACATTCATTAACGCAAATTTGAGTGTATTCTGCTCACCTCTTGTAAACCGTTCCTGGAATCCCTTCTCATATCGGTTGATTTCGCCAACCACAACAGCGAAGCATGACGAAGTATCCACGCCAGTTAACGGGGAAAGATCCTTTAATCGCTCTACCGCGTGGTCCAGATTCTCCCCATTCAGCAGATCGTTAAAAAGTTTGCTGCGTTGCAGCAGCACGTTTTCCCTGCTCTTTTTGTCCGAATCCATCATATGGTTAATCAGGTTTTCTAACACGCCATCAATCAATTTCATCTCATCGGTCCGAGAGCCCGATTGCTCCAGCACTCGAATCTGATGCGCCTCAATCCGATTCATAATAATCTGAATGGGTTTATAGTTGCGACGAGTGATATAGATAATATAGACGATTGCACAAATGACGGTAACAACCGCAATAATCACCCATACATAGGAAACCACCGAGACCCAACCATATAAGTTCCCCTCCTTGATCCCACTGGAGATCGTCCAACCCAATCTTTCCAGCGAAAGGGTGTTCAGCTCTTGGCCTTCTACAGCACCTTCACGATCTGAATGCGCATCGTACACAACCTGACCGCCACGGTCAAGAATGCTCATGAAAGAAAGCTGTCCATTAACCATACTATCAATGCTCTGCTCGATGCTACTCATCTTGATATTAATGACAAGCACCCCATCAGAGCCAAATGGCAAGGGCATATCCTTATCTACCGTCAACACCCGAATAGGCGTACGCTGATTAACTCCTGCATCGTATTCCCTGACAGGCTGCCAGCCTGAAGTAAGAGAACCAGAGTCGATTCGGTCGATCCATGCCTTGTCTGAAAAGCTATCTACCTCCTTAGAGCCGCTTGATGTTAAAACGCTTTCATTTTTCTTGTCATACAAATAAATGGATTGGATCCAAGGGTTGGAACTCGTCAGCTCACGCAAGTTTTGAGCAATGCTATACACGGTCTCTTTGCCCACCTGGTTCTGGCTATTAAAATAGTACTTATAGGCCTGCTCACTCTGCACCGCTTCCATAACCGACAACTCAATATCCCGGATCGTCCGGTCCAGACTGTCCACCAAATAGCTGGAGGAGATACGGTCTGCTTTCCTTGTTTCTTCCCTGGAGATGTCATTAATGAAAACAAAAGCGATAAAAATGAGTACGGTCATGGTAAGAAAGAAAATAGGAAAATAAGAAAACAGTAAACGATAATACCAAGTCCGGGACAATAGACCCCACTCCTCACTCCACGACACCGTTGTATAATAGCCGTGGTTCTACTGTTCATCACATCAGTTACATCTCTGGGATTGAATTCCCTATATACGCAGCCATAAAATCAATTTTAAGTTATTATAGCACAAGCCCCCAGGCAGCAAATCAGTAATCGATTCCCTCCTTCTCCTTAACTCATCCGCATCTTTACCCTAATCCATCATAAAAAAACAAAAACCGTGCTGAGCAGCAAACCACTCAAACACGGTACAATACACCTGGATTCGCACAGATCTGTGCTGCATGATTAAATCCCTGAATCTTTAAACAACGTCGCCATGGAGCCGCCATCCACAATAATGCGAACAGCACGTGCAAGCATTGGAGCTACGGGCAACACTTTGAAGCATTCTGGGTGATCATCCGGCAGTGCGATGGAGTCTGTGACCACCACCTCGGCTATAGACGGGTGATTAAGTTTACTTAGAGCTCCGTCCGAGAACAGACCATGTGTTGCACATACATATACGTTTTTGGAGCCTCGCTCCTTCAATCCTTCAACAACATTGAGAATTGTCGTTCCGGTATCGATCAGATCCTCAATAATAATTGGAGTTCGACCTTCAACATCCCCAATAACGTGCGTAATAATCGATTCATTGTGGCTTGGCCGCTTCTTGATCATAATGGCAAAAGGTGAATCTAGACGATTCGCCAGTTTCTCTGCCATCGAGGCTCGTCCCGCATCAGGGGAGACAACTACCGGGTTTTCAATCCCTTTACTCAGCAAATAATCACTGATGAGATCCAATGATGTCATGTGATCCACAGGAATATTGAAAAATCCTTGAATTGCCGCTGCATGCAGATCAATGGTAACTACTCGGTTTGCCCCAGCAGTAGTTAACACATCCGCAACCATCTTGGCCGAGATCGGCTCACGCGGAGCAGACTTGCGTTCCTGACGGGCAT
Organism: Paenibacillus sp. O199; assembly: GCF_001636635.1. Classification (NCBI taxonomy): domain Bacteria; kingdom Bacillati; phylum Bacillota; class Bacilli; order Caryophanales; family Paenibacillaceae; genus Paenibacillus; species Paenibacillus sp. O199. The sequence goes on from NZ_LGRP01000015.1 coordinate 131,554, forward strand.
ATCCGTAATAAGGAACAATAATATTTACAGTACGCGCAGAAGCCCTTTTGGCTGCATCAATCATGACGAGCAGTTCTACGAACAACTCATTGATCGGATGAGATAATGATTGTATCAGAAATACATCACAGTTGCGGATCGTCTCTTCGTAGTGAACGTATATTTCTCCGCTCTTGAACCGGGACAGTTTGATCTTGCCTAGTTGTACACCCAGCTTGTCGCATACCTGTTCTGCCAGCTTAGGGTTCGATGAACCGGAAAAAATACGTAACGAATGCTGCATAATGCCCTCCCGAGGGTTGAAGTCCCAATATAATCCTTTATCAGTCTAAAAGTGAATGTTCAAAAAGACCCGTTTTCAGTACCGAGAAGATGGGATAAAGCTAGAAATGGAGTAGCGGAGCGTAGGCAAAACTACGTGAGCAACGAACATTTCGGCTGAATTCCAGCTTCGACGCTGATGATGCCATTAGGCATCCTTCGTAATCAAAAGCGGACTTTTTTGAACTACCTCTAAAAAGGTTATTTCCTACCCTCATTATACTCCACTGCCTTATACATTTAAAGAAAGGAACGAGCGCTGTCGACCTTCAAAAACGGCTACCTCCGTACAGCCCAGCTCACGCAAGAGCGCCTCGGCCTCAGGCAGATAATCGCCTAGCTTCAGCGGATCATGTGCATCGGAGCCAAGGGTCAGCGGAATCCCCAATTGAATGGCCTCTGTTAACATCCGGCGACCAGGAAACATCTCTGCGCATGGCTTCGATAATCCTGATGCATTAAGCTCCATGGCACAGCCACTTTTCGCGATAGCTTGCAGCGCCGCATTCTCCAGATCTATACGCTCTTCAGTCTGCTCTGGTGCCGGAGTGAAGCCAAAGCGCTTGATCACATCTGTATGACCCATAATATCGTACATTCCCGTCGCTGCCGCTTTGCTCACAGCATCATAGTACTGACGATAGACTCCTAGTACGTCTTTGCCTTCCCAATGATGGGTCTGGCGAAAATCCGTAATGTCCCATTCCCCGAGAAAATGAACCGATCCAATCACATAGTCCCATGGGTAGCGTTCAATAATGGCCCGGATTTCGGTCTCCCAGCCTTCAATATAGTCGCCTTCGAGGCCGACACGCACATCGATCTGACCACGGTACCGCTCTTTCAGAGAAAAACACTCTTCCACGTAACGCGGCAGCTCATCCATGGGCATTGCCATCTCAGGATAATAGTGAGCGGGGTCTACATGCAGCAAAGGCATGTGATCCGACAGCCCGATCTGCGACAGCCCAATCTCCACCCCACGCTGTACATAAGCCTCCAGCTTGCCAACCGCATGACCACACCGCTCATGGTGTGTATGATAGTCTATACGCACAGGCTCGCCTCCTAATCGCGGCGAGGCCGCTCGTGGCGACGGCTCAGCTCTGACATGATGTCATCCAGCGGCAGCTTGCGCTCTTGCAACAGAACGAGCAAGTGGTACATCAGGTCACTGACCTCAAGACGAAGCTCGTCATTGTCTTTATTTTTGGCGGCAATGATCGTCTCGGACGCTTCTTCACCGATTTTTTTCAGAATTTTATCAACGCCTTTATCGAACAGGTACGTCGTATATGCGCCTTCCGGACGCTCACGTTCACGCTCTGCAATGACCGATTCCAGTTCAGCCAGTACTTCAAAACGGCTTTCGGAGCTGGCACTTGCAGTCGTTGCAATAGAATCGCCTGAAGCCTGATCTGCGGATTGTTCTGGCAAGCCCACGATTTCATTATGGAAACACGTCACTGCTCCGGTGTGGCAAGCAGGTCCATTCGGCTTCACTTCAACCAGCAAGGTGTCACCATCACAATCGTATTTCAATGAAGTAATCGTCTGTACGTTACCTGAAGTTGCGCCCTTGTGCCACAACTCTTGACGCGAGCGTGACCAGAACCACGTTTCACCGGATTCCAGAGACAATTTCAGGGATTCCCGATTCATATAAGCCATCATCAGAACTTGACGTGTCTCAGCATCCTGCACAATGGCAGGTACCAAACCATCGCTCCAGCGAATGTGTTCCACAACCTGCTCCAAGGATAACTGCTCCTTAATCTCATTGCTTACATTAGTCACGGATCTCCACCCCTTGGTCTCTCAAATGTTGTTTTAACGCCGGAACGGCGATTTCTTTGTAATGGAATATCGTTGCTGCTAGACCTGCGTCCGCTTTGCCTGTCGTGAACACATCATAGAAATGCGATTCCTTGCCCGCACCGCCTGAAGCAATGACCGGAATACGTACCGATTCGGATACCGCTGCGGTCAGCTTTAGATCGAATCCGTCCTTCGTTCCGTCCGCATCCATGCTTGTCAGCAAAATTTCTCCAGCGCCTAAGGCCTCCGCCTGTTTAACCCAGTCAAGCGCCTTTATCCCTGAAGGTTTACGTCCACCATGCGTGTACACTTCCCATTCGCCCCAAGCCTCATTATACTTGGCGTCTATTGCAACGACGATACACTGGGAACCAAAGCGGCGTGCTCCGTCTGCAATCAGCTGAGGATTAAGCACAGCTGCCGTATTTACCGCAATCTTGTCCGCTCCTGCACGCAGAATGCGCTTCATGTCTTCCACCTTGGAGATCCCTCCACCTACGGTAAAAGGAATGGCGATCTCGCCTGCGGTTTGCCGCACTACTTCTTCCATCGTTTCGCGGCCTTCCACCGAAGCGGAGATATCGAGAAACACCAGTTCGTCCGCACCCTCGCGGTCATACAGCGCCGCCAGCTCCACCGGATCACCCGCATCGCGGAGATTGACGAAGTTAACGCCTTTGACAACCCGGCCGTCCTTCACGTCCAGACAAGGAATGATTCTTTTTGCCAGCATGCTCCTCTTCCTCTCTCCTGATGATCGCATACCTGTATAAGTTCAACTTAGAATATTCACACTAGCCACTCCGATGATAGAACAACCTTACGAGCGCTGTTATCCCCAGATTTTTTGATCCTTTTTTAAAGGGAAAATCCGGGGATAAAGGCGAACGTTTCACTTCTTCAGGTTATTTCTGTCCTCTCCGTTATCGTGCCAATGTTTATTTGAGCCTATATAGTATCGCTATTATTTATTTACCGCACGTACCGCTTCGGAAAGATCAATACTACCAGTATACAGCGCTTTACCTACGATTGCTCCTCCGACACCATCTTCCGCATGCTTGCTTAAACGAAGCAGATCATCCATGACACTAACTCCCCCGGAAGCAATCACCGTACGGCCACTCGCCTTCGCAAGAGACACGATCGCTTCCACGTTAGGACCCTGCATCATGCCATCACGGGAGATGTCTGTGAAGATGAAGGTTTCGGCACCAAATGCCGCCAGTTCCTTCGCAAGTACCTCGGCCTGAACTTCCGATGTCTCCAGCCATCCACGTGTCGCCACATATCCATTGCGTGCATCGATACCAATAGCTACTTTATCTCCGTAACGCCCCAGTACTTCTTCTGTAAAAGCGCGATCTTCAATAGCGGCTGTCCCGATAATAAGACGACTTACGCCGAGGCCCAACAAACGTTCTACATCAGCCACTGTACGAAGACCTCCACCTACCTGAACAGGCACGTTCACGGCCGAAGCAATACGCCCGATCAGCTCATCATTCACGGGATGACCTGCTTTTGCACCGTCCAGATCCACCAGATGAACGTATGTACCACCTTGCTTCTCCCAGGAAAGAGCAACTTGAACCGGGTCATCGTTATAAACCGTCTCCTGATTGTAATCTCCCTGCACAAGTCTTACACATTTGCCGTCCCGGATATCAATTGCCGGATATATGATAAAAGATGACATACAAGGCCTCCTGAATATATTCATATTTGTGCTCTATATAAGATTAGCTACGTATTATTTTATAAGGATGGAATTAAAAAATCATATGATCGCTGATTATGATTACGCCTTCGATCCAGTCAACGCCAGGAAGTTTCCAAGCAGCTTCATACCCAGCTCTCCGCTCTTCTCCGGGTGGAACTGCATACCGAAATTGGAGCCTCTGCCAACAATCGCCGTAACCGGATGTCCGTAATCCGTTACTGCCAATAGATCGCTCTCTACGTCCGTACGTGCATGATATGAATGGACAAAATAGACATGACTTGCCTCAAGTCCCGCGAATAGCGGATTTTCCGGGTGCAGGAACTCCAAACGATTCCAGCCCATATGTGGAACCTTTAATTCTCCCGGTGCGAATCGCACCACTTTACCCGGCATAATATTCAATCCTTCATGCTCGCCATGCTCCTCACTTGAGCTGAACAACAGCTGCATGCCCAGACAGATGCCGAGCAGCGGTGTTGGTCCAGCTGCCGCTTCCTTCACCACAGCGTCCAATCCACTCTCTCGCAAGTGCACCATGGCATCGCCAAATGCACCTACACCTGGCAAAATCACACCATCTGCACCAAGAATCGCATCCCGGTCACCTGTGACCAGCGCTTCGTAGCCAAGACGTTCGACCGCTTTGCCGACGCTGTGCAGGTTCCCCATACCATAATCGACAATTGCAATCGCCATCGTCTACAGCACTCCCTTCGTGGAAGGCACACCCGTTACACGTGGATCAATCGTTGTTGCCTCATCCAATGCACGTCCCAGTGCTTTGAAGATCGCCTCGATCATGTGGTGCGTATTTTGTCCGTAGTGCACGATAACGTGCAATGTAATGCGCGCTTCCAGCGCCAGTTTCCACAGGAACTCATGTACCAGCTCGGTTGAGAAGCTGCCCACTTGCTGAGACGGGTATTGTGCGCGGTACTCAAAGTGAGGGCGGTTGCTGACATCGATGACTACCTGAGCGAGAGCCTCATCCATAGGCACAAAAACACTCGCATAACGTTTGATGCCCCGCTTGTCACCCAATGCTTCACGAAGGGTCTGTCCCAGACAGATCCCGATATCCTCCACCGTGTGGTGGTCATCAATATCAACATCGCCGCGCGCCTGTACGTTCAGATCGAATTGTCCATGCTTTGTGAACAGATCGAGCATATGATTCAGGAAAGGTACGTCCGTTTCAATCTCGGATTGCCCGGTTCCATCTACGGCAAAAGAAAGCTGAATGTTCGTTTCATTTGTTTTGCGGTCTACCTCTGCCTGACGTACAGCACCCTTATTCTGAAGGTCCAAACCATTATTCTGCTTATCCATTATCCGATTCCGCCTTTCCTTCCTGTTCTAACCGTACAGCGATCGCACGGGCGTGTCCTTCGAGCCCTTCATGCCGGGCCAGCTCTATAATAGCCGCTCCATTTTGGAGCAACGCTTCCTTGCTGTAATAGATCAAACTTGATTTTTTGATAAAATCATCCACATCCACAGGTGAGCTGAATCGTGCCGTTCCATTTGTCGGAATAATATGATTCGGTCCCGCAAAATAATCCCCTACCGGCTCCGAGCTATACGGGCCGAGGAAGATCGCTCCGGCATTCTCGATCCGGCCAGCGTAAGCCATGGGCTCCTGCACCATGATCTCCAGATGCTCCGGTGCGAGCCGGTTCACCACATCGATTCCCTCATCGATGGAGTCGACCACAATAATCGCGCCATGCTGCTCCACGGAAGCAGCAGCGATATCGCGCCGCGGCAGCACTTCTAGCTGCTGCCGCACTTCGGCCTGCACGGCTTCCGCCAGCACGGCCGAGGTTGTGACGAGAATGGCCGATGCCATCTCGTCATGCTCCGCCTGCGACAACAGGTCGGCGGCGACATACACCGGATTCGCCGTATCATCGGCGAGTACCACAATCTCACTCGGCCCAGCGATACTATCGATATCGACTGCGCCATAAACCTCGCGCTTCGCGAGCGCCACGTAAATATTGCCCGGTCCACAGATCTTGTCGACCGGGGCAATACTCTCCGTGCCGTAAGCGAGGGCGGCGATTGCCTGAGCGCCGCCAACCCGGTACATTTCGCTCACGCCTGCTTCCGCAGCAGCCACGAGAATGTACGGGTTAATACCTTCACCGCCATTTGTTGACGGCGGCGTCACCAAAACAATCTCCGGCACGCCAGCCACCTGTGCCGGAATCACATTCATCAGCACCGACGAAGGGTACGCTGCTTTGCCGCCAGGTACATAAACGCCGACCCGCTTCAGCGGTCGGATTACCTGGCCCAGCAGACTGCCGTCCGGCTGCCAATCCATCCATGAGTTGCGCTTCTGCTTCTCATGAAACGCACGAATGTTAGCGGCGGCCTGACGGATCGCCGTCACGAAGGAAGGCTCCACAGCTGCATAGGCTGCTTGCAGCTCTTCCTGCGGCACGCGAAGCTCCGCAGCCGTCAGCTTCGTGCGATCCAGCTGCTCTGTGTAACGCAACAGTGCCGCATCTCCTTCCCGGCGAATGTCGCTGACAATGCGCCGTACCGCTTCATTTTGCTCAGGTGTACCGTATTCCACTTCCCGCTTCAAATCAAACTCCCGTGCAGGTACAATTTTCATGAGTACAACCTCCCTATCCCTGTATAACCTGTGATACCTCTAATATCCGTTTATGCTATATGATCAATCATCGATTAGTTACTTCTGCTCCATCTTACATGCTAGATTTATCCCCGAAAGATCCCCGAAGACACCTCATTCGAGGCTGGAATGACCTGTTGGAGAGCATCGCATAATGCTTGAATCCGTGCATTCTTCATCCGATAACTGACCCGATTGGCAATAAGGCGGCTTGTGATATCCAGAATACCCGTCATCTCCACGAGTCCATTCTCACGCAACGTCTGACCAGTCTCCACCAGATCGACGATTCGATCTGCCAGACCGATCAGCGGCGCCAGTTCGATGGACCCGTTCAGTTTGATTACTTCCACCTGCTGTCCTTGCTCGCGGAAATATTGGGAAGCGATTCTCGGGTACTTTGTTGCCACTCGCTGCTGAATGCCAGGTGTCCAGTCCGGTAGTCCAATAACAGACATGCGGCACTGGGCGATACCCAAGTTCAACAATTCGTATACGTCCCGATTTTCCTCAAGCAGAACGTCTTTACCCACTATGCCAATATCCGCTACTCCATACTCCACATACGTTGGCACGTCTACGGGCTTCGCCATGATGAACTCCATCCCCGCTTCCGGCACTTCGATGACCAGCTTGCGCGTATCGTCCACGTCTTCCGGAATATCAAGCCCTGCTTCACGGAACAGTTTGGAGGCTTTCTTATAGATTCGGCCCTTCGGCATAGCTACCTTCAAAATATCCGACATCTTAGCGTCCCCCTCCATTTTCAGATCCGTACGTGATAACCTGCTCAGCCTGGATTGACTTGTTGCCTGTTAGAGCCTCTGCCCCATCTTTAGGAAGGAGGTATGTTACTACATTCTGACCAATGCTGCGTAGTCTCGCCGCCTCTGTTAGAGCCTCAGCCCGGTGTTCCGAAGTATATTGAATAAGTACAGGCTTCTTCTCTTCCATCGTAATTCCATGAACACCATCGATAATACGGTTTGTTTTGAGTGCAAATCCTGTAGCCGGTAATGAACGGCCAAACTGCTGTAACAGATTATCATATCGTCCGCCACTGCATACCGGGGATCCAAGCTCTGCCGCATACCCTTCAAACGTCATGCCTGTATAATAGGAGAAATTACCAATCATCGTCAGATCAATCAGCACATGCTCAGAAACACCGTACGCTTCCAACACTTCGAATACTGCACAGAGATGTGCAATGGACTGTGCTGCTTCAGTACTTGAACTCAGCTCTGCTGCGTGTGTACATACTTCTTTACCGCCACGCAGACGCAAAATAGCTTCAAGCTGCTCCTTCAGTTTCGGTTCCAGATTCAATGCTTCAATGGATTGGCGATAGCCGACATAATCACGTCCCAGCAATCCTTCTTTCAACTGTTCCTGTTGTACCGTTTGACCCGGAATGACTTCTTCCAGTAACCCGTTCAGAAATCCCATATGACCCATCGCAATTTTAAAGGAAGACACACCCGCTGCCTGCAAAGAAGCAATCGCAAGTGCTACAACTTCTGCATCTGCTTCTGGCGAATCATCACCGACAAGCTCTACACCTGTCTGGAAAAATTCCGCCTCACGTCCTGCTTCCTCTTCAATGGAACGAAACACATTCGCATGATAGGACAAACGCAGAGGAAGCTTCTCATCCTTTAATAGAGAAGAGACCACCCGTGCAATCGGAGCTGTCAAATCTGATCTTAGCACCAGCGTAGTCCCGCGACTGTTCAATAATTTAAACAGCTTGCGATCCGATGTGGAACTAGCTACACCTACGGTATCGTAGTATTCAATCGTTGGCGTAATGATTTGACGGTAACCCCAGCGTTCCATGCATTCCAGTACATTCCGCTCAATGGTTCGCAGCTTGGTCACCACATGTGGTGTATAGTCACGAAAACCTGTCGGTTTTTCAAAGCCTTTTGGTTTGGACATTGGTATTATTCACCCCGAGTCAGTAATTTAAGATTGGTAGACGTTCTATTTCAACAGGATTTATGTAGTGTAAATCCCCATTCTATCTTGTAACCTGAATTTTTATTGTTGCTACCAGGCAGCCTTCAGAAAATGTTTAGTAAGTGTTCTTCATTTCTGCTTAACTATACTTAACTTTTGTCCCTTTTCTTTAACATGGTAAAGTGCTAACAAACTAAAGGATATGGGATATGATAACATGAATGACTATCCATCGTCAACAATACAGCCCCTTTGGGGGGCTTGTACTATCCTCCATTTTGATCCCAATGCTGAACATGAGTCTAACTATTTGTATACGAAAAAAGCTGCCATCAGCAGCTTCCTTACTCCAGTCAATTCGACTTATTGCTCTTCCCCTGACTGAACCCATTCAGGTTAATTTTCGTCCGTGTATTCTTTGCGATGATCTTTTGCAGATATATCCGTAGGCCGTCTCGGCCGTCTCCCAAAATCATTACTCATCAGCCTTTATGACAATATCCTCCGCTGATGCATTCGAGCGAGACAGATCACGAAGTGGATTCCCACCAACAAAAGCTCCCGGAGCTACATCCTTATGAACAACTGCTCCTGCAGCTACAACCGCACCGTCTCCGATGGTCACACCCGGCAGGATGGTTGAATTAGCACCGATCAGTACATTTTCCCCAATAATCACCTCACCGAGTCTGTACTCTTTAATAAGATACTCGTGAGCCAGGATCGTGGTGTTGTAACCAATCACGGAATTTTCGCCCACCGTAATTTTCTCCGGAAAGAACACATCAACCATCACCATCAAACCAAATGCCGTATGTTTACCCACCTTCATGCCAAGCATGCGACGATAGATCCAGTTCTTGACCGATAGAATCGGGCAGTACCGTGACAACTGAATCCAGATAAAATTACGCACGCCTTTCCACGGACTCACTGTCTTGTAGATATGCCAAAGTGCGTTATGACCTTCTACGGGATAGCGGGTTACTTTTCTCATGAACGTTCCGTTTCAATCAGCTTAAGCAAGTCCTTCATGTCGTGCAAAATGTAATCCGGGTTATAGCCGCTCAATACGGCCTCTCCCTTAAGGGACCAGGCTACGCCTGCCGCAAGCGCACCCGCGTTCTGTGCCGATTGAATATCGACAGGGCTGTCACCCACCATCAATGTTTTGGACGGATCTGCACCCAACTCTTCGATCGCCTTTAGCACCGGTTCAGCATGCGGTTTGGGATTGGTTACATCGGTAACTGTTACAATCGATTTCATATACTTCAACAGGTCAAAACGCTCCAGCACTTTAAGAGTAGATGGACGAATCTTCGTCGTGACAACACCCATCACAATTCCTGCCTCATGAAGAGCCTCAACAACCTCAATCACGTGAGGAAACGGCTGAACCATCGCCTCATGATGAACGTCGTTGTACGCCCGATATCCTTTGACATACTCCGCAACATCCTCTTTCCCAGAAAACGTACGCATCTGATTCTCCAGTGTTCCTCCCATATGAGGAATGATCTGTTCGCGTGTCCAAGGGGTAGATAACTGCAAATCCTCCATTACATGAAGGAAAGAGTTAATAATTAGTTCATTCGTGTCGATAATCGTTCCATCCAGATCAAACAAAACCGTGTCAATCATGTTGCATTACTCCTTTTTCTCTTCAGCTTGCTTCAGATCCTCTTTGGTCGAGACTGGAGTTACCGTGTCCTCTTTGCCTGCAACCGGGCCTGTTTGCACCATATCATCCGATGATTCTGAAGGAACCTTGGAAGATACAATCGGATCGCTATAACGTACATCTGCCTTGCCTGTCATTCTTCTCACGACGATGAAGACTACCGCAACAACAATGATCCCAATAGCCAGCAGCTGCGAAATTCTTACGTTACCGTAGGCTGGATCAAGATATCCTTGCTCGAAGCCCATAGCTGTCATCGGTGACCATAATCCATTAACCATGGAGGCAACCCATTGCGGAGCCTGGAATCCCAGACTGTCGGTACGCAGCGCTTCGATAAAGAATCGACCGATTGAGTACCAGATAAAATAGGACATAAACAGCTCACCAGCACGCAAGAACTTCTGACGACGAAGCACCAGCAAGATGATCAGACCAACAAGACTCCACATCGATTCATACAAAAATGCAGGATGATGGAATACACCTTCCACGTTCATCTGATTAACGATAAAGTCTGGCAAATGAAGCTTGTCTCTCAAAAATGATTCTTCTACAGGACCGCCATAGGCCTCCTGATTTACAAAGTTACCCCAGCGTCCGATCATTTGTCCAACGATCAATCCAGGTGCACAGATGTCGGCCATACGCCAGAAATTATACCCTTTACGACGGAAGAAAATGACTGCACATATGATCGCACCAATCAGTGCGCCATATATGGCGATACCACCATTCCATATTTTAAAGACATCCCAGAAATTATCCTTATAATCGTCCCATCGAAATGCCACGTAGTATATGCGGGCACCGATAATGGCAGAAGGCACACCAAGCAGAACCATGTCCATGAACACTTCCTGCGGAATGTTATATCGTTTGCCTTCCCGGATGACGAGCAGCAAACCTACAAGTGCCGCTGTACCGAGAATAAGCCCGTACCAGTGAACCTTTAACGCTCCGATGGAGAACGCTATCGGGTTCAACAGTAATAATGTATCCATTCATTCACACTCCTATAAATTGACTCATTCACAAGCATGACCAACTGCTGTATGTCTCCAACGCTCTATAAAGGAGTAAAACACATCAACAATTGGCCTTTAATCATATAATAGATCCTTCTCTTCTTAGTCCATGTCTTCCATATCTTCAGAGATCGTTGCTGTCAGCTTGTTCGTAAATTGCAACGCAGCATTCAGCCCCATCTGTTTCAAGCGATAGTTCATTCCCGCTACTTCAATGATAACAGCCAAGTTCCGCCCCGGACGAACAGGAATCGTTACAAGCGGTACATCTGTGTCAATGATGCGTGTCGTCTCTTCATCCAGGCCAAGACGATCATATTGTTTATCCTGCTGCCAAGCTTCCAGACGAACAACCAGTGTAATCCGTTTGTTATTACGAACCGCACCCGCACCGAACAATGTCATTACGTTGATGATCCCGACACCACGGATCTCAAGCAGGTGACGGATCAATTCTGGCGCAGTTCCGTGCAGCTGGAAGTCTGATGTCTGACGAATTTCTACCGCATCATCGGCGATCAATCGGTGACCACGTTTTACCAGTTCCAGTGCAGTTTCACTCTTACCAATGCCACTGCTTCCGGTGATTAACATCCCTACTCCATACACATCACAGAGTACACCGTGAATCGTTGCTGTAGGCGCCAGTTTCTTCTCCAGAAATCCAGTAATCCGGCTGGACAGAATCGTTGTAGCCATGTTGCTGCGAAGCACAGCAAGGTTCTGTTCTTCACTGATGTCAATCAGTTCCTGTGGCACTTCAAGTCCACGGGTTACTACAATACATGGCGTTTCTTCCGTACAAAGGCGCTGCATCCGATCACGGCGCTCATCTTCTGGCAACATTGCAAAAAAGGCCAGCTCTGTTCTACCAAGCAGCTGTACCCGTTCTTGTGGATGATATTCAAAATAACCGGCCATTTCCAGGCCAGGACGGTTCAAATCGTCTACAGTAATGACTCTCTTCAGTCCGTGAGATCCAGAAACAACCTCCAACTGGAATTGTTGTACCAATTCAGATACTTTCACTTTTTTCGCCATTTGTCTCTTCCTTTCAGCATTCGCTGCCCTCTATGTACATCAGCATTAGCGTCATTCCATTGCATTAATAGCGCATTCATGTTGTTTGTTACAGCATCTAACCTTCAAATAATCTTAAATGAATTCCGGGATGAATGCAATCTTGGCTTCCACCCGTGTATGAGTAAAAAAGCCCCTTCCAGCAATAACGGAAGGGGCTCAGATTACAATGTATGATTGCGTTAACTGATAGATTCTATCGTTACCGATGAATCTCAGTACTATTAGTCTTGAAGAAGAACGTTTGCTTCAGTCTCTTTGTCAAAGATATGAACTTTGTTCATGTCAATTGCCATTTTAACTGTAGAACCATCACGAGTGTTGGAACGTCCGTCTACACGTGCGATTGTAGTGTCGTTACCTACACCGCTCAAGTAGAGGAGCATTTCGTGACCCAGGTTCTCTGTTACGTCTACGTGTGTAGAGAATACAGAGTTCGGGGATGCTTCCAGGAATACTGGCTCTTCGTGAATGTCTTCTGGACGAACACCCAGAATGACTTCTTTACCAATGTATCCTCTTGATTTCAGCACTTGTGCTTTACCTTGTGGGATTTCAACGTCCACACCAGGAGCTACGAAATGCATGCTAGCACCTTGCTCAGCCAATTTACCCGAGATAAAGTTCATTGTCGGGGAACCGATGAAACCAGCTACGAACAGATTAGCAGGGAGGTTGTAAAGCTCTTCCGGAGAAGCAGCTTGTTGGATGATACCATCCTTCATAACAACGATTCGATCACCCATTGTCATTGCTTCGATCTGGTCATGCGTTACGTAGATAACGGTTGTTTCCAAACGTTTCGCAAGTTTAGTGATCTCAGCACGCATTTGACCACGCAATTTTGCATCCAAGTTGGAGAGAGGCTCATCCATCAAGAACACTTGTGGATCACGGACGATCGCACGTCCCAGAGCGACACGCTGACGTTGACCACCGGACAATGCCTTAGGTTTACGCTCAAGCAAATGCTCGATATCCAGGATTCTAGCTGCTTCACGTACACGTTTGTCGATCTCATCTTTTTTCACTTTACGCAATTTCAGACCAAACGCCATGTTTTGGTATACGCTCATATGCGGATACAAGGCATAGGATTGGAATACCATCGCGATATCGCGGTCTTTAGGAGCAACATCATTAACGACGCGGTCACCGATATAGAGTTTACCTTCAGAAATTTCCTCAAGGCCTGCGATCATACGCAGTGTTGTTGATTTACCACAACCGGACGGACCTACCAGTACCAGAAACTCTTTATCTTTAATGTCCAGGTTAATATCAACTACTGTTGCTTTATCAGAACCCGGGTATTTTTTGAAAATATGCTCTAAACGTACACCAGCCATGATTGTTGCCTCCTCAGAGATCATTTTGTAATCGAATACATTTTGTAGTTTTATATTAACCCATTTGCATGATGTTTGACTATTCGCAAACTGCACAAAAATATCAAAGCTTTTTCGTCACTTTGTACATAAGCAATAAAAGTCGCACCAGAACAGCACTTTCGAAGTTTCTAACATCATATCCAATCTCCTGTTTGATCTTATCCAAACGATATACCAAGGTATTTCGATGAATAAAGAGTCGCTTTGCCGTCTCGCTGACATTACAATCGAGATTGAAGAAGGTCTCCAGTGTAGCCAGTGTTTCACTATCACTAAACAACACAGTGCCTTTCCCCGTTTCCTGTATAAAACGAAGTCGCTGTTGCACAGGAATACTATCTACCAAACGCTCAAGGTGCAGATCCCAAGGAAGATGAATGTGTTGCACGACATGGAAAGCTCTGCCCAAGTGAACACTCTCTTGAAGAAGTGCCGTGACAGAAGATAGCTGTTTTGCAGGGATACACGGTAAGGATGCGGACAAATGAAATACACCCGCCCATTCACTGGCTACCAATTCATAGAGCCCCTGACAGAAGGCATTCAATAAATCTTTTCTGGCTTCCGTCGTATCCTCTTCAGCTTCGCCTGTGACAATCTGTTCATCACCCAGAAACACCCACTCCTGCGCTCCCACAGGAATCAGTATAATCTCTTCACCGAAGTAACTTTCGAGTAACTTGTTCAATTCCTTCGAACGAATACGATGAGCATCAGGTGTCTCACATTGCAGCAAAAATGGGATTTTCTCTGTGTTCAATTCTCCATCCAATGAAAAATGATCCGGAATAGGTTCCTGCTGAACTCTTTGCTCAACCTGTTTCCGAAGCCACTGTCCCAATTCAGCAAGCTGTTGTTCTCTATCGTTTTCATATATCACAGGCTGTTCTTCATCTAACGATTCCCTATGACTAGTAATGAGAAGTTCAATTAAACGCTGTACTTCGAGCGTAACGGCATCAACAGAGCATCCCCAATATAAAACAGTACCTTCTTCCTCGTTCATCCCGATTTTAAAATATATTTGGTCTTCTGTACGCCAACTGCTTACATCCTTTGCTAAACCATCCATCATCTCATCATCACGTAAGAAACCTTCGGCCTCTTTTGTAAGAGTATTATGAGCCACTGGAACAGTTCTACGGTGAGCTGAGCTCAATCCATATTGATTCCATTCTTCTATAGTTATCACGGATTCGTCCAATGTAGTACCTATAATTGCTTCGATTTGTTTTTTTAGATCAGGTATGAGCTTCATATAATGAACGCCACCACTCTGCTTTTTTTCTATTATTTTATCATATCTTGCGCAGCATCGCCTTTTCAGTCTTTATCAGAGTTTCCATATTATTAATTTATTTATCTATAACAAAAAAGAGTGATTAATCAAATTAATGATCAATCACTCTTTTTCAAAAGATGAGTCATGAAGGGCTCGAACCTTCGACACCC